>JBCCET010000029.1:0-41885 GCA_039030095.1 Pseudomonadota bacterium | reverse complement strand
GCGCCGCGCCAGCAGGAGTTTTTTAGTTGGCCAAAATGGGGCCAGTATTACCAAACCGGCGGTGACGCTGGCGAAGAAGTGGATATGCCAAAGGCCGCGCGGTTGATGTTGTTGGCGGGCGAATGGGAACGGTCAAACACCGACGAAGAACGCCGCGCCATCTGGGAAGAGATGCTGCGCATTCACGCCGAAGAAATGTACGCCATTGGCATCCTCAGCGAAGCACCTCAGCCGGTTGTTGTGTCAAAACGTCTGCGCAACGTGCCAGAAGCCGGTCTTTGGGCGTGGGAGCCGGGCGCACACTTTGGCCTGCACCGCCCGGACGAGTTCTGGTTTGCCGATGAAGAGGCCGGTTGATGGACTTGCTGCGATATATCGTTTTCCGTTTCTTCACGATGATCCTGACGTTGATTGTGGTCAGCGCGCTGGTGTTTTTCATCATGAACCTGCCGCCGGGTGATTATCTGTCGAACCAGATCGCGGAATTGCGTGCCACGGGACAGGAAAGTGGTGTGGCCAAGGTGGAATTTCTGCGCCGCGAATATTCGCTCGATCAGCCGCTGTGGAAGCAATACATGATCTGGATGGGCTTCTGGCCCGGTCCACATGGGTTTTCGGGCATCATCCAGGGCGATTTTGGCTGGTCGTTTGAGTTTGACCAACCGGTATCTGAAATTGTGTCGGGCGCGCTGTGGCTGACCGTGATGCTGAACCTGGCCACTGTCTTGTTTGTCTATATCGTTGCCATCCCGCTGGGCGTTCTGGAGGCGGTGAAATCCAAAAGCTGGGTGGACTACACGCTGTCGTTCATTGGCTATCTGGGCATCGCCACGCCGAATTTTTTGCTGGCGTTGATCCTGTTTTACTACGGCCACAAATACCTGGCGCTGCCCATTGGCGGGTTAATGGACCCGCAGTATGAGGGGCAGCCCCTGAGCTGGGCCAAGATCCAATCGGTTCTTGTGCATCTGATCATTCCGACCTTCGTGATCGGTACGGCGGGCGCGTCGGTCATGATGCAGCGGTTGCGGGCCAATATGCTTGATGAGTTGAACAAGCCCTACGTGGAAACCGCGAAGGCCAAAGGTGTGGGACCAATCAAACTGGTGTTCAAATACCCGTTCCGCGTGGCATTGAACCCGTTTGTGGCTGATATCGGCAATCTGCTGCCGTCCCTGATTTCCGGCTCAGTTCTTGTGTCGGTGGTGCTTGGCTTGCAGACCATCGGTCCGGCGCTGCTGACCGCGCTGAAATCGCAAGACCAGTTCCTGGCTGGGTTCATCCTGCTGTTTGTGGCTGCGCTGACGCTGATTGGGACCATGGTATCTGACATCCTTCTGGCCATGCTCGATCCGCGCATTCGGTATGGGGGGCGCGGCAAATGACCTATCGCCCCGAACACTACGTCGATCAGACCCCTTATGACCCGCAAGAGGATATCCGTAAGCTGGAACGGCCGGACCTGGACGCGCCGAACTGGAAGCTGATCTGGCGCAAGTTCAAGCGCCACAAGCTGGGCCTTGTTAGCGGCATTTTCCTGTTGATCAGCTACCTGATGCTGCCCATTGCAGGTTTTATTGCGCCTTACACCCCGAATGAGCGGAATGCGGATCACCTCTATGCCACACCACAGATGGTGCGGCTGTTCCACGACGGGCAGTTCATCGGGCCTTATGTCTATCCGATTACGGCGGAAGCGGATCTGGAAAATTTCCGCTGGAACTACATCCAGGATCGCGAAAACCCGGCACGGTTGGAATGGTTTTGTGAAGGCCGGACCTACAATCTGTTCGGCTTCATCCAGTCTGACACGCACCTCTTTTGCGCGCCCGAAGGGGCAACCGTCTTTTTGTGGGGCGCCGACAGGTTGGGTCGAGATATATTCAGCCGCATCCTTTACGGCGCGCAGCTGTCGCTGACAGTGGGGCTGATCGGGATTACAGTGAGCTTCCTTCTGGGCATCTCCATCGGCGGCATCGCCGGGTACTTTGGCGGGCGCGTGGACTGGGTTGTCCAGCGCGTCATTGAGATTTTGCGATCCCTGCCTGAACTGCCGTTATGGCTCGCCTTGTCGGCGGCGGTTCCCAGTCATTGGGGACCGGTGGCGGTGTTTTTCATAATATCTATCATTCTCGGGCTTTTGGATTGGCCCGGGCTCGCCCGGGCGGTGCGATCCAAGTTCCTTGCCTTGCGAGAGGAGGAGTTTGTTCGCGCGGCAGAGATGATGGGCGCAAAGCCCAAGCGTGTGATATCCAAACACCTGCTGCCCAACTTTTCGTCCCACCTGATCGCCAGCGCCATGCTGTCGATCCCTGCGATGATTTTGGGGGAAACCGCGCTGAGCTTCCTTGGGCTCGGCCTGCGGGCGCCTGCGGTGAGTTGGGGCGTGATGCTCAACGACGCGCAGAACCTTGCGAGTATTGAGATCTATCCTTGGACGGCGATCCCGATGCTGCCGGTGGTGTTGGTTGTCCTCGCGTTCAACTTTCTAGGCGATGGATTGCGTGACAGCCTGGATCCGTATTCCGACAACTGACGTGGGTTGAGGGGCGCTGCCCCTCGCCGCCTTGCGGCTCACCCCGGGATATTTATGGCCCAAAGAAGGACGGATCAGGCGATCAGGCCGGTCCGTTCCACCACCCAGTAGAGCGCAATCACGGCAATGGCGAGCGATGCAGGTGTGACGATCATCCGGTGATACCAGGGTTTATCGCGGAACCAGCCTACCGCCAGGAAACAGGCTGCGATGACGGCGATCTGGCCGACCTCTACTCCGATGTTGAAGCCGATCAGGGCGGGGATGAACTGGCCGTCTGGCAGCCCGAAGTCGCCCAGCACGGAGGCAAAACCCAAGCCGTGCAGCAAGCCGAAGCCAAAGATCAGCGCAGGCCGCCAGGGATAAAGCTTGTCGGTAAAGAGGTTTTCAATCGCCACATAGGCGATCGAGGCGGCGATGATTGGTTCGACAATATTGCCGGGCAGGTTCACCCATCCAACCGCACCAAGAGCCAAGGTAATGGTGTGGGCCAGCGTAAACATGGTCACTTGCCACAACAGCGGGCGCACTCGTGCGGCCAACAGGAAAAGGCCAACGACAAACAGGATGTGATCCAGCCCCTTTGGCACGATGTGGTCAAAACCCACAAAGATGTAGTCTAGGAAGGTTTGCCAAGCGGACTTCGGTTTCACGTCACCAAGGGCCACATCCGCTTTTGCGCCTGCAGATACAAAATCCGCCAATGTCGGTTCGGTTTTGTCGTCCAGGAACAGTCGGAGTACCGTGTCGCCATAACTCTCATCATATTGCCATGCCAGTTGCCCATCCGGGTTGGGCAGCGTGGCGCTGTATGTCACGGTGCTGCCATCGCGGGCAAAATCCGTGTCACCAGTCGCGCCTGCTACAATGCCTTCCAGGGTTAGCGGAACATTCGCTTCCCCAAGTTGCAGGGTCAGGCCTTCGCGAAACCGGGGCTCAAAGCCGGAAAAACGGATCACCAACTCGTCTGAGTTCAATTGGCGCAGGGCGTTGTAGACTTCATCCTCTGGCCGTTCCCCGGTACCACTTTCCTCATGCTGGGCTGTGCCCGACAAAAGCGCCTCAAGGTTTGCTCTAATTGTGATCGTCACGTCAGTACCCGCGACGCGAAGATCAATCACCGTTGGCGCGTTTTCGTGAGCCAGTCCGGGGCGGAGAAAGATGGCCAGCGAAAATACCAGGCTATATAGAAATAGGCGGAACAGATTAGGAAATGTTGTCATGCGTCTTTTGTTTTGGCTGGTGTCACCGATGTTGGTCCTGTCTAGCGCGGCAATGTCGCATGAATTCTGGATCGAGCCCGAAGATTACATGATTGAGCCGGGCCAAACGGTCAAGGCCAACTTGAAAAACGGGCAGGATTTTAAAGGCGGCCGGCTGCCCTGGCTCGACCGCAGGTTCGATGCCTTCCAGGTTTCAGATGCAGACGGTGTCAGAGACCTGACGGGAACCAACGGCAACCTGCCAGCCATTGAAACCGAAGCGGCCGATGGCCTGATGATCTTTGCCTATGACGGGCGCCCGGAAACGCTGACTTTTGTCAGCTTTGAAAAGTTTGCCAACTACGTGCGGTACGAAGGATTAGACTGGGCGGTTGCGGCGCATCAAGACGCAGGTTTGCCGGACAAAGGTTTCAAAGAGCTATACCGCCGCAATGCTAAATCCTTGGTGCAAGTAGGCCCCTTTGCGGGGGGCGCTGATAAGGCCATGGGGTTGAAATTTGAGCTGGTGGTGGACGGCTCCCCCTATGCGCCGGGCGCAACGGAAGTGGCGGTAATCTTGTTACTGGACGGGAAGCCGGTTGCCGACTGGCCGATCAACGTCTTCACTCGTACCGACGACCCGAAAGGGGCGCTGACAATGGTCCATACCGGCGATGACGGACGCGCCATTGTGCCGTTTCCCGAAGGGGCGGAAATTTTGCTCAACTCCGTCTGGTTAGAACTGGTGGAAGGCAAGGACTACGCCTGGGAGAGTTGGTGGGCATCCACCACGTTCGGCAGGCCTAAGCGGTAAGCGCGCAACCTTCCACAGTCACCCGGTGCATGTACCTGCGGTGTCCGTGGTAGTCGTTGATCGCCTTATGCCACGTCGCCCGGTTATCCCACATTGTCACGTCACCGACTTGCCATTGCACACGGCATTGGAAATCCGGGTTTTGGTTGTGGGTGTAAAGGAACTGCAAAAGCGCATCGGATTCCGCTTGTGCCAACCCGTCGATCCGGGTGGTGAAATCCGGGTTCACGTAGATTGCTTTGCGGCCGCTTAGCGGGTGGGTGATGATAACGGGATGGAGCGCATCTTGTGTGGCCTTTTCGGCGTTTTGTAGGCGCCCGGATTGGTATTGTTCATGATCGGTGGTGGTCGCGCCAAACGCGTGGCGGGACGAATGCCAGGCCTGAAGTCCATCCAGCATGCCTTTGAAGCGGTCCGACAGCGCGTCATAGGCGGCATACATGGAAGCAAAGCAGGTGTCCCCGCCGAAAGGCGGCAGCTCTATCGCGCGCAGAATGGAACACATCGCGGGTTCGGTGTCGTAGGAATGATCGGTATGCCAGCCTTCGCCGATCGCGGTGGTCTGATCCGGCTCTTTCAGCACAATCGCGATGTTGGGGTGACTATCCAGCGGCGTGAAGAACCGGTTGACGTTGATTTCACCCAAGCTGCGGGCAAAGGCCAATTGATCGTCCGGGCTGGCATCCTGTTGTCCGCGAACCGTGATGACTGCGTGGTCGATGAATGCTTGCCGCAATGCGCCGAACTGTTCTGGATCACGGATATCCGCGCCGGTGATGGTCGCCCCGATGGAGCCGGTGAGAGGTATGATTTGCATAACGCAACGTTAGGGCGCGCCCACAGCGTTTGGAAGACGGATTCGCGCAGGCGCCGCCGTTTAGCTGAGGAAAACCCCCACAACCGCTGTGAAATTCAGCAGCAAGTATGGCAAGATGGCAAGGTTTGCGAAAATCAACACAGGCACCAGCCACAGGGCTGTGACGACAAACGACCCTTCAACCAGATAGATAATAGCCAGCGACAAAAATACGCTGATATAGAGATCCATACCCACCTGGCGTCCCCAATAGAGCCTGTTCATCACGCCCAATGTACGAAAGAAGTTTTCCTTTTTTGTGGCGTATAAAGAGTAGATCAAGAAGCCGATGAAGACGATCAAGACGACAGTTTTTGCCATCGTGAGTCTTTCGTCGGCGGAGGTGAACAGGCTTTCCCGGCCCCCAAAAATGACGGCAAGCAGCAAGAACGCCGCGTAGAAAATCCATAGCGAATAACGCTTCAAAGAGCGTTTCATACCTTAACCTCCGCAAACGTTGGTTTAGCTTGCGAAGGTTTGGGCGCATATCAATGGCTACGCGGCGTCATTAGGCTTACATGCCGTTTGGAAAGTAGTCCTCACACCCGCCTTCGCGGTACACATCCGCTGTGCAGCAGTGCAAACCGCCGCCGAAGGCGTAAGCATCGCGCAGATCTACCGGCACCACTTCCATGCCCAGCTTGTCCATCTGTTCGGCTTGATAGACCTCGGATTTCTCTACGCAGACGGTCTTGGGATCCAGCACAAGAACGTTCATGGAAAGCCAAGTGGACGAATAACACAGCGGCGGGGGTGCGTTGTGGGCCGGTTGCGCGGCATCCACGATTTCCCAATCATTGTCTTCGAACATCTTGCGCTGATCGTCGGGCAGGCGGCGTTGCGGGTTATTCAGGATCAGACCCGGACGCAGAGGGGTAAAGGTAGCGTCGATGTGGATTGGATAGGGGTCGCCGGGGAAGTTGACCGCGTGTACCCGGTGATCGGGAAAGTGCCGGCGGATCCACTCAATACCCTTCAGGTTTGTGGTAAACCCGTGCTGGACCACCAGATCACGGCCAAAACGCAGCACGTCGGCTGCGTCAAACAGCGGTTCTTCCTCAGTGGTGACAAAGAACTTTTCAGCGGCCCATTGCAGCCGTTTTTCTACGCCGATTTTGTCTGACAGGTAGTCCGGGTGATAGTCTTCGTTTGTCAGGCGCGGTTTCGGCGCGCTTTCATGGCGGAAGTTCGGGTCTTCGTCCCAATACTGCTGCATCAGCGGGCGGTAGTTGAGATACTCGAACCAGCGGCACCGATAAGACATCGTCGCCTCCAGGATCTCACTGCCCACTGTCAGCAAGACGTCACGCGGGGGCATGCAGCCAAACTGGCTATCTGTGTGGAAGTCCGGCGTTGTGGCAGGCAACGAATGGTCAATCGGGGTCGGCCGGTCCACGCGGATACCGCGCGCGCGCAATTGGTCTGCAAATGTGTCGAGCAGTTCATTCGCGCGGTCGATGGTTTCTTGCGGGCGACGGCCCCATTGGCCACGCATGTCGCTGTCTTCAGGCACCTTTGCGTCCAACGCCGGTTCTTCCGGCGGGATATGGCAGTCGTCAGCCTTGCCGACGATCACATGACGCAATGGGTCCCATTCGTTCCAGCTGTTGACGGTGGTTTTTTCTGCGCTCCAGGTCATTTTCTTCCCTCCCCGTGACTTTCCTCACTGCCTAAAATCTCAGCTAGAGGCAGTTTGCAACGAGATTCGTTTTGTGGAACTGTCGTTTGCGACTAGCGGCGAATCCGCAGCTACAAATTTGATGAAACCAAAAATGATTGGAGACCTGATGACATTTCTCAAACGTATCGCTTTTACAGCCGGTGCGGTGGCCGTGTTTGCCACTGGTGCGACGGCGCAAGACCTCGCTCAGTCCGTGCTGGACCAGTACCAAAAAGACTTTGAAGCATCGGGCCTGACTGTGACGCCTGGCAACGTGACCACTGCGGGTAAGTCGGTGGAATGGACAGATGTAAAAATCACCTCCAAAGACGGGCTATCCTACACCGTGGACTTCTTGCGCGCAGTCGAGATCGGCGGCGACAAGGTGCAGCTTTACTATCCAAAGGTCTATGAAATTTCAGCGGATGCGCGTGACGGTGCCCCGGCGATGGAAATCACCATCCGGACCGATGGTGTAGAACACATCGTGAGCGGCCCGGAAGACGGACGCACGCACGCAATGAAGGCGGCTAAAGTCGACCTCGACGTCAAATCGGCTGACGGTTCTGTGGATGTAAAAGTTGGGCTTTCTAACCTGGACAGCAACACCACGCGGTCAGGTTCCGATATCCCGAACTATGTCGGCACCATCAATGTGGCCGCGATGACGATGTTGCAAAACGTCGATGACGGAGTGTCAAAGGTAAAGGCAGATATCACCTACAACGACCTGGCTTTGGCTGTGGATGTGGATGCCATTGATCAGGAAAAGATCGAAGAGCTGCTGAACGGCGCCCGCAATATGACAATTACCTACGCTGCTGGATCGGGCTCTGGCAACATGGACATCGAAAACGATGATTTCAAAGGCATCGTTGATTTCACCTATGGTTCTGCCAATGCTGTTGTTGCCGTCGTCGATGGCATCGCCACTCTGACGTCCCAGGGTAACGACGCGGTATACAAGCTGAAGCTGAAAGAGCTGCCTTTGCCACCGTTTGAGGCCTCGATGGATTCGGTTGGTATGACGTTTTCCGCGCCTTTGAAAAAAACCGATGAAGGCGTGCCCGCGGCGATCAAAATGTCGATTGGCGGATTGAAGGCGTCGGATACGATCTGGGGTATGGTCGACCCTGCCGGAACCATCCCACGCGATAAAGCAAACTTGAACATCGACCTTACAGCCAAGATGAAGTGGCTGGTGGATCTGGTGAAAGCGGGCGAAGCGTCTGCCCCACCGGTGCAAGTGGACAGCGTGGACATCAACGATATCACGCTTGAAGTTGGCGGCGCTGCATTGAATGGTAAGGGGTCTGCAATCCTGGACAATTCCACAATGCCACCGATGCCAATCGGGGAATTGAACCTGGATCTGAAAGGCGGCTTGGGTTTGGTGGACAAGCTTGTGGGCATTGGCCTTTTGCCAGCCGAACAGGCACAGATGGCCAAGATGATGTCGGGTATGTTCACCGTGCCGGGCGGCGACGGGCCGGATCACCTGACGTCGAAGATTGAAATGAAAGAAGGCGGGGCGATTTTGGCCAACGGTCAACGTATCCAGTAACTTTTGACACCTCTGACGGGGCCGCAGCGGGCGCACCGCTGCGGCCCTTTTGCATTGCACGAACCCTTTCAGCCGCCCTCGGATTGGCGTACATCTGCCTAAAATAAGATCGGAGGCGGGAATGGACCAACACTTGGCGGATTTGGCCGACCATTTGCTGCGCGCCGCAAAGGCTGCGGGGGCAGACGCGGCTGACACCTTGGTGGTTGATGGGACCAGCCTGTCGGTTGAAGTACGCGCAGGCGCCCTGGAACACGCGGAAAGGGCAGAGGGCACGGATCTTGGCCTGCGTGTCTTTGTGGGTCAACGGCAAGCCTGCGTTTCAATCTCTGACACTTCTGATGGTGCTATTGAAGCGATGGCAGACCGGGCGGTTTCCATGGCGCGAGAAGCGCCGGAAGACCCGTTTTGCGGCCTGGCGGGAGAAGCCGAATTGGCCACCCACTGGGATGTGGCTGCCCTGGAATTGGCCGACGCTGTGGACCCAACGCCGTCGGAACTGGAAGCCCGCGCCCTGACTGCGGAAGCCGCGGCGCTTGCTGTGAAAGGAGTGGCACAAACCCAAGGTGCCGGGGCGACTTACGGTCGAACCCAGCGTGTTCTGGCCACATCAAACGGATTTATCGGCGGCTATGAGCGGTCGGCCCATAGCACACATTGTGTGGCCATTTCAGGCGAAGGCCTGGGAATGGAGCGCGACCACGCAGGCGAAAGCCGGGCTTTTGCCGCAGACCTGCCCGATGCGGCTGAAATTGGAACTTTGGCGGGGCAGCGGGCCGCTGATCGTGCCGGGGCCACGCGCCCGCCCACCGGGGCTTTCCCTGTGCTTTTCGATGAGCGGATATCGGGCAGTTTGATCGGCCATTTGGTCAGCGCCATCAACGGATCTGCCATCACACGCGGCGCCAGTTTTTTGAAAGACGCGCTGGGCGATCGGGTACTGCCAAAAGGCCTGAACCTAACCGAAGACCCGTTTCGTGCGCGGATCCGTGGGTCCAAACCGTTTGATGGGGAAGGTTTGCCGGTTGCCCGGCGCGCCCTGGTTGAAGACGGCATTCTGCAAGGATGGATCCTTGACCTTGCCACAGGCCGCAAACTGGGTCTGGCCAGCACCGCCAATGCAAGCCGGGGTGTAGGCGCGCCACCGATGCCGTCCGTAGGCAATCTTGAGCTAACACCGGGGGTCGACACTAGGGATGATCTGATCGCCCAGATGGGAACCGGGCTGATCGTTACGTCCATGATCGGGTCGACCATCAATCTTAATACCGGTGACTATTCGCGCGGGGCGGCAGGGGTTTGGGTCGAAAACGGAGAGGTGATCGGCCCTGTCAATGAATGCACAATCGCTGGAAACTTGCGTGACATGTTGGCGTCCATGACCCCCGCGAATGATGCGCAGGCGCATCTAAGCCGAGTTGTCCCAAGTCTGCTGGTCGAAGGGTTGACCATTGCCGGAACCTGATCTGGATCTGTTGACCCAGGCCGCCCAGGCTGCGGGCGAAATCGCGATGAAGCACTTCCGCGAAAGCCCTGACTATTGGGACAAAGGCGATGGCCAAGGCCCGGTGAGCGAAGCGGATCTGGCTGTTAATACTATGCTGGAGGCGGAACTGCGTGCCGCGCGCCCTGACTATGGCTGGTTATCAGAAGAAACAGCGGATTCTGTTGAAAGGCTCAGCCGCAACAAAGTTTTCATTGTCGATCCCATCGACGGCACCCGGTCGTTTTTGGCGGGGCATGAAAATTTCTCCCATTCTTTGGCCATCGTCGAAGACGGTCAGCCGGTGGCGGCTGCGGTGCATCTGCCAGCCAAGGATATGACTTTTGCCGCATCGGAAAATGGCCCAGCTACCTTGAACGGCAAAGAGATTTCCGCCGGGAATGTGACCGATCTGGACGGCGCATCGGCCTTGGCGGCCAAGCCAATGATGCGATCAGAACTATGGCCTGGGGGCGTGCCGCCGGTTGATCGGCATTTTCGATCTTCGTTGGCGTACCGGCTTTGCATTGTGGCCAACGGTCGGTTTGATGCGATGTTCACGTTTCGCGATGCGTGGGAATGGGATGTGGCCGCCGGCGATCTGATTTGTCGCCGCGCTGGCGCGGACGTTTATGACAAAAACGGCGCGGCGCCGCGATACAACAACCCCGGTGCCAAGCTGCCTGGGATCATCGCCTCTGCTCCGGGTATCACGGCGGCCCTGATGGCCAGGGCAATCCCGTGACAGACCTGCGCGCAAGCCTTTGGAAACGTGCCGCCGGTTTGGTGGAGCCGCTGTCCGACCGGGCCCTGCAAGCTGCCATCGCGCGCGGTGAAGTGTCGGAGGAACGTGCGCAGGAACGCCGGGGGGAGGCGTCCGTTGTACGGCCTGATGGGCCGCTCATCTGGATGCACGCGCGTGCGACTGGTCGGTCGCTTGAATTGTCGGGCATCATGGCGCGCCTGCATGAAGAATGGGACGATGACCTGACACTGCTTCTGACAACCCGAAACCCGGTCGACGACGCTACGCTCAAACGGAGACTACCGCCGGGAGTTATCCACCAATACCTGCCGTTTGATCGTCCGCTGGCAATGAACCGTTTCCTGGACCATTGGCGCCCGGATGTTTGCCTTTGGTCAGACGCGCCCGAAGCACCGCTCTTGCTGGCAGAAGCGACAGCCAGGCGCATCGCCACGACGCTTTTGTGCGGCGACGAACATCCGGCCTGGACGGCACGGCGTATGCGAAGCCGGCTCCGCCAGTTCACACGGGTTTTTGCGCCCGATACCCCAACGCTGGCTGCGTTGCGCGAGGCGGGTGTGTCCAGCAGCGCCGCGATGATGACAGGTGAACCGCGGGAAGACGCCGCAGCGCCCGAAGTGCATGAGGTTGAGCGTCAGCGCATTTTTGAGGCGCTGGAGGCGCGCATGGTTTGGCTGGCCGCTGGCATCCCGGCCGAAGAACTGGCGCAGATCCTTGAAGCGCAAAAGCTGGCAACCCGACAGGTTCCACGGCTCGCCCTGCTGCTGCTGCCAGAAGAAGGAGCGGCAATTGACCCCTACATCGATGCGTTGAACCAAAGCGGGTTGAACTGGCAGCATGCGTCGGACCTGCGGCGCGGCGGTGTTCTGACAGATGTTGTGCTGTCAGATCGGCGACATGGCGATGGTATGTGGTATCATCTGGCGGCTGTCACATTTTTGGGCGCATCCCTTGTTCGCCACGGCGGGCAATCCCCGCTGAGCGCTGTGGCGCTGGGGTCGGCCGTTATTTCGGGACCCCATGTGGGATACTATTCAGACCTTTACGAGCAGCTGAAAAAGGCAGGTGCAGCGCAAATGATCACCGACGCCGAAAGTCTGGCTGATGCTGTGTCGTCTGTGGTGGTTCCCGAAACCTCCGCACAAATGGCCCATGCCGCCTGGCAGATGTTTTCCGCCGGGGCGGAAGCTGCTGATCTGGTTGTCGAAGAACTGATAGCCATGCTGTCCGACGCGCAGGTCGCATCATGAAGCCGCCGCTCTTCTGGCAGGCGCCACCGCAGGCACCGGGCTTGATCGCGCGGCTTTTGTCGCCCCTGTCGATAATCTGGCGCGCAGTGGATGATCGGCGCTGGCGTCGCGGCGCGCACGTCGATCCGGGTATTCCCGTTATCTGCGTGGGAAACATCAACATGGGCGGCACCGGAAAAACCCCCACGGTTATCTGGCTGTTGGAACACTTGCGTGACTTCGGGCTGGAGGCACATGTGGTTTCACGTGGCTACGGCGGCCGAGCAGTTGGCCCCCTGGAAGTGCGGCCCGAAATGTCAGTTGCAGACGTCGGTGATGAGCCGCTTTTGCTGGCGGCATTTGCCCGAACCTGGGTTGCAAAAGATCGGCTGGCTGGTGTGCGCGCGGCGAAAGCAGCCGGGGCAGGTGTCGTGATACTGGATGACGGTATGCAGAACCCCTCTGTCGCAAAGGCTATGACGATCATGGTCGTCGATGCCGGGCAGGGTTTCGGGAACGGCCGTATTTTTCCTGCTGGTCCTCTGCGCCAATCGGTTGAGGATGGCGTTGCGCGTGCCGATGCCGTTCTGGTGTTGGGGGAACCGAAGGAGCAATCTCGGTTTGCAGACTCTTGGCCGCAGGTGAAAGCTGCACCGGTATTCCGAGGGCGCGTTGCCCCCTTGCAAACCGGAATGGATTGGTCAGATCTACGCGTCTTCGCCTTTGCCGGGATCGGGCGCCCGGCGAAGTTCTTTGCGACGCTGCGCGCACTGGGTGCCAATGTGGCTGTGGACCGGTCGTTTGCAGACCATCAGCCCCTGTCGGACGCCTTGCTGACGCGCATGGAACGTGAAGCGGCTGAAATCCACGCCCAGATGGTCACCACGGAAAAAGATGCAGCGCGGCTTCCCGCCCGGTGGCGCGGCAAAGTGCTGACCTTGCCGGTTCGGCTGGAGGTTGAGGATCAAACCGGTTTGTTGGAACAGGTTGAAGACGCGATTTCGAAAGGGTGACACCCGCCTCGGACAACGATCCGGGGCCTCGCCGAAGGTGCTATTACGCTTCCAGATACATGAATGTGGCCGTCGCGATTGCTGACGGTTTCTCGGATCCTTCGGCAAAAACGGACACGCGAGCAATCGCCAACTTTCGTCCGTTTGATTCAATATCCACCACCACCTCGTTGTTGCCCTTTGGCAATGGGCGCAAGTAGTTCACGTGCAAATCGACTGTCGTGCAATTGCGAAACCGGCCGTTGGCGCCGGAAAGCGCCAAAACCACAGCCGTATCACACGCGCTGGCAATTGCCTGGCCGCAAACGAAACCGGCCCCTGGCCCTCCTTGCAGCTCTGTTTCCGACGCTTCGGGTAAAACAAACCGCGCTTGCTTTTCGCCAAACGCCGTTGGTGTCAGCTTTTGCGCCTGCACCCAGGGGGCAAACACCTGCTTAAGCAGGGCTTCGCCGTCTTCCGGTGTGAATTCTGCCATATCCGCTCTCCTTTGCTGGTCGCCAACATGCCGGGCGCGCGTGCTGCGGGCAAGGCTTGAACCCGCCGCCGCTGCGGCCCACCATGGGGCAACACGAGTCGGTAGGCAAAGGGGCTTTTATGGCCGAAGTAAGTTACGAAGTGGCAGACGGCATCGCAGTGGTGACGGTAGAAAATCCGCCAGTGAATGCGCTGAGCTATGCGGTGCGTCAGGGTCTGGTAGATGCCGCCAATCAGGCAGATGCCGATGAAGCTGTGCGCGCAGTGGTCCTGATTTGCGAAGGGCGCACGTTTATGGCGGGCGCGGACGTCCGCGAATTCGGTCAGCCCCCGAAAGAGCCGCATCTTCCCGATGCAATCAAAGTGCTGGAGGCGGCCACCAAACCCTGGGTCGCGGCCATTCATGGCACCGCGTTGGGCGGCGGGCTGGAAGTGGCGCTTGGTTGTGCCGGGCGCGTGGCCCTTGCAAGCGCCAAGGTTGGTCTGCCTGAAGTTCACTTGGGCATTCTGCCCGGTGCAGGCGGGACCGTCCGGTTGCCGCGTTTGATTGATCCGGTGAAGGCGCTGCAAATGGTGGTCAGCGGGAAACCTATTGGCGCGGCAGAAGCGGCTGGACTTGGCCTGATTGACGCGGTGGTGGATGACCTGCGCGCAGGCGCCATCGCGCGGGCGCAGGAAATCGCTGACGGCGAACGCCCGGTACCCCTGATGGACAAAGATGTTGTTCAGCCGGAAGGATGGGACGAAGAAGTTGCCAAGGCCACTTCAAGGGCACGGGGTCAGAACTCCCCCGTTGCAGCGGCAGAGCAGATGACGGCGTCGCTCAACATGCCCGCTTGGGATGCCATCGCGCGTGAACGGGAAACCATCATGAAGCTGATGGTGGACCCGCAAAGTCTGGCGCTGCGTCATATTTTCTTTGCAGAAAGGTCCGCAACCCGGATTCCCGAATTGAAAGGGGTCGCGGGGCGCCCGGTTGACGGTGTTGGCGTGATTGGCGGCGGTACGATGGGTGCAGGCATTGCCACCGCTTGCCTGATGTCCGGCCTGTCGGTGACGATGATCGAGCGCGACGACGAAGCTTTGTCTGGTGGGCTGGACCGGATCACCACGACGCTTGATGCCAGTGCCGCGCGCGGCGTGATTTCAGCGGAAAAATCTGAGGCCATGAAGGCGGAGCTTACCGGGGCTGTGGACTATGCTGCGCTGGGCGATGTGGATCTGGTAATTGAAGCCGTGTTTGAGGATATGGACGTCAAAAAGCAGGTCTTTGCGCAGCTTGAAGCGGCTTGTAAGCCAGAGGCGATTTTGGCGACCAATACGTCTTACCTTGATGTGGATGAGATTGCGGCCAGCGTCGCAGACCCATCGCGCGTGTTGGGCTTGCATTTCTTTTCACCGGCCCATGTCATGAAATTGCTTGAGATCGTTCGCCCCAAGGCGGTCGCGGACGATGTGCTGGCCACCGGGTTTGCGCTGGGTAAGCGTCTTGGCAAAGTGCCTGTACCTGCCGGGGTTTGTGACGGTTTTATCGGCAACCGGATCCTGACGGCGTACCGGCGCGAATGTGACTACATGGTCGAAGACGGTGCCTGGCCGCAGGAGGTGGACGCAGCCATGCGCGGCTACGGGTATCCGATGGGTATCTTTGCGATGCAGGATATGGCTGGGCTGGACATCGGCTGGGCGGCTCGGAAACGCCGCGCGCCCACAAGGCCCGCGTCAGAACGCTACGTGTCCATTGCGGACAGGATATGCGAATTGGGCCGCTTTGGTCAAAAGACCGGGTCTGGCTGGTACAACTACCCCGAAGGCAGCCGCCGGGGTGAACCGGATCCGATTGTGGAACAGATCATCCGTGATGAATCTGAAAAGGCCGGGATCACCCGCCGCGATTTCACGTCAGAAGAAATTGTGGACCGGATCCTGGGCGCCATGGTCCGCGAAGGGCAAGCGATCCTGGACGAAGGCATTGCAGCCAGCCCGGAGGCGATAGATGTGGTCATGATCAACGGCTACGGATTCCCCCGTTGGCGGGGTGGCCCGATGTTTGCGTCGGGCATCACAAGCTGATGTGGACCCGGCGACAGGCGCTGGCGCTGGGCGGAGCCTTTGTGCTTGGCCCGGCGCGGGCATCTGATGTATTGCCAAGCTTTTTGCCCACTGCGGTGATTGATGCTGCCTTCGATATGACCAAACGGCGCGGCATGATGGACATGCTGGTGGATCGTAAGGTCAAAACCGTCTTTCGCTACTACGCCTACAAAGATCAGCCCGAACGTAATCTGCCGCACAAGGTCCTCCGCCCACACGAGGCGCGCGCGCTTTGGGACGCGGGTCTTAGCATTGGTGCAGTATTCCAATACAACAACGACCGGATCGAAAGCATAACCCCCAAGCGCGGACGCGAAGATGCAGAGTTCGCACTGCAGTACGGCGGGGGCACAATCGGCCAGCCGCGCGGGACAGCGATCTATTTCGGGGTAGATGGATCTTGGAATGGGCCACAGCAGTTGAAAGGCGTCATGGCCTATTTCTCTGCTGTGCGAGAGGTTTTTGCTGCAGCTGGCAACCCTTACCGGGTGGGGGCTTATGGGTCCGGTCTGGTGCTGGGGCGGCTGCTTGATACGGGTTTGACCGATTTGGCTTGGCTGGCGCTCAGTCGGGGTTGGCCCGGCACAAAAGGGTTCTACAATGCAGATCGTTGGAACCTGTTTCAATTCTCGCACCACCTGAAATTCGGCAAAAACATTGTGGATGGCAACGTCATCAACCCTTCAGCACCGGATTTTGGCGCCTTCGGAAAGCGTCACCCGGCCCCAGTGGTGGATTTTGGCACCGCGTTTCTGCTGAAAGATCAGTTTTGGTTTTCTAAAGCCCGCAAGGTGCCGATTTACGACAAACCCGGCGGTAAAAAGTTGCGGGACATGACGTTGGCGTACAATCCGATTGTTTTGAGCAGTGCGGATGGATGGCACGCGGTATCGCTGGATGGGACCAACGAGGCTGCCGGATACGTGCAGGATAAGTTTCTGACCAGCAGCGATCAGATGCCGTCGTATCGGTGAGGCGAGCTGCCGCCTAGCTCTCACACGGGCGTATTTTTGACAACAGAAAGTGTGGTTCACGCTATCCCAGAACGTCTTTTGTATCGGCGCCCAATTTAGGGGCTGGTGAGGTCATATTGAGATCGCTGTCAGAAAATCGCATTGGGTTGCGCACAGCGGGAAGGCCATCCAGGCTCATTTGCATCCCGCGATCTTGCAGATGGGGATCGGCAAAAACCTCTGCCATATTGTTGATAGGAGAGGCGGGTACACCCGCACCTTCGCATCCGGCCAGCAGGTCAGCCTTGGTGTGCTTCTGGGTCTCGGACTGCAGGATCGGCACCAGAATGTCACGATGCTTCACGCGGTTAGGGTTCGTGGTAAAACGTATGTCTTCGGCAAGATCGGGACGGCCGATTACGCCGCAGAACCGTTGGTATTGGCCATCGTTTCCGACGGCGAGGATAAAGTGCCCGTCTGCGGTCGGCAGTACCTGGTATGGCACAATATTTGGGTGCGCATTTCCGGTCAGGCCCGGTGGGTTGCCAGTGGCAAGATAGTTCCAGGCCTGATTGGCAGTCACTGCCGTGGCCACATCCAAGAGCGCCATGTCGATGTGCTGGCCCTTTCCAGTTTCCTCGCGCGCACGAAGTGCGGCCTGAATCGCAATCACGGAATAAAGCCCAGTGAAGAGATCCGTGATCGCCACGCCTGTCTTTTGTGGCTCACCCCCGATTTCTCCAGTGATTGACATCAGACCTGACATGCCCTGCATCAGAAAGTCATAGCCCGCCCGGTTCGAGTACGGCCCGGTTTGGCCGAAGCCGGTGATGGAACAATAAACAAGGCGGGGATTTTTGGTGGCCAACGATGCGTAGTCGAGCCCGTATTTCTTGAGCCCTCCAACTTTGAAGTTCTCAATCAACACATCTGCGGTGCCGACGAGTTCTGTCAACTGATCCTGACCTTCGGGCGTTTGAAAGTCGATCACGACCGATTTTTTGCCCCGGTTGCAGGCGTGATAGTACCCGGCGGAGACGTCGTCGCCGCGATCCACGAAAGGTGGGCCCCATTTGCGAGTGTCATCACCTGCCGGGCTTTCGATCTTTATAACCTCTGCACCCAGGTCAGACAGAGTTTGACCGGCCCAGGGGCCGGCCAAGATGCGCGCCAACTCAATGACGCGGATGCCTTCGAGGGGTGCGGTCAGGCGCCCAATTCCTCATCAATAATCGCGGACAGGGCCGAATAGGACATGTTATTGTACTTGGTCCCGTTCACAATCAGAGTTGGCGTTGAATCCACGCTGTCAGCCTCAGCATTCTTTTGGAACTCTGCGACCAAAGCCTCCGCTTTGCCTTGGTCCTGGAAACACGCATCCAGCGCTTCACCATCAAGACCAGCGGCAAGCCCGATGCGGCGCATGGCGCCAACCACCTGGGTCGGATCACCGGCACGCGACCATTCTGCCTGGCGCTTGTAGAGCATGTCGGCAATGCCGAAATACTTGTCCCCGCCACCGCAGCGCGCCATCATCCCGGCCCACAGTCCGAAGCGGTCAAAGTACACTTCGCGGTAGATGAACTTTACCTTGCCGGTGTCGATGTAGTTGGCCTTCAATTCCGGATAGACCTGTTCATGGAACCGTGCGCAGTGCGGGCAAGTGAAAGAACCGTATTCGATGATTGTGACCGGCGCATCTGCATCACCGATCGTCATATCCTTCACCTCGGCCTCTTGGGCGAAAGCCAGCGACGGGGTCAGGGCAGTGGTGGCAAGCAGCGCAAGCGATGTGCGACGGGTAAGCATGTGGGGTCCTTTCAGGATTTGGCTTTTGTGAGCACGTTTCGGCCCAGAGTTTCAAGGGCGGACTTTAGCCCTGCGTCATCAACACCGTTTACAGCGGTTGTCAGGCGGGCGGTTTCTGTGTCCGACAGGGATTTCTTAGGTGGTTCATATGGCGTCTGCGCATCGGCAAACCCGGTTGGCGCCGTCTGAGTGATATGGATGCGGGAAATCGCACTGTAGCCATAAGCCGCGTTCACACGTTCGCGAATACGGGGCAGTTGCATCTGCACCAGCGGCGCGCTGGCGCCTTTCACCAAAAGCGTCAGCGTAGCACCCAGGCCACCTTTGCGGGCATAGCCAACCTTTACCGGCCTAGCGACGGAAGCGACCTCGGCGCCCACGATCTCTGCCCATTGGGTGAGCAGGCGCGTTTCTGCAAAGCCCCGCGACTCACCGGCCTTGCGTACTCGCGCGGCCAAAAGGCTTCCGGTGCGCTGAAAGCCCTTTTTTGTGCGCTTTTGCGGGTAAGAAAGTTCACCTTTTGGCGATGCCATGGGTTTCCCTGCATAGGTTTCGGGGTAACTTAAGGTGAAGTGGGGCGCCGCGCCAGAAATTTGCCGAACAGAATGGGATAACACTTGCGTGACGAAAGCGTGATCGGGGCAAAGTCGCTGTTGGATTGGTATGACCAACATGCACGTCTTATGCCGTGGCGCGTTCCGCCGGGCGAACGTATGGCGGGGGTTGTACCCGATCCCTACCACGTTTGGCTGAGCGAGGTGATGCTCCAGCAGACCACTGTCGCTGCTGTGAAGTCCTATTTCGAAGCATTTGTGACCCGCTGGCCTGCCGTGACCGATCTGGCCGCAGCCGAAGATGAAGAGGTGATGCGGGCTTGGGCTGGGTTGGGCTATTACGCGCGGGCCCGCAATCTGTTGAAATGCGCACGGGTTGTCGCAAACGATTTGGGTGGTGTTTTTCCGTCGACGGAGGCAGATCTTTTGAAGCTGCCAGGCGTTGGTCCTTACACGGCTGCGGCCATTGCCTCTATCGCGTTTGATCGCCGGGCGGTTGTGCTGGACGGAAATGTCGAACGGGTCATGGCGCGTATCTATCGTGTGGAAGAACCGCTGCCCCATTCTAAAGAACGCTTGCGCAGTCTTGCCGACGGATTGACGCCTAATCGGCGACCGGGGGATTACGCCCAAGCCGTGATGGATCTTGGCGCCACCATCTGCACGCCCAAACGCCCCGCCTGTGGCATTTGCCCTTGGATGATCGGCTGCACAGCCCGTGTCATTGGCGATGCCGAACAGTTGCCCAAGAAATTGCCGAAGACCAAAAAGCCGATCAGGGTGGGCGTGTGTTTCGTGGCCCAGCACTTGGATGGTTCTGTGTTGCTTGAAAAACGCCCAGACAAAGGGTTGTTGGGCGGCACTCTGGGTTGGCCGGGGACAGTTTGGGCAGCAGAGCTAGCCGATGTGACGCCGCCGCTAAAGGCGGACTGGCAGACCATCGGTGAGGTTCGCCACACCTTCACCCATTTCCACCTGCGCATGGAGGTGCGGGTCGCCCGCGGCGTGCTGAGCACGCCGGAAGTCGGCGCATGGCGCGATGATGTGGCACCAGATGACCTGCCAACAGTCATGAAGAAAGCTTGGAAGCTGGCGCTGGCTGCCTGAAGTCGCGAAGCCTTAGTTCAAGACCGCTTCCACAGCAGGCATGGCGCGGGCGATGTTGGCTGAGGTTCGGTCTGCGTGGTCCGGCAGATCGGTGCGCGTAACAATCCAGCCGATGTACGTGCAAAGCCTGATCGCCTCAAAAAGTGCCAATTGGCTGGTGTCGAGCGCCCGCATGGATTGGTAACCGTCTAAAAGTGCATCCTTCAGGTCTGGGTAGTCGGGCTCACTAGTGTTTTTGATCAGCGCTGTGACCACGTCGAAAGCACGATATCCAAAGGCGCTGTCGTCGAAATCAATCAGGCGGATCGTATCGCCGTCCACCAGCACGTTTTCGCGCAGCATGTCAGCGTGGATCAGGCCAATGTCTTGGGTGGCGGACAGCGCGTCGCGCGCCTTGGCACGAAACGACACCAGAATGTCGCGCTGCGACTGGGTCAATGCTGGGCTTTCCCAAAAACGGCCCCATAAAGGGTCTTCTCCCAACAGCCCGTCTACCCCCCAGTCCGGGCGGTCGAAGTCTTGCGGCGGGGTCCATTCGTCCGAAATTTTATGCAACCTCGCAAGGGTTTGCCCCATGCGGTGAAAGCACCCGAGCCGATCTGGCTGGTCAAGCGGTGTATCACTTGTCCCGAGAGGTACGCCGGGCAGCCATGTCAGCATGTCAAACTGCGCGCCGTCCACACTTTCGAGCAATGCGTCGTCTATGCTTGGCATTGGACGTGGAACGGACAGGCCGCCGTTTTCGAGCGCGGCCATCCATTGCAGTTCGGATCGCACTTGCGCGTCTGTGCGATACCCGGACCGGTGATGGCGCAAGGCGAAGGTGCCCTCCACCGCTTCGACCCGGTAAACTTTGTTTTCGCGGTGGGCCGCCAACGTCATGGCCGGGCGGGTCAGGTTCCAACGCGCCAAGGCGCGGTCGGCCAGGGTCATGTCAGCCCACCCAGAACTTGGTCAAGCGTGTCCACCAACTGATCTGCGTGTGAGCGTGTGAACTGCAGGTTTGGACGCACTTTAAGCGTCGCATAGTTACGCCCGACCTTGTTCAGCAACACGCCGCGCTGGCGCATCGCCTCCACCACTTGGATTGTCAGATCTGACGCAGGAGTTTTGGCCGTGCGGTCGGTGACAAATTCTGCCCCGAAAAACATGCCCTTGCCACGCACATTGCCGATAATTTCATGCTTGTTTGCAAGCTCTTGTAGCAAGTTTTTCGCGTAATCGCCGACGTCCAGAGCTTGAGCCTGCAGTTCCTCCTCTTCCAATACATCCAGCACGGCCAAAGCCGCAGCGCAACTGACGGGATTACCGCCGAACGTATTGAAATAGCGAAAGGTTTCGCGGAAGGCGTCTTGCACATCAGCCCGTGCAACCACGGCAGCGACCGGGTGACCGTTGCCCATGGGTTTGCCCATCGTAACCACATCGGGGACAATGCCTTGATAGTCATAGCCCCACATATGCGACCCCAGCCGACCAAAGCCCGGCTGAACCTCGTCCGCGATCACCATGCCACCTGCCGCACGCACCGCCGCAACTGCGCCGTCTAGGAAGCCCGGTGCAACATCAGGAAAGCCTTCATTTGCAAAGAATGGGCAGAGCATCATGCCGGCGAACCCATGAGCGCTGGCTTGTAGTTCGGCGATGCGGGCCTCCACCTCAGCCGTGAAGGCGTCAGCGTCGGTTCCGCGATAGGCGTCGGGTGCGGGCACAAACCCGACCCAACTGCTGTCACCCGTGCGGGCAACGTTTGTGCGTGACAAGGCAGCCACTGCGGTGGTGTTGCCGTGGTAGGTGTGGTCGGTGACAATCATGCCGCGATGACCTGTCACAGCCTCCGCCATGCGAAGCGCCACGTCGTTTGCCTCTGACCCGGTGCAGACCATCATCAGGCGGGTCAAGCTGGGGTGCATCTGGGCGGTCAGCCTTTCGGCGTAGTCCAGAACGCCTTCATGCAGATAGCGGCTGTGCGTATTCAGCGTCGCGGCTTGCGTGGCGATCGCCTCCACCACTTTGGGGTGGCAATGACCCACGTGAGGCACATTGTTGTAGCAATCCAGGTACTTGCGGCCATCGGCATCCCAAACCCAGACACCTTCGCCGCGCACCAGATGCACGGGATCGTCGTAAAACAGGGTGGTGTTGCCAAGCAGGCGCTCACGGCGCTGCAAAAGGGTTTCTGTCACAGTTCAATCCAGGCGGTTTTCAGGTCGGTGTACTTATCCAGCGCATGGAGCGATTTGTCAGCCCCGTTTCCGGACTGTCCAACCCCGGCCAGTGGTACTGTGATGTCCGGCCCGCCATAGCAGTTCACATGCACCACGCCGGTCCGCATGGCGCGGATGCATCGGTGTGCGCGGGACAGATCGCGCGTCCAAACTGCGCCTGCAAGGCCATAGTCCGTTGCGTTGGCCAGGGCCATTGCCTCCGCCTCTGATTCAAAGGGGGTGACCGCCAGGATCGGGCCGAAGGCTTCTTCCCGGAAAAGGCGGTGGTTGGGTGTGACGCCCTTAAAGACGGTCGGCTGCATGTAGGTGCCGCCGGTTTCCGCCAAGATCCGGTTGCCGCCGGTTACAAGCGTCGCGCCTTCCTCGGTCGCATCGGTTACGAACCCGAGGTTCTTTTGCAGCTCCCGCTCGGAATGAACGGCGCCAATATGTGTTGCCAGATCGAGCGGATCGCCCACACGAAACGCTTCTGCATGTTCTGCAACGCGGGCGGTGAAATCATCGGCCACCGTGGCTTCGACCAGTAGTCTGGACCCGGCCACGCAAACCTGCCCCGAATTGCGGAAAATCCCACCGGCCGCAACTTTAGCAGCCTTGTCTAAGTTGCTGTCAGCAAAGACAACGTTAGCGGATTTTCCGCCGAGTTCCAGAAAGCAGCGTTTTAGATTTGAACGGGCGGAATACTCTAGTAACCGCCGCCCGGTTGCGCCCGATCCTGTAAAGGCGATAGTGGAGACATCTGGATGCAGGGCCAGGGCTTCGCCCACTACGGCACCATTGCCCGTTACGACGTTCAGAACCCCGTCGGGCAGTCCCGCTTCGCTGGCCAATTCAGCTAGTCGCAACAGCGACAAAGACGCGGTTTCGCCCGGTTTCAAAACGACCGAGTTACCAGCGGCCAACGCAGGTCCCAGTTTCCAGGTGCCGATCATCAAAGGAAAGTTCCAAGGTACAATCGCGCCCACAACGCCAACCGGTTCGCGATGAACCAACCCAAGATGGGTTTCCGCAGTAGGTGCAATTTCGCCGTAAACCTTGTCGATGGCCTCTGCATAATAGCGGATGGTTGCAGCCGCGCTACCGGGTTCAGCCTTGATGGCCATGCCGAACTCCGTGCCATTGTCGCGGATGCCCAAGACGGCCAGTTCCAGCGCGTTGTCCGCGATCAGGTCCGCCCAGCGGTGCATCACGGTTTTACGGGCTGCTGGCGGCATACCTGCCCAACGCCGGTCATCGAAGGCGGTCTTGGCGTTGGCCACGGCCCGATCCACATCGGCCGCGGTTCCGTCGGTGATCGTGGTGATCTGCTGGCCGTCGATGGGGGAAATCACTGCCATCGACGTATTTCCCAACGCGCGGGCGCCGTTTATCCAGTGGCCTTGGGCCGGAACAGCCTGTGCGCGTAAGGCGTCGATCTTGGATTGTTCGGTCACGCCTTGCGTTCCTTCATCAGGCCACGGATGTGCGTCGCGACAACAAGCACGATTACGATTGCCAACACGATCGCCACCGGGCGCAGATCACCGTTGCGTTCTACAAAGAAATCCAATGGCTCTTTCACCCGGTTCATGGAGGTTCGCAACTTCGCTTCCATAATCCCGCCAAGCACCATACCCAGGATGATCGGAACAATCGGCAAACCGGTTCGTTTCAGGATAAAGCCGAACAGGCCGAACCCAGCTGCAATCGCGCAGTCGGTGGCAGAATTGCGCAAGCTATAGACACCCACAAACGCCAAGGTCAGGATCGTGACGCCAAGAAAACGCGTCGGTACTTCTATCACCTTCAACAAAAGGTTGGTGGAAAATAGCAAGAAGACCAGCACCAGAACATTCAGGATCAAAAGCGCGATATAAAGCGCGACCACAAAATCCATCTCATTTTGAAAAAGGTTTGGTCCCGGAACCACGTTGTGGACGTAGAAGACCGACAACATCATGGCTGTCAGCGCCTCACCCGGAATACCCAGTGCCAACAGGGGGATCATCGCGGCAGGCGGTACCGCATTGTTGGCTGCCTCTGACGATATCAGCCCTTCGGGGGAACCTTTGCCAAACTTCTCCGGCGCCTTGGAGGTGCGCATGGCCGTGGTGTACGACATAAACTGGGCTGTGAATTCTCCGACACCGGGGATCATGCCCATGACCACGCCGTAGGCTGAACTGATTGTGGCCACCCGTTTATGGCCCAAAAGCTCCCTAAATCCTTGGAAAAGCGCGCCGTGGACTGGTTCCGTTTTAGGCGCGCTGTCCTTTTCAACCAGCAAAAGGATTGCCTGGGAAATCGCGAAGAGACCCAGCACAACCACGATAAGGTCGATGCCACCCGATAGCCAGGATTGGTCAAACGTGTAGCGTTTAGAATAGGCGATGGGTTCCAACCCGATGGTGTTGATCCAGATGCCAAAACAGGCCAGCGCGCCTGCGGCGAAGGTCTGGCCCCGATGAGCCAGCACAACCAGCAAGATACCTAAGAAGGCGGCGAGGAAAATCTCGCGGGACCCGAACATGGGCGCGATAGCCGCCAGGACAGGGGCCAGCAGGATCAGACACAAGATTGCAAAGATGCCGCCGAAGAAGCTGGCGGAATAGGCCAGGCTGATGGCTCGACGGCCTTCGCCGGCCTGGGTCATCGGATAGCCGTCATAGGTCGTCAGCGCATTCACGGCAGTGCCCGGCGTGTTAATCAACACCGCAGGGATAGCACCGCCGTACATGGATGATCCGTAAATCCCCAAAAGCGCAGTCAGCCCGACGATGGGATCAAGCGAAAATGTCGCGGGCAGCAGGATTGCGATGGCCACTGCGGCGCCCACGCCCGGAATGGCGCCGATGATGACCCCGCCCACGGAGCCGATGATAAGCGCGGCCAGAACGTCCCAGCGCGCAAGAATGGAGAGGCTGCTAAGAAGAAGGTCCATCAGAAATTCAGTATGAAAAAGTTGCGTATGGTGGTCGGCAAGTATTCGTAGATCGCGCCGCCGGGTATTTTCACACCTAGGAACGTCTTAAAGACCAGCACGATGGCAAATCCGGTGGCGCCAGCGGCGATCAGGGTTCTAGTTTCTCGGTATCCCACCCGAAACGCCAGGATGATCGCAAAGATCACCGTGGTGGGCAGGTAGCCGACCCTCGGCACCGCCCAAACATAGATCATGAACCACGCCACGTATTCCAATCCACGCAGCCATAGAAACGCCTCTGAGATTTCACCGGTGCGTTGAACGCGAATACGTTGCAAGACGTAGGCTGCCGAAAACGCAGCCATCCCAATGACCCCAACGGCGGGCCAAACCCGGGGTTGGGCGAAGAACTTGCCTTTTGCGGAAAATTTCGTCTGGTCGCCAAGATACAGCACCAGCACCACCGAGATCAGGCAAAATGCGATCATAAAGAGCATCGCGCCGGGCTTTTCCGGCTCTTGAACGTCAAGCTTGTCGGCCATTTTGTCCCCCGTTTTCAAAAAAGGGCCGGTCTATGGAAAACCGGCCCTCGTTGTATCGTATTACTGCGCTGACTATTCCAGCATGCCGTTGACCTTGCCGAAGGTCTCACTGTCAGACGCGATCTGCGCCTTGGATGCTTCGGCATCCTGCCAGTAGACGGACGCGCCGGTTTCTGCTGCCAGCTTCTGGGCGCGCTCGGACATCATGGATTTCTTGGCTACAGCGATGACTTTTGCGCGCACGTCCTGCGGTGTGTCCTTGGTGACGAAAAGTCCGTTCCACAGCGTCATGCCAAGCTCTGGCGCGACTTCACCCAGTGTCGGAGCATCGGGTGTTAGCGGGATGCGGTCGCCAGTGATAGAGGCCAGCACCTTCACACTGTCGAGGCACGGCAGGATCAGTTGCAGCGTTGTATTGATAATGTCCGCATCGCCTGACGCCAGCGTGTTGCAATCGAGGTTGTCAAATGCCGCCTCTGACCCCCATTCGAAGCCCGCAACCTTGGCATATGCCAGCGTCACCTTGGTTGGGATCAACGGCGCACCGAAGTGGCCAAGCGCCAGCTCGTTCGACTTCGCGTATTCCGCCATTTCAGTAAGGTTGTTGTAAGGCGCGTCGCCAGCCGCAGCGATCACGAACGGGTAGGTCACGAAGATGCCAAGTGGGTCGAATTTCTCGGGCGCCAGTTCGTCGATGCCGATCTTGTGGCCAATCAGCGGCACACCGATCACAAAGGATCCGATGGTATAGCCGTCGGCGGGCGCGTTGGCGACCTCAATTGCGCCGGGAAATGGCCCGCCGCCGCCGCCCGGCTTGTTCACTACAGCCGCTGCCACGCCGTATTCGGCCTGGAAATCCTCGGCGATCATGCGGGTCAACACATCTTCCAGATCACCCGGAGGCCAGGGCACGATGAAGTTGACAGGTTTTTCGGGGTATTCGGCCAGTGCCGGTGCGCCAAAGGCAGCAACTGCCACGGCAGCTGCGACTGCGAACTTTTTCATATCTGGGACTCTCCCTGTTGTCCTCTGGTTTAAAACCGGCGTATCATTATGCGAACCACCGGTGAAAATAATGATTGTTTAGAATCACACTCCGTGTCAAACAAAAATTGTCGCATTTGCAACGATCGTCATGAGCACAGTAGAAAAAGCACTCGAAATCCTGTCACTCTTCTCAGAGACCCGCCCTGCGCTGGGCCTGACAGAGGTTGCCCGTATTCTGGGCCGTGACAAAGCCACGGTGCAGCGCCATCTGTCTGCACTACAGACCCACGGCTTTCTGGATCAGGATCCGTTGACCCGATCCTGGCACTTGGGTCCGGCGCTGACCCGCTTGGCCATGGTGCGCGAACGGACATGGCCGGTGGCGACATCGGTCAAAAACATCATGACAAAGCTGGTGGAAGACACAGGCGAAACCGCGCATATGTCCCATGTGGGGCAGGGTGGGATGCACAGCGTCGCCATAGTCGAGACCAAAATTCGAGGCACGCGTGTGTTTGTGGACCCGACTGAACTGCTGCCGATTTATGCTTCCGCGTCCGGCATCGCGTATTTGTCTGCGCTGGATGACCCGTCAAAACAGATAGCTGCCTCGATGAAGACCTTTACAGACACCACACCGACAAACCGTCAAGCTGTGCTGGAAAAGGTAACCAAGGCGCGCGCCAGAGGATGGTCCCTGATGCGCGGCACGTTTGAGGCTGACGTAGTAGGTCAGGGTGCGCCGCTTTTTGGGCCAAGCGGCGATCCTGTTGGTGCCATATCTGTCGCAATGCCCGCCACCCGTTTCGACGAAGTGGTTGCAGCCCGCAACGGTCCGCTTGTCGTAGCAGCCGCCCAAGCGATTTCACGAAATTACGGCGCAGGACATGCTGTCCGAAGCGCAGCAGAATAGGAGAACCCCCATGAAAGACGACAACTTCCTGAAGGAAAATAACGCCAAGCACATGTGGCACCCGATGGGTCACCCCGGTGCGGTCATGCAAAGCGCGCCAAAGATCATCGTCAGCGCCGAAGGCGTGCGGATCAAAGATATCGACGGGCATGAAGTCGTGGATGCGGTCGGCGGTCTTTGGAACGTCAACCTGGGCTATTCACTCGATCCCGTGAAGGCCGCCGTGGCAACCCAGCTAGAAAAACTGCCGTACTATTCTGCTTTTGCAGGTTCGTCGAACGACGCGGCGATTGAACTAAGCTGGATGCTGCGCAACTTCTTCGCAGATGAAGGAATGGTGCGGGCATTTTTTACCTCCGGCGGATCGGATTCGGTCGAAACTGCGCTGCGGCTTTCGCGCCAGTATCACAAGGTCCGCGGCGAACCCCAGCGGACAAAGTTTCTGAGCCTGCAAAAAGGCTACCACGGCACCCACTTCGGCGGGGCATCCGTGAACGGCAACAACAAGTTCCGCACAAGCTATGAACCGCTGTTGCCCGGCTGCCGCCACTTGCCGGCGCCGTACCTCTATCGCAACCCATATGGCGCAGAGACGTCCGAACAGTTGGCACAACAGATGCTGAGGGTCGCCGAAGAAACCATCGCCTTCGAAGGCGGCGACACTATTGCCGCATTTATCATGGAACCTGTGCTCGGTGCAGGCGGTGTGATGGTGCCGCACGAAACCTTTATGCCTGGTATGCGTGAGCTTTGTGACAAACACGGGATCCTGATGATTGCGGATGAGGTGATCACTGGATTTGGCCGCACCGGCGATTTGTCCGGGTCACGTCACTGGGGCGTGAAGCCTGACATGATGTGCATCGCCAAGGCCATCACCAACGGATACTTCCCCTTCGGCGCGTGCATGCTGAATGAAAAGGTTGCTGACGTCTTTGAACAATCGGGCGCCGAAGGTTTTATCGGCCATGGCTATACCTATTCCGCCCATCCGGTTGGCGCAGCGGCGGCAGTCGCCTGTGTGGCGGAGATCGAAAGGCAGAACGTCACAGGAAACGCGACCTCGCGCGGTACACAAATGTTTGAGGGCTGCAAACGGCTGGCAGAAAAACATGAGTTAATCGGGGATGTGCGCGGTGGCCATGGCCTGATGACCGGCGTGGAGTTGGTCAGCGACCGCGCGTCAAAAACACCGTGCGATCCAAGTGTCGGCGCGCGCGTCCAGCAAGCAGCTTATGAAGCGGGCGCCTTCTTGCGCATTTCGGGGCACAATATCCTTATCTCACCGCCGCTGGTGCTGACCGAAGCAGACGTGGATGCGATCCTGGGCGCAATAGACGCAGGACTGTCTGCCGTCGCATAAGATAGCTTTTTGAAATTTAGCGTGCGCCCAGGGTTAGTTTCTTGGGCGCCGCTACATCAGCTTTCAGCGTCTTCTGGGGTGTTAGGCAGGATGAACCCGTCCACCAGATAAACCCGCCCGAAGGAACCCGGGTTGCTTTCCACCCGCACTTTGGACCAATCGCCTTTGTCGGACACGTCTTTGACGGCCATGCTCATGGAAATCCGGTTGCGGTGCCAATTGGCGTGGTGGATCTTGATCAGCCGGTCATCGATAATCTCTGACACAACCGCCACATGACCCAGTCGCAGTTTCCGCGTCTTGGAAAAAGACATGACGGAGCCGACCTTTGGGTCTTTCGTCCGCTCGTACTGACCTTCCGCCTGACGCCACCATGTGTGTGCGTTACCCCGGATCTCGACGCCCGACGCGTTGCGTGCAAACGGCACGCACCAGACACGGCGGCCCAGGTTCTGCAACTTGGTGGCTTCATGGATCGCTTTGCTGACATATCCGGGGTTAAGATCGGACTGTGGCTCTTTCAATCCGCCGCATGCGGCAAGCAGGCCAAGCCCACCCAAAAGCACACAAGCCCTCGCGCCGCGATGCAGCGCATTGGTTGTTTGTTCAATCATGTCCCCGGCTCTTTTTTTATTTCGCGGTATTTCAGAGTTTCACGGAATCTGAATAATCTACTTCAAATTGCAAGCAACCTTTTTTGCGCAGGCAGAATCTTGCCAGCAAAAGGCGTGTCGTAGGTGCGACATAGGTAAGCAACGCTTTCTTAACTGCTTGTCTGGCAACAGGTTCGGGGCCATATTCTGCCGAAACCACGGAGGGTCGCTATGGCGGTTCTTGAAGACGGGTCCAGAGCAATTAGAACAGATTTCATAGCAGCCCTGCCATTCTGGCTGGCGCTGACCTATGTGCCCGCGCTGATCGGGTCTGTTTGGCTGGCGGTGAATTACTCTGGCTGGTGGCTGGCGCTGGTGCCGGTGTATGGCTGGTACGTGATGTCCATCCTCGATTTCATCGGTGGGCTGGAGACGTCTAACCCGGATGTGGACACGCCCGACGAAAAGCTGCGCTGGTACACGGCAATCACGGTCATCTGGCCTTTTGTTCAGCTTCCCCTGATCTTTGGCACCCTGATCTTTGTGTCCAATTGGGATCTTTTGTCCTTACGGCAGGAATGGGTTTTGATGGCTGTGGTCGGTATCCCGACAGGCACCATCGGGATCAACTTTGCCCATGAATTGATGCACCAAAGATCCAAATTCGAACGCATCCTTGGCGATGTGCTGATGACCAGTGTGCTCTACGGCCACTTCCGGTCAGAACACCTGCTGGTTCACCACCGATACGTAGGCACCCCCCGCGACCCGGTTTCTGCGCGATACAACGAAGGCTTCCACCGCTTTTTCCCGCGCGTTGTTTACCAGTGTTTTGTCAGCGCCTGGGCCGCCGAAAAAACCATGCTTCGGCGCAAAAACCTCCCGTGGTGGGATTGGTCGAACCCGTTCTGGCGTTACGGGCTATGGCAGCTCGGTTTTCTGGCACTTGCCGGGTTGATTGGCGGATGGATGGGCGTAGGCATGTTCATGCTGCAAGCCTTTGTGGCGTTCTTCCAACTGGAGTTGGTGAATTATGTGGAACACTATGGCCTGACGCGAGAGCATAAAGGCAACGGAAAGTATGAATACGTCAAACCGCGCCACAGCTGGAACGCGGCCCACAAGATATCGAACTATTTCCTAATCAATTTGCAGCGCCATTCGGACCACCACTTCAAGCCAATGCGCCGCTTCCCACTATTGCAGACATATGATGAGGAAGAGGCCCCACAGCTGCCATTTGGCTATCCCATTATGACCCTGATGGCAGTTTTCCCACCGCTTTTTAAGTACGTGATGAACCCAAAGGTTCGACAATGGCGGCAGCAGTATTACCCGCATATTGAGGACTGGCACCCCTACAACAAATGCCTGAACCAGATGCCTGGTTAGTTCTCCCGTTACCGCACCAAAAAAATTTATTGCTTGTCTGACGCCAATTCGCATGTTGATTGAATGGGTCTTTAAGCGGTGAATTATGTTGGGGGGATAATGCGGCTTCTAGGGTGTATTGTAGCATGCTTTGCGTTGTCTGGACCGGCCTTTGCACAGTCCGGCGATTATCCCAAGTGGATTGCGGAGCGGTATTGTAAGCAGCAATCCGATGTTCAGGCCTGCCGAAACACCCTATCGGTCGATGACCTTCATGGCAAAGCTGACAACAAAGCGCGAAAACTCGATAGCGACGGCGATAACGAACCGGATCAATGGGGTCATTCCGCTTCCTTTCCAAGGCTTGCATGGTGCGCGTACATCCACCCAGGAAATCCGGGATGGAATTACACGGACCAGTGCTTTTTCACAGAACACCAACGCTTCACGGCATTTGCCTACGAGACAAAAAGAGTAGGCGTAAAAAATGGAAGCGGTTTTGTCCTTGAAACCATCAGGGATCATGGCAAGCCCGACAAACACACCGCAAACGGCGAAGATGCTCGTTTGGTCACATACAAAGGGCAGCAGTGCTTTGAGGTTTTGGCGTCCAAAGAGGTGCTCTGCGTTGTGCCTACCGGCGGCGCTAAAAAGGCTGGCGTAACTGGGCTGTGTTACTGGGATCGCACCAACGGGCGAGATCAGGTTTCAGACTGTATCGAAACCCGGCAATGCAAAGAAATCCCGGAAGCAGGGGAAGTCGTTTGCGAATTTATCTACGCTTGGAAAGACGGCATTACGACAAAAGTTGTGATGGCCGAAGATTGGGTCGATGCCGTTGACGGAAACGCAGCAAAAGTCGGCGACCCTCGTGCTACGTCTGATTGGATCGACGTCGACCGTAAATGTGTCGTTCGAGCCGACGTAGACGACTTGTTCTGTTTCAGGGCGGATTGAACCGAGGCTGCTTTGCGCGGCCTCGGCCCAGTCCAAGCACTTACCCCACATCAAACTCCAGAGACTTAATCTGGGTGAACATACCTGTGGCCGCCAATGCATCCAGCGCGGGTTGCGGCGGTGTCTCGTCCAGATAAAGAAGTGCGATTGCTTCGCCCCCTGCCTCTGACCGGCCGAGCGTAAAGTTAGCGATGTTTACGCCATTTGCGCCCATGGTCTGGCCCAGAGCGCCGATGATGCCGGGGATATCTTCGTTGGTGGTGTAGAGCATGTGGCGCCCGATCTCCGCATCGATGTTGATGCCTTTGATCTGGATAAAGCGCGGCTTTCCGTCGGAAAACACTGTACCGCCAATAGACCGCTCCCGCTTTGTGGTCACAACGGTCACACGGATATAGCCTGCGAAGACACCGGATTTCGACTGGCTGGTGGTGGCGATCTTGATGCCGCGTTCCTCGGCCACAACTGGTGCGGACACCATGTTCACATCCGGGTTCACCCGCTTCATAATGCCTGCCACCGCTGCGCAGTTAAGCGCGGGCAGGTTCATCTCGGCCACTTCACCGTCGTAAAGGATGTTGATCGATCCAATCGGTTCATCGGTCATCTGTCCGATAAACCCGCCGAGGTGACCGGCAAGCTGCACCCAAGGCCCCATCACCTTTGCTTCCTCAGCCGTCATGGACGGCATGTTCAGCGCGTTCTCTACCGCGCCGTCGAGCAGGTAGTTGGACATCTGCTCTGCCACTTGCAAGGCTACGTTTTCCTGCGCTTCGGTTGTTGCTGCGCCCAAGTGTGGCGTGCATACGACGTTGGGCAGGTTGAATAGCGGATTGTCTTCTGCCGGTTCTACAGCAAAGACGTCAAAGGCGGCACCTGCCACGTGGCCGGATTGCAGCATTTCTGCCAGCGCTTCTTCGTCCACCAAACCGCCGCGCGCGCAGTTCACAATCCGTACGCCGGGTTTCGTCTTTGCCAGGTTTTCGCGGCTCAAAATGTTCTTGGTCTGATCGGTCAACGGCACATGCAGCGTAATGAAATCCGCGCGGGACAGCATGTCATCAAGCTCGACCTTCTCCACCTGCATGGCAGCTGCCTTTTCCTGGCTCAGGAACGGGTCGTAGGCCAGCACCTTCATGCGAAGCGCGCGGGCGCGGTCACAAACGATGCCGCCAATGTTGCCTGCGCCGATCACGCCCAGGGTTTTGCCAGTCAGCTCTACACCCATGAATTTCGACTTCTCCCACTTGCCGGCATGGGTGGACGCGCTGGCCTCCGGAATTTGGCGGGCAACGGCGAACATCATAGCGATGGCGTGTTCGGCAGTGGTGATCATGTTACCAAACGGCGTGTTCATGACGATCACGCCTTTCTTGGACGCGGCGGGTTTGTCGATGTTGTCGGTGCCGATGCCTGCACGTCCAATGACCTTCAGGTTGTCCGCGTTGTTCAGGATTTTCTCGGTGACTTTGGTGGCGGATCGGATTGCCAGCCCGTCATAGTCACCGATGCGTTTCATCAGTTCCACTTTGTCTTTGCCGAGGTCGGGTTCAAAATCCACCTCGATCCCGCGGTCGCGGAAGATCTGAACGGCGGTGGGGGAGAGTTTGTCGGATACGAGCACTTTGGGTGCCATAGGTCTTGTCCTTATTTCGGAGCGTGAAGATGGGTGAAATCACCCATCCTACGAGGGGTGGGTAGGATGGGTGCTCGCACCCATCGTCGTTTCATGCTGCTTGGGAAACGGCGTCCAGTTCTGCGTGGTAAGCCCATGCGATCCACGGCAGCAGAGCCGCCACGTCGCCCGGCTCCACCGTGCCGCCGCACCAGATGCGCAGGCCCGAGGGCGCGTCGCGGTAGGAGCCGATGTCGTAGGCGACGCCCTCGGTTTCCAGCCGCTTGGCCACGGCCTTGGCAAAGGCTGCCGGGTCCGGGATTGCCCTATCCGGGAACGTCAGGCAGACGGAAGTATTCGACCGCGTCCCCGCATCAACCGCAAGAAAATCGATCCAGCTGTTCGCGTCCACGAACGCGGCAATCGCGGCAAGACTTTCATCCGCTCGCGCCTTCAAGGCAGGCATACCGCCCAAGCTGCGCGCCCATTCGAGCGCGAAGAGGTAATCCTCCACACAAAGCATCGACGGCGTGTTGATCGTTGCACCTTCAAAGATGCCGTCGATCAGCTTGCCACCTTTGGTCAGGCGGAAGATTTTGGGCATCGGCCAGGGCGGGGTGTAGTTTTCCAGCCGTTCTACCGCGCGTGGGCTGAGGATCAGCATGCCGTGAGCAGCCTCTCCACCCAGAACCTTTTGCCAGGAGAAGGTTGTCACATCGAGCTTATCCCAGGGCAGGTCCTGCGCAAAAGCGGCGGAGGTCGCGTCGCAGATCGTAAGCCCCGCGCGGTTTGCTGGGATCACGTCGCCCGTAGGCACGCGCACACCGCTTGTTGTGCCGTTCCAGGTGAAGACAACGTCGCTGTCCCAATCTACAGCGGTCAGGTCAGGCAGGTGGCCGTAGTCCGCTTCTACCACCGAAGCGTCCAGCCCAAGCTGTTTGACCGCATCTGTCACCCAGCCTTTGCCAAAGCTTTCCCAAGCCACCATGGTCACTGGCCGCGCACCCAGCAGAGACCACATCGCCATCTCGACCGCGCCGGTGTCGGACGCGGGCACGATGCCGATCTTGTAGTCGGCAGGGATGCCCAGCACCTCCCGCGTGCCTTCAATGGCAGCTTTCAGTTTGGTTTTTCCCACCGCCGCGCGGTGCGACCGGCCCAACGCCGCATCGGCCAACGCATCAAGCGACCACGTAGGTGGTTTTGTGCAGGGGCCAGAAGAAAAACGGGGATTTTGCGGACGTGTGTCCGGCTTTTGATGTACCATCGATGGTATCCTTACAGATATGCGCCCTTCGTTGGGGAAGGGTGTCCCACCGCCGCGTCTAAGGGTGGATTTGCTGCGCTGCAACAGGAAACTCTGGTCAAAGCGTCGTTTTTCGCAGATGAAGCGGCGCGAAGGAGACCCGATCTATGTACGTGGCAACCCTGATGGCGCCTTATGGCGGTAAGAAAATAAGGCCCGATGTGGTGCAAACCTTGCGGGACCGGTTGAACGCGCGTGAAGTGCAGGTTTTGGCCGAAGAGCAGGCCTATGACTTTTTGATGGATGCTCCGTCCGACGGGTTTGAAACTTTCTGGCGGGGTATCCAACGCATGGGGCTCGACCTGTGCCAACAACCCGTCGCCAACCGCCGTAAAAAGGTGCTGCTGGCGGATATGGATTCGACCATGATCGGGCAGGAATGCATTGATGAGCTTGCTGCAGAGGCGGGCGTTGGACCGCGAGTGGCCGAAATCACCGCCCGCGCGATGAACGGAGAGCTGGATTTTGAGGCGGCGCTGCAGAAGCGTGTTGGCTTGCTAAAGGGGCTGCCGGTCTCGGTGATCGACAAGGTGCTGGCGGATCGCATAACGCTCGCCCCCGGTGCGCGGGAACTCGTCGCCACTATGCGCAAGCACGGAGCCTATTGTGCCTTGGTCTCTGGTGGCTTTACCGCGTTCACATCCGCTATCGCAGGACAGCTTGGCTTTCATGAAAACCGCGCAAACATCTTGTTGGTGGACGGCAATGCCCTGACGGGTGAGCCGGGCGTGCCGATCCTTGGTCAACAAGCCAAAGTGGACGCTTTACACGATATCTGTCGGTCCAATGGCCTGACCCCTGACGACGTACTGGCCATCGGTGATGGTGCCAATGACCTGGGCATGCTGCGGTTGGCGGGATCAGGCGTGGCGGCCCACGCCAAACCTGTCGTCGCCGCCGAAGTATCCCTGCGGCTGAATTATACGGACCTTCGGGGGGCGCTCTGGCTGCAGGGCTACAAGGCTGAAGAGGTAACGGTCAGTTGGTAAGAACGCTTCGGATTATTGCTGCAAGCGCGGCTATTTTCGGGGCCGCGCTAACAGGTCTGAGTTTCTTGGGCGCACTTCACGGAAGCCTAGATACGCTTTCGATTTTTAGGCCGTTTTGGGCGGTCTTGGTTTTGGCGTGCATGTTTTCCGTGCGCGGTATCTGGCCACGAGCTGCCCTTGCGTTTATTGGGCTGGCTGGCTTGATTACAATTCTTTTGCACCTTCGCCCGGGCCTTAATGGCGAAGATCTTCAGGTTTACACGAAGAACCTGTGGTGGGGGCATACCCGGCATCAACTGGTCGTAGATGACATCCTGGCTGCAAATGTGGATGTCGTGATGCTGCAAGAGGTCAGCTTTCGAAACATAGCTGTGGTCGAACTGTTGAAAGACACTTTCCCACATCAGCATATTTGCCAATTCTCGGATTGGAGCGGTGTTGCTCTGCTGTCCAAAATTCCATTCTCTGGACCGACGGTGTGTTCCGATTGGCGCGGCTTGGCAGCGGCACCAATTGTTCTGAGCGGGCAAAAGGTATGGTTTGCTTCCGTCCATATCCCGTGGCCTTGGCCTTATGAACCGAAAGCCGCCATGCCTGCGATACATGACGTATTGGAAACCTTTGATGCCCCGGCGGTGCTGGCCGGTGATTTCAACATGGTGCCTTGGTCCCACCGGTTAAACCGCATCATGCAAAATACAGGAACGCGTCTTTCCACGCCCGCTGTGCCTACCCTGAACTTCAAGGGTATTCCGCTGCCGATTGATCTGGTTCTGGCCCCCGGAAGCGGGTCGGTGGAATTGCGCCCAAAACTGGGTTCGGATCACTCTGGCTTGGTAGCTCGCGTTCGAATTTTCTAGCATATTTGGTGGGTTCGCCAGCAAGGGCTTTCGATCCACTGCCAAATGGCTATTCTTACCTTAGAAAAGGAGCCCCCCATGCCTGTGTCAATGCAAGTCGCCTACCCGAAAACCGCTGACAGTACCTTTGACAAAGATTACTATCTGTCCACCCATATGGCCCTAGTTGGGGAACACATGGGCGCCCACATTCAAAGCACCGTTGTGACCCAGGGTTTCGCCGGTGGCGCACCCGGATCGGACGCGCCGTTCCATGTGATCGCAACGATAATTTTTGCGGATCAGGCGGCGATGGATGCGGCTATGGCAAATGGCGGACCGGTGGTGGGGGACATCCCAAATTTTTACAATGCGCAGCCAGTGATGATGGTGGGTGAGGTGATCGGCTGACTGAAAACTCGCAGCCTTTCAAGTCGAGGTGAGTTGTTACTCAATTGACGGCACAAACGGGCCGGTGACGTAGGTGCTTGGGCTATAAATCAGCTTCAGGCTAAACTGACAGGGCTGAGTTAGGCGCGACTTTAAGCCAGTTTCCAATGTCTGCATTACTGCTGCGGTCCAAGCCGCATCACGTGACGGTTTGGCCAGGCAGGATACCTCCACCAACAGGTGAGTGTGATGAAAGTGCGCGGCCGGGTAGGCCCGACATTTGCATGCGCCCGCTTCGGGATCATGATCGTTCAGCGCGTCTTCTACAAAAGCGAACAGGTCCGGCAGGTCCAACTGCATATCAGCCGAAAACTTGAAGTCTGCGTGGGGCATAGGTTTTTCCTCAATCCAGTGGCGCGTGCAGTTGGGTTTCTGCGGTAACGATCCCGCCGCGATTACCGATTTCTATCGACCCGTAGCGTTGCTTAAACACCTCCGGCAACTCCCGGTCGCCTTTCAGAGATAGCCAAAGCCGCATTAAGTGGCGCCTTTTTTCAGGGTCCGGCCAATCCGTGAAGCCGGTACGGTCGTGTAGCTGGCTATGGTTGTAGACAAACTGCATATCACCCGGTTCAAGCTGCATACCAAAGTGGAGTTCCGGATCGTTTGCCAGCGCATCGAACATATCAAGCGCCTCCACATGGGCCTGCGTCAGCCGTAGGGCATCGTCAAAACGCTGCGCGCTGTCGATGTACTGACGCTGATAAAACACGGTCAGCTTGCCTGCATGCCAGCTGAGCGGAGGTATTTCCATGAACGGTGCCATGCCTTCGGGCACTTCGCCGCGTCGGTCGGTGGCAATCGGGTCAAAGAGGCGCTCCAGCAAATCGGGACGGTCTGCGCGCATACGGTTATAGATGGTCTCTGTGCTGACCAGCAGGGACCGCCCACCTTCCATCGCTTCACTGATACACAGAAGGCCAACCACATCCGCGCTGTCGGTATGAAAGGTTTGCCGCTGCGAGGTTTGATAAATTCGCGTGTTTGGGTTGTTTGCGTCGGCGCCGACATCCCGCACGTGGCCCAGGATATGCCCCATGGCTTTTTGTGACCTTGCGCTGCCGATGTGTGCGCCAATACCACAGAAAATCGTTGCGGCCGTTTTTTGGTCGTACCTGTCAATTGGAAGACCACGCAGAACCTCGACCCCCACACCGGACCGAAGAGTTTCGCGGAGGTGGGCAATATGGGTATCGAAGGTTTTCAGCGGGAAAGTTGCCGCGCTGATCTGGCCCACGTCAAACCCGGTTTTCGCAAATTGTGAGGCCGCCTGTTCCAGGTCTGCTATGTCAGCAGGGATAAGGTGGTAAAGCCATGCTTCCGGTCTGTCTTTCATATCCGACCCTATCCAAGCTGACGGTCCGGTGAACTTCTGCGGCATTTGTGAAAGAATTTCGGGCATGGCGTGCTCCCTTCAATTCTGGGCTAACACGGGTGTTCGTTAGGGAGAAGCCCGCGTGCGGTGCCGTGATCCTGACCAATTGTGGAACTTCGGCATGCCCTTGGACTTATCCAGCGCGACATCTGGCCCTACAGACTCTTCCCGCCATGCCGCTTAGACAACCCCAAGCGGGCGCGACGGACCATCGGCGCCCAAACTGCCATTTGCCGCCCAGGGAGATATTCTCATGAAAATGACTACTGAAGAAGCCTTTGTGAAGGTTTTGCAACGCCACGGAATCGAACATGCCTTTGGGATCATCGGATCGGCCATGATGCCAATTTCCGACCTGTTTCCGCAGGCTGGCATCCAGTTCTGGGACTGCGCCCACGAAGGCTCCGCCGGCATGATGTCGGACGGCTACACACGCGCCACTGGCAAGATGTCCATGATGATCGCGCAAAACGGCCCGGGCATCACCAACTTCGTAACGGCCGTGAAGACGGCCTACTGGAACCACACTCCGCTGCTGCTGGTCACCCCGCAGGCTGCCAACAAGACCATCGGTCAGGGTGGTTTCCAGGAAGTTGAACAGATGAAACTGTTCGAAGACATGGTTGCCTATCAAGAAGAAGTACGCGACCCGTCCCGCGTGGTCGAAGTTTTGACCCGCGTGATCAGCCAGGCGAAACGTCTGTCGGGCCCGGCACAGCTGAATATCCCGCGCGATTTCTGGACTCAGGTGATCGACACCGAAATCGTTGATCCGATTGAATTCGAACGGTCCTCTGGCGGTGAAAACTCAGTTGCTGCGGCGGCTGAAATGCTCTCATCCGCCAAAAACCCGGTTATCCTGAACGGCGCTGGCGTTGTTCTGTCTGACGGCGGCATCGACGCTTCCATGAAACTGGCCGAAGCTCTGACGGCGCCAGTTTGCGTGGGCTACCAGCACAATGACGCTTTCCCGGGCAACCACCCACTGTTTGCGGGCCCGCTTGGCTACAACGGCTCCAAAGCCGGGATGCAGTTGATCAAAGAAGCTGACGTGGTTCTGTGCCTCGGCACCCGTCTGAACCCGTTCTCCACCCTGCCAGGCTACGGCATGGAGTACTGGCCAGCTGACGCAAAAATCATCCAGGTCGACATCAACCCGGACCGTATTGGACTGACCAAAAAGGTCTCCGTCGGCATCGTGGGTGACGCAGCTAAGGTGGCCAGCGGCATTCTGAGCCAGCTTGACGACACCGCCGGTGACGCTGGCCGGGATGAGCGCAAAAACAAGATTGCGCAGACGAAATCAGCCTGGGCACAAGAACTGTCTTCCATGAACGAAGAGCAGGACGATCCAGGTACCTCCTGGAACGAACGGGCACGGGCAGCCAAACCTGATTGGATGTCACCCCGCATGGCTTGGCGCGCGATCCAATCTGCCCTCCCACGTGAAGCGATCATCAGCTCCGACATCGGCAACAACTGCGCCATCGGTAACGCATACCCGGACTTCGACGAAGGCCGCAAATACCTGGCACCTGGCTTGTTCGGTCCTTGTGGCTACGGCCTGCCAGCCATCGTAGGTGCTAAAATCGGCCAACCGGACGTACCGGTTGTGGGCTTCGCCGGCGACGGCGCGTTCGGCATCGCTGTTAACGAACTGACGGCCATTGGCCGCGGTGAATGGCCACCAGTGACACAGATCGTCTTCCGCAACTACCAATGGGGCGCAGAAAAGCGGAACTCCACACTGTGGTTCGACGACAACTTCGTGGGCACCGAACTGGATGAGCAAGTGTCCTATGCCGGTATCGCCAAGGCCTGTGGCCTCGAAGGCGTTGTGGCCCGCACTCAGGAAGAACTGACAGCGGCGCTGAACAAAGCCATCGAAGACCAGATGAAGCACGGCAAGACCACGCTGATTGAGGCGATGATCAACCAGGAACTGGGTGAACCCTTCCGCCGCGACGCGATGAAAAAGCCGGTTTCTGTGGCCGGTATCTCCAAAGACGACATGGTCCCGCAAGACGCGGCCTGATCTGTCCTAAAACTATGAAAGAGGCGCCCTAAACCGGCGCCTCTTTTGTTTGGCGCGGCCTTGACCGCACCCTGCTTTCGGCTTTTTGCGCTTTGCGCACGCCAAAGCTGTGTTAGCATCCTGAAATGCGACTTATTGTTCTAGCGCTCCTGATCCTGGTATCAGCGCCTGTTCAAGCGGCAGAATTTAGCAAGCATGAATGGGTGATCTACGGTGAAGACACCGTCTTTCCTTTTGGCGCGTTTGATAGCGCAAACCCCAGTCACGACGCATTGTTGAACCGTAGCCATTCTGCGGTCCTGACCGCGATGGAGGAAGAACCTTTCACTCAAATGTCCAAGGCAGGCGCGTTGATCCGCGTGACTGTGATGCCCGCCCGGTCCACGCCTTTTGTTTTTCGGGTGTCTCAAAGCGAGGATGGTTTTGCGGTTGATTTCAAACTGGCTTGGGGGATTGCAACGAACCCGGGTGGGGTAAAAACCCAAGACCGCTTTGAGTTGGGAGCGGACGCATTTTTATCTGCGCTGGCGGCACTTCAAAAAATGGGCGTCTGCCAGGAAGCGCCGCGTGCCACCGCTAAGCAGAGTAACAGCATCTGGATTGTCGAAACGCTGAACGGCCCCTATTGCATCCGCGCCTATGCGGCACCTGTGGGCCAAGATGCTGTCGCCTTGTTGGCAGCACTGTCCAGCCCGCTGCGTGGCATCCCCAGCGTTGTGGGCCGGGAGATGAACCAAGCGCCAGTCATAGGCGAATAGGCACCAGTTTCCCCTTGTAGCAACGCCACTTGATCCATAAAGAGGCCAGCGGAGACGTGGCCGAGTGGTCGAAGGCGCTCCCCTGCTAAGGGAGTAGGCGAGGAATCGTCTCGAGGGTTCGAATCCCTTCGTCTCCGCCACAAGCCGACAATTGATAGGCCATTTAAAGACTTGTTTTTAATTATAAAAACACCGCAGGCGATCCAAAGGATCGGGCACTCCAAAGTGAAATTCGCTGATTTTGCTCCACATTTTGCTCCGCATTCTGTATTCTACGATTCATGGATACTGAGCGACCGAATACCGACAGCCTGAAATTTCGAGGCTCGAAATGGCATCTCAGAAGGCGTGTGCCCGAACGGTATCGCACGGTTGATCCGCGTAGCGAGTTCACGAAATCACTGCACACTGACTGTGGATAGGCATGCAAAATTGACCTCAGTATTGGGGTAATCGGCGTCCAAAAGTGCCCCCCCTGATATTTTGTTTCACGGTCTCTCTCAAAAGATTTGAGGGAGTGGTTTGGGGATGTTGGTTGTGGAGACGAT
>JBCCET010000028.1:0-45446 GCA_039030095.1 Pseudomonadota bacterium | reverse complement strand
TGTTCCGCTGATGATATCCACGTCCAGTTTGAACGAATTGACGAACATCAGGAAAATCGGGCCAACGGCCATAAAGATCAAAGCCACCAAAAGGGCGTAAAAGGCGGGCGATGGACGGTCCTGCATCAGCCGGCCTCCTCTTCGATTTGCCGGGCCTGCCGGGCGGCGCGGGCCTCTGATATGCGGGTAAAGGCGAACATGGCCACCGTCAGCAGGAGCAGCATTATCAACAGGTAGTTCGACATGGCCGCCGCCGTGCCAAGTTCCCGGAATTCGGTCGCGGTGCGTGAGATGCGCAGGGCCACGATCTCTGTCGACAGGCCCGGGCCGCCTTCGGTCATAACAAGGATTACCTCCAACACCTTGAAAGCGTCGATCAGGCGCAACAGGGCGGTTACGATCAGAACCGGCATCATCAAAGGCAGCTTGATATGCCAGATCTGTTGCCAAGCAGTGGCGCCGTCGATGCGCGCGGCTTCCAGTGCGGAACGTGGCAAAGATTGCAACGCCGCCAGGGCAAGGATGAAAATAAATGGTGTCCACTGCCAGATATCGGCAATGATGACGGACAACAGCGCGTTCTGGCCCAGCCAATCAACGCCTTCAAACCCCCATGCTTTCAGGGTTTTATTGTAGGTGCCAACCGTCGGATGGTACATGTAGCGCCACATCAGGCCAACCACGACTGGGGCGATCATCATTGGCAGGATGAACATCGTGCGCAGAACGGACATGCCCCGAATGTTGCGATCCAACAGCAATGCAAGGCCCACGCCCAGCACAAGTTCTGCCGCCACAACCGACACCGCAAAAGTCAGCGTGACCGACATGCTTTCGCGGAAGGCAGGATCAAAAAACAGGGTGATGTAGTTCTTGAATCCGACAAATTCGGATTCGCTTAGCGACTGGCTCGGGTCCCAATCACGGAACGATCCGTAGACCATGTAACCAAGCGGGTAGAGCAGCGCGATACCCATAATGATCACGGCCGGAGCCATGAACATATAAGGTGTTAACCGATTCAGGGTCTGGGATTTCACGCGCGCAATCCGTTTGAGTTGCGGTTTAGTTTGCGGTCCGAGGCGAACCCCGGACCGCAGACAGGGAGGTTACTGCCAGGTGTAGTATCCGGCCTCTTCCATGACAGCCTTCGTGCGCTCAGCCACGCCGTCAAGCGCCTCTTGCACGTCAAGATCTTCAGTCAGCACTTTTGACAAAGTGGTGCCGAGGTCAGCATTGATCTTGCCCCAAACCGGGATGATCGGGCGCCAGTCAGGGTCAGCGTGCTTCAGCGCTTCACCGAAGGTTGCCATATGCGGGAACTTGGCGTTCACGTCAGCATCTGCGTGGGTCGAGAACCGCGATGGGTTACCACCAGCCATGGCAACAAGCTTGTCACCTGCCTTAGAGGTCAGCCACTGCATCAGCAGGAAGGCTGCTTCTTTGTTCTCGGCGTTCTTTGGAATGCCGATGCCGAAACCGCCTGTTTGGCTACCGCGGCGTACACCCATGGGGTGCATGGCCCAACCAACTTTGCCCACGACTTTGGATTTCTTCGGATCGTTGATCTGACCAGCCACAACTGTGGTGTCCAGGAACATAGCCGTATCACCGTTCAGGAAGGATCCCAGCGCTTCACCAAAGCCGAAAGATGCTGCGCCTTCTGGGCCGCATTCTACGATCTTTTTCAGTGCGTTAGCCGCTGCAACACCTTCGGCGCTGTTCACGATCGGGTTCCAGGCATCGTCAAACACGCGCCCGCCCAGCGGGGCAAGGTGCAGCAAGAACGCATGGCTTGCGTGGTGACCAGAAGCCGCGCGGGACGACAGGCCGCCCATGCCGGGTTCCAGCTCAGGGATCTTACACGCGATCTCAAGCATCTCTTCGTACGTTTCAGGCACCGTCAGCCCGTGCTTTTCAAAGATATCTTTGCGGTAGCCAAGAACAGACGTTTCAGACCCATAAGGAATGCCGAAAAGCGAACCGGTCTTGCCTTGTAGATACCCTTTGTTCCCGCCGGCAAAGCCAATGTTGTACACATAGCCATCGATAAGGTCGTCCGCGTCATAGCTCGGGTCAGCAAGCTTGGGATTCATGAAGTAACGCGCCAGGTTTTCCAGCTGATCTGCATAAACATAGTCAGCTTTTGAGAAAACGACGTAAGCGATCAGGTCGTATTCGCCTTCATCCTGTCCCAGTTCAAGCGTCTGACGCTCGCGCATTTTCAGGTATGGCAGTTGGTCAACTTCGACCTCGATGCCGGTTTCTTTTGTGAATTCCGGCAAGATCTTCATCACCGCGTCGTAATGCGGGTGCGCCGGGAAGTTCACAACTAGCGTCGTGCCTTTGTATGCGTCATATGGTCCACCGTGGCCACCGGCAAACGCGGCGCCGGCAAATGCCAATGCTGTCGCGACGCCGAGCCCGGTGCTTTTGAGTTGTCCTAGCATCAGATGTCCTCCCAAGTGCTAGTTGGTGCGCGTCAAAGCGCCTTTTCTGTCGTGCGGTCAAAGAGGTGTATGCCCTCCGGTCTAACCGCGAACCGAAGGGTTTCGCCCAAAGCGATGGGTGTTTCGGATTTCAGCTCCACGGTCATGTCCGACGTGCCGCAAGAGCACATCAGGACCGACTGCGCGCCGATGTATTCAGAGACTTTGACCGACAAATCGACCCCTTCTCCCGGCGCCGCATCGGGCGCATAGTTCAGGTCGCTCGGCCGAATGCCAAAAGTGATGCCGCCGGTGGGCAAACTCCCGGTTTTTTCAGCGGGGATGGCGATCCGAAACCCCTCACCCACGGCATAAACCTGGTCGTTTTCCTGGGTCAGTTCTGCATCCAGAAAATTCATCGGGGGGGAGCCTAGAAAGCCTGCCACAAACTTGTTGGCTGGCTTTTTGAACAGTTCTGCAGGCGTGCCCTGTTGCTGAATATGGCCGCCGTGCATCACCACAATCCGGTCGGCCAGCGTCATGGCCTCGATCTGGTCGTGGGTCACGTAAATCATGCTTTTCTGCACCCGCTGGCGCATGATCGCCAACTCGGCCCGCATCTGTCCGCGCAGTTTCGCGTCAAGGTTGGACAAAGGCTCATCGAACAAAAAGATGTCGCTGTCTTTGGCAAGCGCACGCGCCATGGCCACCCGCTGACGCTGTCCGCCAGACAAGGCGCCCGGTTTGCGATGCAAAAACTCTGTCAGGCCGACAATATCCGCGACCTCGCGCACTTTGGCGTCGATTTCAGCCTTGGGGCGTTTTTGCAGGCGCAGTGCAAAGCTGATGTTTCGCGCCACGTCCATGTGCGGGTAAAGCGCGTAATCCTGGAAAACCATAGCCAACCCGCGATCTTTGGGGTCCAGCTTGCTAACCGGCTTTCCGCTGATGTAGATCTCACCTTCGGAAACCGTCTCTAGCCCCGCAATCATGCGTAACGTCGTAGATTTTCCGCAGCCCGAAGGCCCGACCAAAACGGTGAACTCGTTGTCGGCCATGTCGAGGTTGATGCCGTGCAGCACCTCAACCGGACCGTACCGTTTCACCAGATTTTCCAAACGGATTTCAGGCATAGAATCCATTCGCCTCCCTACGGCGACTATTTTGTATACAAAACTAAAAGTAAATACGCAAAATTGCCAACCCTGCCGGAATAGTGTAATCAAAGTGGGAAAGTTTGAGGGAAGCTATGGTCAAAACCGCAACCACAGCCAATGACGACGCCCGTGTATCTGCTGCCCAGCGGATTGAGGCGGCACTACTAGAAGAAATCAGCGCAGGAGAGCTGTCGCCAGGCCAACGGCTGGACGAACAGGGGCTCGCCGCGCGTTTCGGCGCATCCCGAACACCGGTCAGGGAAGCCCTCTCAAGGCTGACAGCCCAGGGCGTATTGGTCCAAGGAGAACGGCGTGGTGTTTTTGTGGCGCAGTATTCTCGCGAAGAGCTGAGCCAGATTTTTGAGGCCATGCATGAGATCGAAGCCGCCTGTGCACGCATTGTTTCTCAACGACTTAACCTGCTTAGCCGTTCAGAAATCGAGGCCGCGCAAGCCGATTGCCTGAAAGCCGCAGAAGCCGATGACCGCGCGGCATATCTGCGGGCCAATGAAGCGTTCCATATGGCCATCTACCGGGCCACCGGTAACCCATATATGGCTGAAATCGCGTCAGAGTTCCGTCGGCGCACCGGGCCATTTCGCGCAAAAAAGTTTGCAAGCCGCGATGACTTGATTGCATCTGCTAAAAGCCACGAAGAATTAATTAGCGACATCTTCTCTGAAGATTCTGCCACAGCATCAAAGGGTATGCGCAACCACATGACCACCAGCTTCATGCAAGCCTTGCGCGCCAACTAATCTGAATTTCTACTTGCATTGCCTGCCAGTGATGATCTTTTGTATACAAAACTGATTCACCCGCAGCGGAGGGACCCATGGGCGTCGCCGAAACCAAGATATATCCTATCAACACCGGCTGGCTGGAGGCGGATCTAGGTACCTACATCTTTTGGAAAGGGCCTGCGGGAAAGAAATACTGGAACCCGGTCTATTGCCACTACGTGGATACAGGAGAGCATAAGATCCTGATCGATACCGGTCTCTGCGATGAAGAGCGCGCCTCGAAGTACCACCACAAATGTGACAAACGCGGCTGCTTGGAAGTGCACGACCACCTGGAACAAAAGCTGGGCGTGCATCCGGATGAAATTGATGCAATCGTCTTTACCCACCTGCACTGGGACCACGTGCAGAACATGAAAAAATTCAAGAATGCCAGATACATCGCTCCTAAAGGGGAGATCGAAATGGCCTACAACCCGTTGCCGCTTTATTATCGCACGTACGAATGTGGCATCCTCGGCATTGAGCCCCCATACGCGGGCTGCGTGTTTGAAGCGGTCGAAGACGAATGTGAGGTTCTGCCGGGTATCACCATGTTCCATACGCCGGGCCATTCCGTGGGCCACATGGCGGTCACAGTCGCCACATCCATGGGGGATATCGTGATTGCGGGCGACGCGATCTTCGTGGAACGCAACCTGGAACCAAACCCCAAAGAGAAGTGGCGCCACTGGGTTCCTGCGCGGTTTGTGGACTCTTACGAGGGTTGGAAATCGGTCGAAGAAATCGACAAACGCGCTGACTATGTGCTGCCGTGCCATGATGAGGCCGCGAACGCCCGGTCCGACGTTTTCCCATATGAAGGCATGCCGATCCGCAATCGTCGCCAGCCGATCCCCGGCCTGCAGTTCTACTTCGGCGACATGCCGCCAGGCATGGCTGACAAGGCAGCGCCCGCCATGACCAAAGAAGAGGCGGAGGCCTATCTTGCCGGTCTGACAGATCCATCGGATATGGCTGAATACTGACGCCGGTGACCCAAAAGCTATCCAGACTGGCAGACATCGCGGCGCAATACGACGCCATTGTGTTTGATCAATGGGGCGTCTTGCACAACGGCACGGTTGCGTACCCCGGTGCGGTCGAGGCGGTCAAAGCCCTGCATACGTCTGGTAAGCCGCTGGCTGTGCTATCAAATTCCGGAAAACGTGCGGCACCCAACGCCTCCCGCATTTCCGCAATAGGCTTTGATGCAGCTTGGTTTGAGACCGTAATGACAAGCGGTGAAGCCCTTTGGCAGGACATCGCCGCAGGACATATCCCAGAACGCGCATTTTTCCCCATCGAACGCCAAACCGGCGATGCGTCGCAGTGGGCCGATGGATTAGGTATTACCTTAACGCCTCTGGACGAAGCTGAAGCGGTTTTGCTTATGGGGTTGCCAGATGGTTCAACACTAAACGATTGGACGCAAGTGTTGATGGACGCTGCTGCGCGCAACCTGCCTGTTTATTGTTCAAACCCGGATGTGCATTCCCCGCGCGCGGATGGTCTCGTGACGTCACCCGGTGCGCTGGCTGCAGCCTACGAAGGCCGCGTCACGTATTACGGCAAACCTCACAAGCCTGTCTTTGAGGCTCTACAAAAGTCCCTCGGCACGGATCGCCTGTTGATGGTCGGTGATAGCCTGGACCACGATATCGCCGGGGCCGCTGGCGCAGGTTGGGACAGCTTGTTGATCGAAGGCGGGCTTTACGCGGGTCAGATTGCCAGTGACCAAGATCTAACGGTTTTGGTGGCCCAAAAGGGCTGTCCACCCCCCACTTACCGGATGGAGATTTTGACATGAACACCCGTCCAGAATTGCTTACCGCCGAATTTCGCGCCTTGTCCGCTCGTCTGGGACGCGATCCATTGCAGGTGCAGGGCCCCGGTGGCAACACGTCTATCAAGGGCGACGGGGTTATGTGGATCAAGGCTTCCGGCACTGAGCTTGCCCAGGCAGAAGAGCAGGAGATTTTCGTAGCCGTTGATCGCGACGCCGCAGCGGCGGAGGCACATGGCGCTGGCGGTGGCAGTTGCAAGGAAACTGTTCTTGATCCGGCGCTGGGGCTGCGGCCATCGATCGAGACGACATTTCACGCAGCCCTTGACTGGCCGGTGGTTGTTCACACCCATTCCGTCGCAACACTGACCCATGCGATCAGCCCGGAAGGCTGCGCCGCTGCGCGGGAAAAGTTGCACGGCCTACCCTATTCGATTGTGCCATACGCCAAACCCGGCCTTCCGTTGACGCGGGAAATCCTTGCTCGCAACACCTCGGGGACAGAGGTTTTTATCCTTCAAAACCATGGCGTTATTTGCGGCGGACCAACAGTGGAAGCGGTCGCTGAAAGGTTGGCACAGGTCGAAGACCTGCTCAAAATGCCAGCGCAAGTTACCCCTTGGGCACCGCCTGCGGATACTGCACCCGACGGTTTCGCTTGGGCGGGTGCCAGTTGGATCGCCCAAAACAACCGCGCCAGTGCTTTGGCCTTATCAGGCAGCTACTACCCTGATCACGTCGTGTTTCTAGGCCCTGCCCTGCCTCAAAAAGATCATGGCGGACAGCCACCAGCAGTCCTCATACCCGGCAAAGGCGTAGCGCTCCGCCAAGGTGCTACATCGAGCCAAGCGGCCATGGTGCAGTGCCTGTCGGACATGCTTGCGCGCCTGCCTGCGGACTGGACCGCCGATCCTATCGGTAACGCGGCTGAGGCCGAGTTGCTGAATTGGGATGCCGAGAAATACCGTCAGGCTTTGGCAGCGCGACAATGACGCTTGCCCTGGGGATCGACGTTGGCACATCAGGTGTGCGCACTGCGGTGCTGGACGCTGATGGACAGGTAATCTCCACCGCGCGGGCGGACCACTTGCGCCAACCCAGTGACCAATTCGATGCAAATCTGTGGTGGGACGCCGTACAAACCTGCATTCAAAGGCAAGTGACAGCACTTGATGCGCAGGGACACAGCGGCGCAGAAATCACGCGGATCGCCGTCGACGGCACCTCCGGGACCATGGTGATCACGGACAGCAACCTGAACCCTGTCACCCCGGCGCTGATGTACAACTCCAGTGGCTTCACTGCTGAGGCTGCGCGCATCGACCAGCTCGCCCCTCCGGTCCACATTACGCGCGGCACCAACTCAGCTTTAGCACGCGCAATGCGCCTTGCAGGACAAGCCAGAGGGCGCCATCTGCTGCACCAAGCCGACTTTGTCGCCGCAAAACTAACCGGGCGCGGCGGTCTGAGCGACCATAACAATGCGCTGAAAACCGGCTTTGATCCTGCCACAGGCCGTTGGCCTGATTGGGCGGCGGAGTTGATCGACCCGACCCTTTTGCCCGATCCACGCCCGGTGGGCGACGTGTTCGACCAAATCACGCCAGCTGTTGCAACTGGCCTGGGCCTCTCCCCTGACGCCGTCGTGTGCGCAGGCACAACCGACAGCATTGCAGCTTTCATGGCTTGCGCGCCGCTGGCTGAGCGTACGGCCGTCACCTCGCTCGGCTCGACGCTTGCGATTAAGATGCTCAGCCCTACCCGTATCGACGACCCGTCGATTGGGCTTTACGCGCATCGCTTGGGCGACCATTGGCTGGTTGGTGGGGCTTCCAACACTGGCGGCGCAGTTCTGGCTGCACATTTCACTTCTGAAGATCTGAAAACCCTGAGCGGCAAAATAGACCCGGAACAGAGGTCCTCGCTTGATTATTACCCGCTTCTCAAACCCGGCGAGCGATTTCCGATTAACGACCCAGACCTTTTGCCTCGACTGACCCCGCGCCCTGCGAATGATGTGAACTTCCTACACGGTCTTCTTGACGGCATCGCCCGGATTGAAGCGCTGTGCTATCAGGAAATAGAGGGACGCGGCGGCGGAAAGCCGGCCCAAATCTTCACAGCCGGTGGAGGTTCCCAGAACCCTACCTGGACCAAGATACGCGCCCACCGATTGGGCTTTACCCCACAAGTCAGCGCCGAAACAGAAGCTTCTGTCGGAGCTGCGCGCGTTGCACAGATGCATGCGGTCTAAAAGTTGGAAAACAAGGCTATTTTTGCCTGAATAGGCGCAGTTATTGGCAGACAAAATCCAACACTGCCGTAGGTGCCAATCAAACTATGGGCGCGCGCCGCAGGCGCTCCGCTAGGTTCGCGGCGTTTACGCAACCGCGCGTTTGCGGCCTGGCACTGAATAAGGGCGGTCGTGGCTCAAGGATGGCACTCTCGCACGGGTTTCAGCAACCAGGTCCAGATCAATCTGAGCGATGACCACACCTGCTTCGGTGCCACCGTCCGCCAAAACCGTTCCCCAAGGTTCCACAATGACCGAATGACCATACGCTTCCCCACCGCCGTCCACCGGACCCACGGCACAAGGCGCCACAACAAAGGCTCCGTTCTCAATAGCCCGTGCACGCTGCAATATGTGCCAATGGGCGCGCCCGGTGGTCGCAGCGAAAGCGGCAGGGATCATCAAAATTTCCGCCCCGTTTTGGGACTGCAAACGATAAAGATGGGCAAACCGCAGGTCATAACATACCGACAGCCCCACCCGGCCAAACCGGCTGTCCACCGTCACGCAGTCACCGCCAGGCTCAACACTATCACTTTCGCGGTATTGCTCAGTCGCAGACAAATTTACGTCGAAAAGGTGGATTTTGTCATAGCGGCCCAAAACTTCGCCGGACTTATCCACATAGAGCGATCTGTTGCGATACTTTTGCCCCTGCCCTGTCACGGCCACCGACCCGATCAAAACGTCAACACTGTGACGCGCTGCAAATTCACGCAAGCCCTGGACCACAAGATGACTGTCCTCTTCGGCGGCAGGAGGTGCAAATCGCCCCTCCGACGAAAGTAATCCTCCGCAGTACTCTGGCAGTGCCAGCAAATCAGCGCCGTCCGCCACTGCCTGCTCGGCCAAACTTAATGCTTCCGCCAGGGCAGTCTCGAAATCCGGCATGGGTCGGGTTTGCAGGCAGGCGACTGTCACAGGACGGGACATGGCGGTTCCTTTCGCGATCACAATTTGCGGTTGGAAAGAACTCTACCAACAATCGCGCCAACGGGCCAGACGTCCGGGCCGTCCCCGCAGAACATTAAATACTTCAAACTGTTAGTCGTTGTCAGTGAGCCCTGCACCAGCGCCGTCGCGGCTGGCCTCGGTTGGTGGCGCGTAAGTGCGGCCCTCTAGGCGTTTCAGGATTTGCCATGCTGCCTGGTCCACTGCCCGGCGTGGGCCAATCGCCGGCACCCAGTCAGCAGTGGCGGCCTCCACTACAACCTTTGCCGTGCCAAAATCCGTGTCGCCCACCCCATCTGCCTGCGCACCAATGGCGGCGAGCGACGGCAACAAAAGAAGGCCAGCTTGCACCTGCAATTCGAACGGTAAGTCTTCAATCTCACCCGGCAACCGACCAGCTGCACGCAGCGGGCAGGTATCGGGGTCATAGTTCGACAAAAGCGCCGCCAGGGCGCCAGGCCCGTTGTAGCCACGTTCCCATAGCCAACGCGTGGCGGACCCTGCATCTTCGCAAAGCCCCCATGGCAGTCCGGCCCCGCGCGCTGCTTTCAGCCCCGTGGCCTGCACTTCACCAAAGCTGGGGGTCATGCCGGGTAAAACCAATTGTCGGCGTTCTCGGGCGTCAGTTCATGGGGAAATGGCGCGCCCGCAAACATGTTAATCCGTAGCCACCGATCTGACCGAGGATCAAAGTGGCGCGCGCCAAAGAACGCAAGCTTGAATCGAAGCAGATCAATCGGCAGCATGGTCGCGTGGATCGTGTTGTCACGCACCTCGGCGTAAGGCAGCCGGGATGTGATTTGCGCGCGGCGGACGGCGTGTCTGTAGGTCGGATCAGCCGCCAGATAATCCGAAACGGACATATCAGCAGGCGTCTGTTGCAGATCTTGCCACAACGCACAGGCATCACGGGCCGGTTGCAAGGGCTGCTCGTACCCCGCGATCCTGTCTTCTTCAAACCGCTCACCCAGGCGCGGTTCCAACTTTTCCTGGCTGGTGTACCAGACGCGCGCCTGTTCCTCCCGTGCGGACCAATCGGTGAACTCGGCAAAGCCGTAGACCTCTTCCAAATTCGCGCGCAACTCGCCCACGGTCTGGCGCCCGTCGATCTGCCAGTGTTCGTCGGATGCCATGCAATCCGCAAGTTCATCCACAAATTCGCCGTGCGGCTCCAACAGCAGAGAGACCACCAGTTCGCACCCTTCTGCGCTCAAGGCGTCTTCAGCCCAACCGTAAATCCCATCCCAGCTGACGATCTGTCCTGCGCCCACAAAAGCCTGCAGCTTCGCCACATCAGCCTTCAGATCGGCCAGTTTGGCCACCTGAACCGGATGTTCCGACCGCCAAGCCGCCACATTGGCCACGGCGCGGTCAACTAGCTTGGCGAAAGCCGCTTGATCGGCTGGCGTGAAAGTGGTCAGCGACCGCACTCGGGCCAAAGCTTCTTCCCGCGCGGCAACCCAATTGTTGATCAACATCGGATGGTTCATGATGAACGGCGCCATGCCCAGCCCGGTAGAATTGCCGATACCCAGGCTACGCCGCAGCGCGGGATCGAGCTTTACCGCCGCCGCGTTGCGCACACGGGCCATATGTTCAACAAGGTCCAAAACGAATGCGCGGATCAGATACACCGTCAGCATCTCAGCCTGGAAAGGCGCGCGAAATTCGGGGCGATCCGCAATCATCGCGCGGTCCTGGCAGCCAAATTTGCCGGATCCGTAAACCGCTGTGGTTCGCATCAGATAGCCAACTTCGGTCAGCAACTCCGCGTCGGGCTGGCGTCCTTCCGACAATGCCTCCACCACATGCGCCCACAACCTAACTGATCGGTTCGCGCGGCTCAGCGTCAGTTCAGTTTCGCAAACCCGGCCGGCTTCTTGACGAGGGACATTGTCGCGTAGCCGCGCCACATCGGCCTGCGTCGGCACCCCGTCGAAGAGGACAAACGTCGTGTCCCACGCTGTGGCGATCACACGATCGGATCGTTTTTCCGCAGGCAAATCATGGGCAAACGCAACCAGTGAATATGTCCGCTGCGGCGTAATAGCGGCATAAACCGCATGGCCGACGCCGTCGTCGCCGATCTGCCAATCGGACACTTCAAAACGCCACGCCTCATCCCGAATGCGACGCATAAGGATGCGCATGAAACTGAGCCGGTGCGGATGCCCACACCCCATACGCGCCAACCGCATCACCTGAGATGGCGGCCGCAGTTCAGCTTTGTCGTCGAAATCTCTCATTGTGGCCCGAAATTTTTGTCGAAAAATCGCTTCCAGTTGCCGCCCAGAACCGCGTCGATGTCCTTTTCACGAAACCCGATGGATTTCAGACCTGTTTCCAAGCCCGGGAAATCGTCGTTAGTCCGAAACCAACCGGGCTGCGGTGGAAAACCTGGATTATCCGCCGACCCTTCGCCGTAGTCGATCTGTTTGGTCCAGCGCCCCACGCGCATCCATTCCACGACACTGTCAGGTTGGTTTTGACAAAGATCAGATCCAATGCCGATATTTTCAATCCCGTAGTCGTCCGCCGCATCCGCGATCATCCGGCAAAAATCACCCAGCGAGCAGTCCGAACCGCCTGCCAAATGGTGCGGATACATCGAAAAACCAAACATGCCACCCCGTGAAGTGACGGCCTTTATCACCTCATCCGGTTTATTGCGCCGGGCCGCGTGCCATTTGGCCGGGTTGGCGTGGGTGATCGCAATCGGGCGGCTTGAAATCTCCGCCGCCTCGATGGTGGACCTGTCAGCAGAATGGCTCATATCCACGACCAGACCGACGCGGTTCATCTCCGCAATCACTTGCTCACCCATACGGGTGATGCCAGGGTCCTCATCCTCGTAACAGCCAGTCGCCAAAAGGGACTGGTTGTTATAGGTCAGCTGCATGAACCGGGCACCCAGCTCGTGCAAAATCTCAACCAGCCCGATGTCATCTTCGATCGGGCTAGGGTTCTGGAAACCAAAGAAAATTGCCGTGCGACCCGTTTCTTTCGCCAGATCCACATCAGCCCCGGTACAACCCTTGAAAATCAGATCGGGGAAGCGTTCGAACCAACGGTTCCAAGCCTCCATCTTAAGGACAGTTTCGCGGAAATTCTCATGGTAACTGACGGTGACATGCACCGCGTCCAACCCGCCTGCGCGCATCTGGCGAAAGATATCCTCCGACCAGTTGCAATATTGTAGTCCGTCAATCCGATAGCTCATGGCGCGGAAGCTGGCAGAGAGCGGCCTTTGTGTAAAGATGGTTCAGCGCGGTTCTGAAAAGCTATGAATCAACGTAATGGAAAGTCCGGAACCGCGGCTTGCCGGGACGACGGTTCGGCGCATGTTTTCCTGGCTATGAAAAGATGCACTTGTAGTAAGTTTGAATTGGCAGCGCTGTCGTCAGGCGGTCGCGCGGACCGAAGAAAACGCGCGGATTCGAGACATCGGATCCACGCGCTATCCAAAGGCATCTCAGCCGATGATCGCGTTGAGCGCGGCGCTCGGGCGCATCACATCCGCCGCTTTTGCGTCGTCGTTGAGGAAATACCCACCCGTATCAGCCGGAGAGCCGGAACTGGCGATCAGTTCTGCAAGGATTGTCTGCTCCGCCTCCGCCAGTTTTGCTGCCATTGGCGCGAATTGAGCTGCCAGTTCCGCGTCATCGCTTTGCCCCGCCAGCGCTTCGGCCCAGTAGCGGGCAAACCAATAGTGGCTGGCCCGGTTGTCAGGTTCACCTGCTTTGCGGCTGGGCGACCGGTTGTGGTCAAGGATGCCTTGGGTTGCGGCCTCTGCTGCGGCACCCAGCACGCCTGCCTTGGCGTTGCCCTTGCCGTCAGCGAGGAAGTTCAGCGACTCGCCCAATGCACAGAACTCGCCCATCGAGTCCCAGCGCAGGTGGTTTTCTGCCTGCAACTGCTGCACGTGTTTTGGCGCGGACCCGCCTGCACCGGTTTCAAACAACCCACCGCCGTTCATTAGCTTCACAATCGACAGCATCTTGGCCGAAGTCCCAAGTTCCAGGATCGGGAACAGGTCGGTCAGATAGTCCCGCAGAACGTTGCCGGTGATTGCGATGCTGTCATTGCCTGCCGTGATGGTTTTGAGCGATTGATGCGTCGCCTCACGCGGGGCAAGGGTCATAAATTTGTCTGCCACGCCCGCTGCCGCTAAGGCCGGCTCGACGTATTTGATCAACTCCGCATCATGGGCGCGGGATGCATCCAGCCAGAAAATGGCTTCCGATCCGGTCAGGCGCTGCCGGTCCATTGCCAATTGAATCCAATTTTCAATCGGTGCTTTTTTGACCGTACAAGACCGCCAAATGTCACCAACCTCCACATCGTGGGAATGCAGCGTGTCGCCGTTCGCCAGTACAATGCGGATGGTCCCATCAGCGGGTGCCTCAAAGGTGGTGGGGTGGGATCCGTATTCTTCGGCCTTTTGCGCCATCAGGCCGACATTGGCGACCGCGCCGCAAGTCGTCACATCAAGTGCACCGTTGGCTTTGAAAAAGTTGATCGTCTCGTCGTAGACGGTGGAATAGCAACGGTCCGGGATCACACAGTTCGTGTCACCTTTCGCGCCGGTTTCGTCCCACCCTTTGCCGCCTGCGCGGATCACTGCGGGCATGGATGCGTCGATGATCACGTCAGAGGGCACATGCAGGTTGGTGATGCCGCGGTCTGAATCGACCATGTACATTGATGGGCGGTCGAGCGCGGCAATCTCTGCGGTGATCGCATCTGCGTTTGGCATACTCTCGATGGCCGCCAGGACGTCGCCCAAGCCAGAGTTCGGGGATCCACCTGCAGCGGTGATTGCGTCAGCGTGCGTGTCCCACACAGAACCGAGCCACGCCTTTACTGCGTGGCCAAAGATGATGGGGTCCGACACCTTCATCATTGTGGCTTTCATATGCAGCGAGAACATGGTCCCGTCTGCCTTCGTGTCCTCAATTGCCGCCGCCAGAAACGCAGAGAGCGCCTTTGCGGACATGAAGGTGGCGTCTGCTATGGTGCCTTCAGCCAATGGCCAAATGTCTTTCAGAACTTTTACGTCACCGTTAGCACCCACAAATTCGATCCGGGCATCCCCCGCCTGATCTGAGGTGATGGTAGCGGATTTTTCATTTGCATAGAAATCGTTACCTGGCATCGAGGACACTTTGGTCTTCGACGCGTTGTCCCAAGACCCCATCGAATGCGGGTTCGCTTTTGCGAAATTTTTGACCGCACGCGCCGCTCGCCGGTCAGAGTTGCCTTCCCGCAGAACCGGGTTGACCGCAGACCCTTTGATGGTGTCATAGCGCGCGCGAATTTCTTTTTCCGCGTCCGTTTGCGGATCCTCGGGGTAATCAGGAAGTGCGTAGCCCTTGCCCTGCAATTCTTCGACAGCCGCAACCAGCTGTGGGACGGACGCCGAAATATTCGGCAGCTTGATCACATTCGCCTCTGGCGTTTTCACCAGTTCACCCAGTTCAGCCAGATCATTGGATTGGCGCTGATCATCGGTCAAATGATCCGGGAATGTCGCAAGGATCCGACCCGCCAAAGAGATGTCGCGCACCCCTACCTTGATCCCGGCCGCCGCAGCGAAAGTGCGAATGATCGGCAGGAACGACGCGCTCGCCAATTCTGGGGCTTCGTCCACTTTGGTGTAGATGATATCGGGGCTGTCCATGGTGCGTTCCTCTCGGTTCGAGTGCGTGCCGCCTGATACGTGCCACGTCGGCTACGAAGGCGAAGCTCAGGTTTGGGCGTGGCCTATCGGAGGCAGCAATCTAAGTCAATGCATACAATGGTATACAATTCCGCCAATCGCTTGGCCTCACCCTGATAACGCGCTTGCTGACCATTGCGAAGGCCGCTTGCCCGGCCCCGTGTGTGGTGTACTGTAAAAGGACAAGGGGGATGTCTATGCGCATTATCGCGGGAGCGCTCGTACTACTGCTGGCGGCCTGCGCCGGATCGGCGGTTCGATTGGCTGCGCCACCCAACATCCTGGTGGGCCTTGGCACCTATCCAGACGCGGCAATCCCACCCCACAAACGTACAACAACGCCGCGGATTTTTTTCGTCACCGACCGTGCGCGGATAACCTCTGACAAAAAACAGGCCGCTTACGGCTTTGGCCGGTCCCGATCCATGGCATTTGGCTACAAGAACATCGCATTTGGCGAGGGGTTGACCTGGGACCAGCTGCGGGCGCGGTCAGTCACGCGCGGTCGATCCGATGTAACACTTTCTGTGGTCAACTCGGTCGAACTGGTTCGATTCCCCGAAACGCCCCTGCCCTTTCAAGTAGCTGGCAGCCGAGCCGTTCCGGCAAGCAAGCCTTTGGCAGACTACCGCGCGGCAGGACGCGCCTTTAAAGCGGCTGTTGCGGCAGAGCTGTCACGCGCGAACCGCAAAGAAATTGTGCTCTACACCCACGGGGTAAACAATGATTTCGAAGATGCGGCTGATACCATTGCAAACCTTTGGCACTATTCCGGGCGTATCGGCATGCCGCTGGTGTTTTCCTGGCCCGCCGATAATCCCGGTCTTCTCGGCTATTTCTCGGACCGCGAATCCGGGGAGTTTGCAGTTTTCCATTTCAAGGAAATGATGCGCCTTTTGGCTGAAATCCCGCAGCTGAAGCACATACACGTCATCGCCCACTCCCGGGGAACGGATCTGGCCACCACGGCTTTGCGCGAAATGCTGATCGCCGAACGGGCCGCCGGGCGTGATCCGCGCAGAACGCTGAAAGTGAAAAACGTTATTTTAGCTGCACCGGATTTGAATATGGATGTGGTGTCCCAGCGGCTGGTGGCGGAACGCTTTGCCGCTGCCTTTGACCAGATCACAGTTTACATGAACGGCGGCGACGCCGCCCTGGGGCTGGCGCAAAGCCTGTTCACCGGCGTCCGGCTTGGCCGCCTGCGCCCCGAAGACCTATCAGCGGAAGAGTTGAAGATTCTGGACAACGCCCAGCGGGTGCATTTCGTGAACGTGGAGAATGTGTCGACGCGCAGCAGTCACGGCTATTTCCGGTCCAATCCCAATGTGGTGTCAGACATAGTGTTAACCCTGCGCACGGGGGCGGAACCTGGGGGCAACCAACGACCGTTGGAACCGGAGGTAGGCAACTTTTGGACCATGCACCGGGGCTATCCTTTCGGTCGTCCGGTTAATGTTTTCGATACAACGCCCGAGCGGCCTTGACCTGATAACGCCCGAAACGGCATTAGTCAGAAAACAGACAACAGGCAGGAAATCAGGATGATCAAACTGACGCTTTTGAACGGCAAAACCATCATGGTCGGGGCAAAACATGTGCAGGCCCTGATCACCGGCGCAACCGGGGATGGTGCGCTGGTAGTTCTTGGCGGGACGCTAACCTATGACGTGCGCGAAGGGCCGGACCAAATAGCTGAGATGATGAAGCAGGCCGAAAACGCCTAAAGCCCGCCGGAAATCGGCCAAATGGCTCGGCGTCAGGACGTGAGTTTCTCTGTCACGTAGTTCATGACCGGATCACGAAACATCAACTTCGCCGCGATGCGGGAGGTTTCATCGCCCTGCGCCATGGAAGCCACGCGGGTGGCATACCCCTCTGCGCCAAGATCCTGGTGCATCACCACTTTCACAGCCGTCAGAGCGACATATGCAAAGACGATCGTGTAAGCCGTCCCGCGCATCGGGATAACCGTTTTGCGCCGCGCCCGAGTACGCCAGCGCCGCCAAGCGGTGGGTTTGAAATCGGGGTCAACGCGCTGAAGGCGTTTTTCGAAAGACTTGAGGTTTTCATCCATGGTTAACGGATCCACTCGTTACAAAACAACGACATCAGATGTGGCGGTGAAATGGGGCGAAAACCGGGCGTGTTAGGCGCGTTTGCGCAAACATAGTGTTGACCAGTCGCCAACAATAAGGTGATCGGCAAGGTCGAACCCGTGGTCGTCGTAGACTGTTTTCACGGCTTCCGCCTGATCATTCAGGATGCCCGAAAGGATCGCGTAACCACCTGTTTGAGCAGATGCTGCCATGTCCGGGGCCAAGGCCACCAGCGGGCCTTTCAGGATATTGGCGAAAATCAGATCAAAGGGTGCTTTGGCCCGCATGTCTTCGTGATCAAACCCAGCGCAAGTGACCACATGCAACCGCCCGTCCAGATCATTGGCCCGCGCATTTGCCACGGCCACATCGGTGGCAATCGGATCGATATCTGACGCCATCATCACACCGGGCCAGATCTTGGCAGCCGCCATGGCCAATACCGCCGTACCGCAGCCAATGTCTGCCACGTTCTGTGCCCGCAAACCCTCTGCATCAAGGTTGTGAAGCGCCTGCAAGCAACCCTGCGTGGTGCCGTGGTGACCCGTGCCAAAGGCCATCGCCGCCTCAATCAAAAGCGGAACAACGTCGCCTGGCACTTGATCAGCATCGTGCGAACCGTAGAGAAAGAAGCGCCCCGCGCGGATTGGGGCAAGTTCGCGGCGTACTTCTGCGACCCAATCCTTGTCGGGCAGTTCGCTGACCGCAAATGCCTTAGCACCATTGGCGGCTGCTATTAGATCCAATGCAATTTCGTCGGGTTTTTCGACGAAATACACCCCAACTTCCCACATGCCGGAGCCATCTTCGATTTCAAAGACACCGACCCCGGTTGGTTCTGGGAACAGGTTTTCTGCCGCTTCGGCCAAGCGTTCAGCGGCAGTTTTGTCAGATAGAGTGGTTAGTGCAGTCCATGTAGTCATGGCGCGCGGGTACGGGACCTGCCCGCCATGGTCAAGCGGATCAGGCCGTAAGGCCTTCTGGTTCCTCAAGGCCATTGGCCCGGCAGCACGCTGTGACGGTGTTGGCAAGCAGGCAGGCAATGGTCATCGGGCCGACGCCGCCCGGCACTGGCGTGATCGCCCCGGCCTTTTCCGCAGCGGAGGCAAAATGCACGTCGCCCACCAGTTTCGTCTTGTTCGCGTCATCAGGATGCTGAATGCGGTTGATGCCTACGTCAATTACAGTAGCCCCTTCGCGCACAAATTCCCCGGTGATCATTTCCGGGCGGCCCACTGCTGCAACCAGGATATCAGCGCCCCGGCACACGGCCTCCAGGTCTTTGGTGCGGCTGTGCGCAATGGTTACCGTGCAGCTGTCTTTCAAAAGCAGGTTTGCCATCGGTTTGCCGACAATATTCGACCGCCCGACAACCACAGCGTTCATGCCCGAAAGCGAGCCGTGATGATCGCGCAGCATCATCAAACATCCCAGGGGAGTGCAAGGAACCATCGACTTTTGGCCGGTTCCAAGCAGCCCAACGTTCGAAATGTGAAAGCCGTCCACATCCTTGTCCGGCGCGATGGAGTTGATCACTAGGTCCTCGTTAAGGTGACCTGGCAAAGGAAGCTGCACAAGGATACCGTGAACGGCTGCGTCATTGTTCAGTTGCTCAATTAGCGCCAGAAGGTCCGCCTCAGACGTGTCAACGTCGAGCTTATGCTCGTAAGAATTCATCCCAGTCTCGACGGTTTGTTTGCCCTTGTTACGGACATAGACCTGGCTGGCCGGATCTTCGCCCACCAGAACAACGGCCAACCCCGGCGTAATCCCGTGATCTGCCTTTAGCCGCGCTACGTGGTCGGCGACCTTGCCGCGAACAGTTGCGGCAAACGCTTTGCCGTCGATCAGTTTTGCCGTCATTGAGGCTCTCCTTTTCCGTGCGGACGCGCCGCTTAGGGGTCGATCAGGTTGGTCACAATTTCTGTGTTGACCGAATTTGCGATAAAACAGGCTTCATGCGCCTTGTGATGCAAGTCTTCGAGTGCGGCCCGGTTTGGGGCGGTGCCGCTGAACGTCATACGGACGTTCAAGTCGACGCGCGAAACCCATGGGCCTTTGTCTCCAGCTGTCATTTTGCCGACCGCGTCATCCCGGTAAGTGGAGACAGACACCCCTGCGCGCCGGGCAAAGTCCAGAAACCACAGCATATGACACGACGAAATGCTCGCCACATAGGCCTCTTCGGGGTCCACGGCCTCAGCCACTGAATAAGGCAGCGGAACCACGTCGGGCGAGGCGGATGCTGCCACCTGCACGCCGCCGTCGAATGACCAACGATGACCGCGCGAATATTGGTTTTTGGCGTAGTCGCCGTCCACCTGCCATTCAACGCATACTTCGTGGGTGGACATCGACAGCTACCCTTCTGTGTTCATTCCTGGCGCGCCAGAACGCGCGCCTCTACCGCATTTAATGCAGCTGTAATCCCGCGCAAGCTCAGGCTTGCTATTCCGTCGCCCCCGCCTTGCGGAGCATAGCGCATGGTGACGCGGTTTCCGGCTTTCATTCGTTCAACCAGATCCGCCGCCTGTTCCGGCGACCGGATCACGGTGCTGTCGACGGCGTTGTAGCCCTCAAAGTCGCCTTGATTAAGGTCGGACGGAGCAAAAACCACCGCATCGCCGTCCACATCAAGCGTAAGCTCGGTCAGTTCAGCCGCTGGCATGTTGCGGTCCATCACCTCAACCGCCCAGTTTGGACTGTTGTCGATCCGGTGCACCGCAATTCGCATGTCAAAGAACGCCGAGGAGCCTTCGTCTTTGGCAACGCCAACGACGCGGCAAGGACCCTCTCCTTGATCTTCGCAAACGGCTGTCCAGTCACCGTGGAAGGCCCGCAATTCACCGGAAGAGTGTTGGAACCACTCCTCCGCTGCGACGGGTGTCGCAGCGAAGACAAGCAAGGCCAGCAAGCGCATTAGAACAGACCTTCGATCAAACCTTCATCGTTAAGTTGGATCGATTCTGCCGCTGGTGTCCGTGGCAGGCCTGGCATGGTCATAATCTCGCCGCAGACCACGACAACAAACCCGGCGCCTGCACTGAGCCGTACTTCACGCACCGGCAACGAGTGACCAGTAGGCGCACCGCGCAGGTTTGGATCCGTGGAGAAGCTGTACTGGGTTTTTGCCATACAAACCGGCAAATCACCGTAGCCTTGATCTTCCCACAATTTCAGTTGATCGCGGATTTTCTTGTCGGCCAGAACTTCATCCGCACGGTAGATCCGCTTGGCAATGGTTTCGACTTTTTCGAATAGGCTGAGATCGTCCTCATAGATCGGTGCAAATTGGGACGCGCCGCTGTCGGCAACTTCCGCAACGCGGGTGGCGAGTTCTGCAGACCCTTCGGAGCCGAATTCCCAATGTTTTGAGACAATCGCTTCAGATCCCTGATCCGCCACATAAGCCTTGATCGCTTCAACCTCGGCGTCGGTGTCGGTCACGAAGTGGTTGACCGCCACGATCACAGGAACACCGAAAGATTTAAGGTTTTCGATGTGACGACCAAGGTTTGCACAACCCTTTTGGACCGCCTCCACATTTTCCGGACCAAGATCAGCCTTTGCCACACCGCCGTTCATCTTCATGGCGCGGATGGTTGCAACCAACACCACGCAATCCGGGGACAAGCCCGCCTTGCGGCATTTGATGTTCAGGAATTTCTCTGCACCGAGGTCGGCGCCAAAGCCTGCTTCCGTGACAACGTAGTCTGCCAATTTCAGGGCAGTTGTGGTTGCGATGACAGAGTTACAGCCGTGCGCGATATTGGCAAATGGGCCACCGTGAACGAAAGCCGGATTGTTTTCCAGCGTTTGCACAAGGTTTGGTTGCATCGCGTCTTTGAGCAGCACCGTCATGGCACCGTCGGCTTTCACATCACGGCAGAATACTGGGGAACGGTCGCGGCGATAAGCGATGATCATGTCGCCCAAGCGTTTTTGCAGGTCCTTGAGGTCTTTGGACAAGCACAAGATGGCCATAACTTCCGATGCCACGGTGATGTCGAACCCGTCTTCACGGGCGAAACCGTTGGACACACCCCCGAGGCTCGACGTGATCTGACGCAAGCTGCGGTCATTCATATCCACAACCCGGCGCCAAGTGACACGACGCGTGTCGATGCCTGCCTCGTTACCCCAATAGATATGGTTGTCGATCATCGCCGACAGCAAGGAGTGCGCGGATGTGATGGCGTGGAAGTCCCCCGTGAAGTGGAGGTTCATATCCTCCATCGGGACAACCTGGGCATAGCCGCCGCCCGCTGCACCGCCCTTCATGCCGAAGTTCGGGCCAAGCGAGGCTTCACGGATGCAAACAGCTGCATTTTTGCCGATGCGGTTAAGCCCGTCGCCAAGACCCACCGTAGTCGTCGTTTTACCTTCGCCTGCGGGCGTCGGGTTGATCGCGGTCACCAGGATCAACTTGCCGTTTTCGCGAGATTGGACCGAGTTGATGAACTCCTGGCCTACTTTGGCTTTGTCGTGCCCATAGGGCAAAAGATGCTCCGTCGGGATGCCGAGCTTGTCGCCGATTTCTTGGATCGGGCGCTTGCTTGCCTCGCGGGCAATTTCGATGTCGGATTTGTAGGCCATGGGCTCCCCCGGTATGCGATAGGATTCTCTCGCGTGTGTAATGGATAAAAAGTCGCAGGTCTGCCCATACCATTTGCGACTTATTCCAGCCTGTTATTGTCGCCCCACGATTTTTCGTCGAAAAAATCGGTACGTTTTCAGCCAGGCTGCCAGGTTCGTTGTCCCGGTACGTGCAATGAAAACACATCGCCCACTGCCAGCGGGCCTTCCCGTTCAACCCAAGCGGTGACCCCGCGTCGGCCAACAAGGGCGGACAGCAGCTTTTTACCTTTGCCGGGATGAAGCGGTTCCACCTCTTCTTCGCCGGGATATTTGCAAGGCCGGTTTTCCATATCAATGACCAGAGTTGTTCCGGCTGCATTCTGCAGACGTGAAGACGGGGGGATGTACGTGAAATCCGGCAGGCCGCGTACCATAATGCTGGCCCCCATCCATTCCGGCTTTACGTGCGGCAAGCCGACCTGATCTGCCGCCAAAGCCATTTCCTCTTCGGAGATAATGGAGAACTGACGCACATTGGCGATCTTTGTGCCTTCAGGATGCTGGGTTCTGACGCGTACACACGCTGGGCGGGTTAGCCCGCTATGTGCCTCACCTTCCGCCCCGGAAAAGCTGGCAAAAACCTGTGGGGCAGCTTGGGAGGCCAGACCTTGGTCGCGATCAGTCACAACGCCCAGATAGGCGATTTCACAGGTGTAATTCGTACGTTCCAATGCGGGCATGGAAAAGCTCCGTTGTTATTTGGCTAAGTTCTGGTGAGTGTTTTATCCAACTTGCGCTCGGCCTTGAATTTTGACCACAATCAAATCGCTTTAAGCGCAAGTTGTGCAAAATAAAAAGCCCCGCGCAAAACACGGGGCTTTTCAAAGAATTTCAAATGCAATCAGGCTGGATCAGGTTCCATCCCGCCATCATCGCGGCGTGGCTTTTTGGTTTTTGGAATGGACACGACCGACGGCGTTCCGCTGCCCGTGTCTGTATCGTCCCCGTCGCTGTCGCGATTGAGCGGCTCACCAGCAATCACCTTGGTGATTTCCGATCCGGTCAGCGTCTCATATTCCAACAAACCCTGAGCCAGATTTTCCAAGTCTTGCGCACGTTCCGTCAGGATGCGTTTGGCGGTGTCATAGCCTTCATCCACCAAGGCACGCACCTTGTCATCGATCAGCTTTTGCGTAATCCCGGAATGGTTTGACGAAGACTGGTAGTTGCCCAGATAGCTTTGCTGTTCGTTGGCATAGTCGATGTAGCCCAACTCTTCGTCGAACCCGAACTGCGTCACCATCGCACGCGCGATGCGTGTCACCTGTTGGATATCGCTGGCAGCGCCGCTGGTCACGTTTTCCTTGCCGAAGATCAGCTCTTCCGCCACGCGGCCACCCATCGCCATTGCAATTTTTGAGGTGTACTTGGTGTAGCTGACGGACAGTTGGTCCCGTTCCGGCAGGCTCAGAACCAGGCCCAGCGCACGGCCTCGTGGGATGATCGTCGCTTTGTGGATGGGGTCATGTTGCGGGACGTTCAAACCGACCACTGCGTGACCAGCCTCATGATACGCGGTCAGCTTCTTTTCATCCTCGGTCATAACCATGGACCGACGCTCAGCGCCCATCATGACTTTGTCTTTGGCGTTCTCGAAGTCTTCCATGGTCACAAACCGTTTACCGGTTCGTGCCGCCATCAAAGCCGCTTCGTTCACCAGGTTGGCCAGGTCTGCGCCCGAAAAGCCGGGTGTGCCCCGTGCAATAATTCGAAGATCCACATCAGGACCCAGCGGCGTTTTGCGGGCATGCACGTCGAGGATTTTGCGACGACCGTTGATGTCAGGATTTGGCACCTGTACCTGACGGTCGAACCGGCCCGGGCGCAACAGTGCGGGGTCCAGCACATCTGGTCGGTTGGTAGCCGCCAGAAGGATCACGCCCTCATTGGCCTCAAACCCGTCCATTTCCACCAGCAACTGGTTCAATGTCTGCTCACGCTCGTCATTACCGCCGCCGTAACCGGCACCCCGGTGGCGACCGACCGCATCAATTTCGTCGATAAACACGATGCAGGGCGCGTTCTTTTTGGCTTGCTCGAACATGTCGCGCACGCGCGAAGCACCCACGCCTACGAACATCTCAACGAAATCAGAACCGGAGATGGTGAAAAACGGTACGCCCGCCTCCCCCGCGATTGCGCGGGCGAGGAGCGTTTTACCGGTGCCCGGAGGGCCCACCAAAAGCGCACCTTTTGGGATTTTACCGCCAAGGCGTGAAAACTTTTGCGGGTCGCGCAAAAATTCCACGATCTCTTCCAGCTCATCTTTTGCTTCGTCGATCCCGGCTACATCATCAAAAGTGACGCGCCCATGGCGTTCGTTCAAAAGTTTGGCTTTGGATTTGCCAAAGCCCATGGCACCACCGCGACCGCCGCCCTGCATCCGGTTCATGAAGAAAATCCAGACACCGATCAGCACCAGGAACGGCAGCCAAAGGCCCAGGGCAGACAAAAAGCCCGATTGTTCCTGCGGCTGAACGATCACATTGATATTGGCCTCGATCAGCCGATTGACCAATTCATCGTCCTGCTGCGCGGAGCGCGGCTGAACGGTGGCAAAACGATTGCCGTCTTTCGTCAGGATAGAGAGCATTTCCCCATCCATCTGAACTTCTGAAATTTTTCCGGCATCAACCTGTTCGATGAACTGGGAATAGGTCATCTGGTTGTCCGACCGGCCAGACTGGCCATTCGAGAACATGTTGAACAGCGCCACGATCAGCAAGAACAGCACGACCCAAAAGATGAGATTTCTGGTATTACCCAAGGTGTTTCTCCTAGTGGCGCAAGGATGGGGCGCCAGACCCTAATTTTCCATTAGCATGAAAGATAATAGACGGGGCGAGAGTTTCAATGCGTCACGATGGACGAAAAAAAGCTGCCCGGACCGTCTTTCAAGCCACACTGCCAGGGTCCGACCATACCTGCAAAAGGTGCGCATAGCAATTCACGGTCGCGCCAAATCGCGGGCGATGCCTCAAGCGCTGCACGGGAATATGGCATTGCGCGCCAACCAGGACAAAGCGCCAACCCGGCCGCCGTCAGCGGCCCTACCTCGCCATCGCTGCTGTCGCAAACCCAGCGGCCATCGTAGACGCCGCCAGCCTCGCCAACCGGCATGGCTACAGTTTCGCGTGTGACCTCAATGGTTTCCCCGCGTTTGGGTGACACGATGCACCCGTGCAGGGTATGGTTCTTACCGCCCGTAACGGCGTGCCACAGGCTGTCGAGTGACAGCGCGCGCGGGCGATAAACGGATGAAGAAACCCAACACAACGCATGGGACAAAAGGCGCAAGCGAAGCTCCGCCGGTGCGCTTTGCAGAGCAGGTAAATCCAATTGAACGGCGCCAATGTCATTTGGCTGTGCCGCGGACTTTGCCAACGCTAAAGTCGCTGCTTCAAGCGCACCGCGCGCGCGCCGCATACGGGTAGCTGTGTCTGCAAGTTTTTCTGTTGTGATTCCCAACTCCGCCAGCGTTTCCAACGCTTTGCGTGCCCGCACTCGGTCAAACGTATGATCGTCGTTGGACGGGTCATCCACCCACTTTATCTGCCGTTCTGAAAGAAAGACCTGCAAGTCAGTCCGCCGCTGGCCCAGCAAGGGTCGCCAAAGCCGAAGGTCGCCACGCTGGCTTTCCATTGCCATAGCAGACAAACCATCCACCCCGCTGCCACGACCAAGACGCAGCAACATCGTTTCCGCCTGGTCATCCTGCGTATGTCCCATCGCCAAAGTTGCGATTTGTTGACACCGCGCCCAATCCGTCAACAATCCGTAGCGCACATCGCGGGCCGCTGCTTGCAGATTTCCCGTGCCCGGCACTTGAGCCGTTAAGGTTTCGTGCGGAACGCCCAGGTCTGCACAAATCGCGGCCACATGACGGGCTTCCTGGGCTGCCTCCGGACGCAATCCGTGGTCGACGGTGGCGGCCTGCACCTCTGCGCCAGCCTCATGCAAGGCCACTAGCAACGACAAGCTGTCGCTGCCGCCGGACACGGCGACGCCGATGATGCCGGGGTTGCGCTTTAGATATTCGGTGAAAAGATCTGGGCTCAACTGCATCCCAAAGAGGCAAACTGGCCTTTCGCATCAGCCACCACAGCGGATGCCGGATAGCGAACGGGCACCTCTGACAGCATAAGACAGGCCTCTTCCGTTTGTCCAAGCTCCTGCAAACTTAGCCCCAACCGGAAAAGCGCGTCAGGCGCCTTCACCCCTTCGGGGCTGCCAGAAAAGCTTTCCAGGAACGCGCGGGCCGCTTCGCGCCAATCGCCGTTGCCAGCAAGTGCGGCCCCGCGCCAATAGTGTGCCTCTCCAGTTAGCGGACCACCGGGGAAATTTTGGATGAGGGCAGCAAACTGGCTCGCTGCTGATGTGAAGTCTTGCGCTTGAAAGGCTGCCACGGCCCGCTCGAAAGAGGCCCGCTCACTATCGGTGGCACCGGTGGTGGTCGTTGTGGCCCCTGCCGGTTGCACCGGGTTCGTGCTCGGCGCAACAGCCGCCTGACCACCCAAAGGTGCCGTGCGGTCCAGTTGGGTCACATCGCAGCCCGGCTCTAGCTCACACAGGCGAAATTCCAGATCACCCACCCTATTGGTGCCGTCTTTGACCACGGATTGGATGGCAAATTCTTTCTTTTCGATCAGCCCGGTCATGCGCTGCATCTCTGCTTCCAACGCGTCGAGTCGTTGCAGCGCAGGCGCCTGATTGTTGTTTTGCAGCGTTATCGCACCCGTGGTCGACAGTTCCCGTTTCAACGACAATATTTCGCCGTAGAGATACTGCAATTCTTGCCGGATATCAGCCAGAGTTTGGGCGTCTTGAGCTTGCGCGGCAAAAGGCATTGCCGCGCAAAGGGTGGCAAAAAGAAGTTTGCGCATCTTGGATGGCTCCCCTGTTGGGCTAGACCCCCGCACCTGCGGTCACAAGCGTCACAGCGCGGCGGTTTTTAGCATAGCAGCTTTCTTCGGAACAAATTTCCAGCGGGCGTTCCTTGCCGTAGGTCACGATGTCGATCCGGTTGGCGCCGATACCCTTGGATACAAGGTAATCGCGCACAGCATTGGCACGTCGCGCGCCAAGCGCAAGGTTGTATTCCCGCGTGCCCTGTTCATCTGCGTGGCCTTCGATCGTCGCGGAATAGCTGGTGTTCTGCAAAAGCCAGTTTGATTGCGCGTCCAGCGTGCCAATGGCCCCAGGCGACAGGTTCGACTGGTTGACCTCAAACAACACGCGGTCGCCGATGGTCTGGTTGAAATAAGCCACAGATGTGGGGTCATTCACGCTGCCATCTGTCAGCGTGGTGTTGGTCGCAGTGTCAGTATCGTTGCCACCGCCAAGGCCATTGCGCAGATCAGCACAAGCACCAAGCGACAGCGCACACACCGCTGCCAGGGTAAGAGTTTTAAAGGTCATTGCTCGTCCTCCTATCGCGCTGCCTCGCGCGTTTTGACCTGCTATAACAGGTTATTTTGCTTACTCCAAAAGGTTCGACCATGCTGGGTCGGACCCAAATGTTGGGGTGGGAACTTTGCGCAGGTTTTGGCCGGTCACATCCACGGAATAGACTCCCGGCCCACCACCGGCGCCCGGCGTTTCGCGGAAAAACATGATAACACGCCCATTGGGGGACCATGTGGGCCCTTCTTCCAACTGGCTTCCCGTTAAAAGCCGCTCACCAGATCCATCAGTGCGCATGACACCGATATGGAACCGGCCATTCAAGATTTTGGTGAAGGCAATCAGATCACCGCGCGGGGACCATACGGGCGTTGCGTACTGCCCCTCCCCTTTGCTGATCCGTTGTGCGCCGCCGCCGTTTGCATTCATGACATAGATTTGCTGGCCGCCTCCGCGATCCGATTCAAAGACCACGCGCGTGCCGTCAGGGCTGAAACTGGGGGCGGTTTCAATCGCCGGCGTGTTCGTAAGCTGGGTTTTTTGGCCAGTAGCGAGGTCCACCGTATAGATGTCGGAATTTCGCCCGTCCGAAAGTGACATGATCACCCGGCGTCCGTCAGGGCTGAACCGGGGCGCAAAACTCATGTTACGTTCCTGATCAATCAAACGGCGACTGAGCGTGTCCACGTTCATCAAAAAGACTTGCGGCACGCCGGTCTCATAGCTCGTGTAGATGATCTCGCGCGCATTAGGCGAAAAGCGCGGCGCCAGAACGATGTTGGCGCTGTCCGTCAGATACCTGTTGTTGGCACCGTCATAGTCCATCACGGCGAGGCGCTTTTTACGGGCGTCTTTCGGGCCTTCTTCTGCGATGTAAACGATGCGACTGTCGAAATAGCCGCTTTCCCCGGTCAGCCGGGCATAGATTGTGTCCGACACTTTATGGGCCATACGCCGCCAAGACTGGGTAGAGGCGGCAAACTGCTGACCTACCATCTGGTTTTGACCAAAGACATCAAAGAGACGGAACTTCACAACCATACGGCCGTCATCGGTGACGCTGACGGCGCCTGTGATCAAAGCCTGGGCGTTGATCGCCTTCCAATCTGCGTACTGCACCGGGGCGTTAAAGTTAGTGACGCGGCCGATATGGGCATCCGCAGGGATTGCACGAAAGAGCCCAGAATTGACCAAGTCCGCCATGATAACCTCGCCAACTTGCTGGGCAAAGGTATCAGCCTGGGCAGTTTCAGCAATAAACCGAGGGACGGCGACAGGCATTGGTTCAATCACACCTTCGGTGATCTCGATCCGCAGTGGCCCAGATTGGGCAAAAGCCATTGGCGCAGCAAGCGCCAGCATTGCGGCAGTGATCAGTTTTCTCAACATCCCATCCCTCCTACGGGCATGCGGCGTCCGCAAACCCAGGTCATCGCAGCACCATTTTCTGCGGATTGAATACCACTTCGAGCGTTTTCCACTGCTCGTATTTTTCGCGTGGCAAGTTATACGGCGCGCAGCGGATCAGCGCGCGGCGGCCTGCCTCGTAAGCTTGTTTGATCAATCCCTGCGGGCTGCCAGACGGATCAATCAGCGTGGGATTGCCGGCAAGCTTGCCATCGGGCGTTAATTCAACACTAAGCACCACCACAAGGTTGCCTGCGTCCTGCACACCTACCGGCACGTTCCAGCACTGCTGAACGGCCAGCACCAGCGCGCCTTTTTCCGAACCGGTCAGTGGCGGGCCCTGATTGGCGGACGCGGCATTTTGCACTTCTTTCAAAGCATCAGCGATGGCTTTTGCCTCTGCTGCCTTTCGGGCCTCTTCCTGAGCTTGTTCTTCGGCAGCAGCCTGGCGTTCTTTCGCCTCGCGCGCGGCAATAGCACGTTGATTGAGATCCGACGGGCGGCCCTTGGGCCGTGCAGACTTAATCGGCGCTGCGCTGTCTGGATCGGCGTCAGGCGTGATCTGTGTTGTGCTTTCCTGCGGGGCGGTCTCTTCTTTCGCCTCAACCTGTTCAGTTACTTCTGCCTTTTCGCTGGGCGTCGTCGCTTCCTGCGTCTCTTGCGATGTCTCGGCGTCCGTTTCCGGCTTTTCATTCACGCTATCGGCGATACGCGGGGCCGGACGCGGTTTTGGGCGCAAAAGGGCAAGTTGTGAATTATCCACCTGGCCGGGGCTATCCTCGGTCGACACCTGCGCGTCAGGCACCACAACGGCACTGCCGGTGGCCTCTTGCGCCGTATCAGCAACTTCCGGCGCCTCGACGGATTCGGGCAATGGATCCGGTTCGGACTGGACGTCTGGCGCCAGTTCAGCGGTTTGGGTCTCAACCGGCTCCGGCGTTTCCGGAGCTTCTGGGGCGTCTACTTGAGGGCTTACCGGCGTTTCCGGCGCATCTTCCGGCGTTTCCGGCGCTTTAGGTTGCGGGTCTATTGCTACATCCGGCGTGGGCGCCGAACTGCTGAGGGAATTGAACTCTTCGCTGGTGATGATGGAAACTTCTGCGATCTGGATCGCTTGACTGTCGTCACTGTTAAACAAGGGGCCGCCAAAGATCACGAGACCCAGAACGGCCCCGTGTAAAATCATCGAGACTTTGGTCCCGGTTTCCACGACTTATTCACCCTCTCCCGTGGCACTTGTTGTGGTCCCATCCAGCGTCGGCCCACCCGCATCGGTCACAAGCCCGATGTTGCGAAATCCGCCTGCGTTCAATGCGCCCATGATCTCCATCACTTCGGCGTAGGGCACGGCACCATCGGCACGTAGGAAGACCTTATCGTCTTGCCGTTCTGCGGCCACGGCACGCAGCAGCGGGATAAGACGTTCGCGTTCAATCGGTTCGTTTTGCAGCACCAATTGGCCGTCCGCCGCTATAGCGAGCGCAAGCGGCTCCTCCTCTTCCTGGGGCAACGGCTGGGCCGCGGTTTTAGGAAGCTCGATCGGCACGCCCACAGTCAAAAGCGGGGCTGCAACCATAAAGATGATCAGCAATACCAACATTACATCTACAAAAGGTGTAACGTTAATCTCGCTCATCGGCTTGCGCTTGACCGTGGCGCGGCGACCCTTCCGGCCTCCGCCCCCGCCGCTGTCTATCACTCCGGCGCCCATGTCAGCTGTCCAACTGTCGCGACAGGATCGTCGCAAATTCGTCGGCAAATCCGTTGTACCCGCCGATGATCTTGTCGCTGTCAGAGGAAAGCTTGTTGTAGAAAATCACAGCCGGGATCGCGGCCAACAGGCCCAACGCAGTGGCCAGCAGTGCTTCCGCAATGCCAGGCGCCACAACGGCAAGGTTGGTGTTTTGCTGGATCGCGATCTCTTCAAAGGCATTCTTGATGCCCCAGACCGTCCCAAACAACCCCACAAATGGCGCAATGGACCCTACCGTGGCAAGGAACGTCAGGCCGTTGTTAAGCCGCTCCGCCTCGCGGTTGATGGCCACATCCATTGACCTGTCAATCCTTGCCTGAGCGCCAGCGATCAGATTACCGTCCGACCGATGCGACCTTCGCCATTCCACCATGCCCGAGGCAAAGATACGCTCTGACGCGCCCTTCGGTTCCGGCCCCAGTTTGGTGTACAATTCATCCAGCGGCTCACCTGACCAGAACGCCCGGTCAAAGAGATCGCTTTCGCGCCGCGCAATGCGGTAGTTGATGAATTTCTGAATGATGATACCCCACGACCAGATGGAAGATAGGACGAGGATGATCATCACAATTTTGACCGTTAAGGTCGCGCGCAAATAAAGTGCCACAAGAGAAAAATCGATCTCCTGCGCACTGGCAAGGGTTTCTGTTTCCATGGTTCCGCTACACGTCTGCCTCGGCCCCGGCTTCATCCGAGGCACCTTTATGGTCTCAATAGTAAGGGTTAGACGGGTAAAAAACCACACTTCTTGGTGGCGGTGCGCGGCATTTGTGCCTTAGAGGCCCAGTTTTTGGCGAATTTCTGCCGGGAAGCGCGCGGGCTTGCCACTGTCAGACAGGCAAACCACTGTAATTTCAGAGGTAAAAAGCACGTCTTCACCCCGGTGAACATCCTGCAAAAACGTAATGCGGGCAGGGCTGGACTGTTTCAGTTTGGACACAATTGTCAGCACATCGTCTAACTTTGCTGGCCTGAGGTAGGTCGCTTGCACCTCTCGCACCGCAAAAACCAGGCCGTGATCTGCCTTCAACGCGGCCTGATCAATGCCAGCTTCCCGGACGATGGTGGACCTCGCCCGCTCAATGAATTTCAGGTAGTTCGCGTAGTAGACGATGCCGGCCAGATCGGTGTCTTCATAGTAGACTCGCACATCAAAACGATGGGTCACACCTCTGCCTCATCCAGATCATCCCAGAGCTTTTTGGCCCGCGCGCTGAGCCGCAAACTGTGGCTTGGATCATCTGCGGCGACCGGCATCACCGGGTCATAAGCCGCCCGAACCACGGCTGCGTACTCAGGTTTGACGATGACAAGATTGTTCGTCGCCAGTTTGGCGATGGGGCTTTCCTGTGCAAAGGCTGCCTCGGACCATAACAGCAGGCTTTGCAAAGTCTCTGCTGTGGCAAGCGTTTGGATCGGTTGGTCAGCCGTCGCACCATCCACGCGGATCAGGACAACACAAAGCTGGATCGCGCCATCTGCATCAAAGCCAAACGTCCGGTAGCGCGCCGTGCCAGATGCCTTGAGTGCGCCCAATAGGTTATCAAAATCAGGCAACAGCCGGTCCAGATTGGGAATGGACTTCAGTTCATCCCACTCACGACAGAAAAACCACATGAAGTTGGCGCCCAAGTCCGGGTCAAGCTCGCCCAGCGACGCGCCAGTGATCGCAACTGTTTGCGTAATCGCCGCCTTAAGTGCTGTCAGCGTGTCGTCATCCACACCAAAAATAACCGGTGCCAGCGGCTTGTTCCAACGGGCAAAACGGTAATTTCCGTCTGATCCGGTAAAAAGTGGCGCCGGATTATCGATAACATTAGCCACAAACGCGACCCAAAATTCTTTCAGAGGACTGTGTTGGAACTTTTGTAAAATGCCTCATCCCAAAGCCGCGACCCGGGTCTGAGCTGCCAACAATGTCTGGATTTCGTCGCCAAGTGCATCCACTCGTGCGCGATTTTCGTCCACTACCTCTTGGGGCGCATTTGCAATGAACTTTTCATTCGACAGTTTCTTTTGCAGGCCGGACAACTCCCCTTCCAACTTGCCCAAAGCTTTGGCAAGACGGGCTTTTTCCGCATCTACGTCGATCAGATCGGCCAACGGCAGACAGACCGACCCGCCCTCCACAGCCAAGGTTACTGCCCCTTTTGGCGCCTCATCTGCACTGCTGATTGAATTGATCCGCGCCAAACGTTCAACCATCGCCTGGTTCCGTTCCAGCGCCGTCGCAGCTGTCGCATCAAGTCCCAACAAGACCAGATCGGTCTTGGCGCCGGCATTTACACGCATCTCTGCGCGAACGGAGCGGATCTGTTCGATCAAATTGACGACCCAGTTCATCTCCCGCTCGGCCGCAGGATCGACCAGCTCAGCACCATAAGTGGGCCAGTCCCCGTGGACCAGCATTTTTGGCCGGTCCGTGATCGCTGCCCACAACTCTTCCGTGATGTAGGGCATGATCGGATGCAGCATCAGCAAGCACTGGTCAATGACCCAAGCCATGGTCGCCTGGGTTTCGGCTTTTTGCGCACCATCGCTTTGCAAAAGTGGCTTCGTGAACTCCACATACCAGTCGCAGACCGTGCCCCAGACAAAAGCATAAAGCGTGTTCGCTGCATCGTTGAATCGATAAGCGTCCAGCGCGGCGTCCACCGCTTCGCGCGCTTTGGCCGTTTCCCCGACAATCCACTTATTGACCGTCGCCTCACAGGACGAAGGATCATATTCCGCGTCTGGCTTACAGTCATTCATTTCGGCAAAACGCGCTGCATTCCAAAGCTTTGTGCCGAAGTTGCGGTAGCCCTGAATACGCGACGTGCTGAGCTTCAGGTCACGGCCCATCGCGGCCATTGCGGTCAAGGTAAAGCGCACGGCATCCGCACCGTATTCGTCTATCAACTCCAGCGGATCCAGCACGTTGCCCAACGACTTGGACATCTTCTTGCCCTTCTCATCGCGCACCAGAGCATGGACATAAACAGTATGGAACGGGACCTTGTCCGCGACCTCAAGCTGCATCATCATCATGCGTGCAACCCAGAAAAAGATGATGTCAAACCCTGTGACCAGCACATCTGTCGGGAAATACCGCGCCAAAGCGTCGTTTTCCTCTGGCCAACCAAGCGTCCCCAGGGGCCAAAGGCCGGACGAAAACCAGGTGTCCAGCACATCGGGATCGCGCCAGACAGGCACCGTGCCCTGAATGCCCATGGGGCCGCCCACACGCTTCAGCTGCGGCTCTTCGTCGAAGATCATCACCGTGCCGCCGTAGTATTGCACGGCCTGGGTTGTCATGTCCGACACGTTTGCGGCGCAGAATTCTTTCCACGGCGCTTCCATGATCAATTGCCCATCTTCTACGCGCGGCCCGTACCAGACCGGCACCTGATGTCCCCACCACAGTTGGCGGGAGATACACCAGGGCTCGATGTTTTCGAGCCAATGGAAATAAACCTTTTCATCACGTTCGGGCAGGATCTTCGTGCGTCCATCCCGCACCGCTTCAAGCGCGGGTTGGGCAAGCTTTTCAGCATCCACAAACCACTGATCGGTGAGCATCGGTTCAATCACAACCTTAGAACGGTCACCAAAGGGCTGCATTATCGGCTTTGATTCAATAAGTGCGACCGCTGTGTCGGCACCTTCTGCGCCCGGTTTCAGGGCCGCTTTTCCCAGCACCGGGTTATCCGCGCGGGTAGTCACGGCCAAACCTTCGGCGGTGATCTCTTCCACCACCTTTTTGCGCGCCTCAAATCGGTCAAGACCGCGCAAATGGTCCGGCACAAGGTTCAGCTGATCCACGGAATAAGTTGTAAATTCAGCGCCTTCCGCAATGCCTTGCGCAGCGGCTGCCGCATCTGCATAAGCCACGCCGTCGTCGCGCATGTGGCCTTTTGTATCCATAAGCCGGTACATCGGGATGCCGCCACGCTTTGCCACCGCATAGTCGTTAAAGTCATGGGCGCCAGTGATCTTGACGGCACCGGAGCCGAAATCCGGGTCTGGATACTCGTCGGTGATAATTGGGATCAGGCGGCGATGTTCCTTTGGCCCCACGGGAATTTCGCAAAGCTTGCCGACAATCGGTGCGTAGCGCGGATCGTCAGGGTGAACTGCCACCGCGCCGTCGCCCAGCATCGTTTCTGGCCGCGTTGTTGCGATGGAAATATAGTCACGCTCTTCTTCTAGAGTGACTTTTCCGTCTTCGTCTTTTTCGATGTAGGTATAGGTCGCGCCACCCGCCAGCGGGTACTTGAAGTGCCACATATGGCCCGCAACCTCGACATTCTCGACCTCAAGGTCAGAGATCGCGGTCTCCATCTTTGGATCCCAATTCACGAGACGTTTGCCGCGGTAAATCTTCCCGTCATTGTAAAGATCAACGAAGGTTCGCAGGACTGCATCATGAAAATTCGGCGAATTTTCGTGCCCCTTGCGTGTATCGCCCGGGGCGCCGGACATGGTGAACGCATTGCGGGACCAATCGCACGATGCGCCGAGTTTTTTCAACTGGTTCACGATGCCATCGGCGGTGAACTCTTTGTATTCCCAGGCCAATCCAAGGAATTCTTCGCGGGACAGATCTTTAATGTTGATGTTTTGGGCGGCCAGTTCTTTTTGAACCGCGATTTGCAATGCGATGCCAGCATGGTCCTGTCCGGGCTGCCAGAGCGTGTCAAAGCCCTGCATCCGCTTCCAGCGAACTAGGATGTCCTGCAACGTGTTGTTAAACGCGTGACCGATGTGGAGCCGACCATTCACATTGGGTGGCGGGATCATGACGCAAAACGATTCATCCCGACTGGCATTCGCCCCGGCAGCAAAAGCGTTAATGTCGTCCCAGGCTTGGGTGATTTGCGGCTCTGCCGCGCGGGCGTCGAAGGTCTTTTCCATCGGCATGGGATTGGCTTTCCGTCTGGCGTCTTTGCTGCCCCGTCTAGCCAATGGCGCGGCGAAGGGGAAGTCCCCCACCGGCGAAGATCTGACCTGGCCCCGGCAACGCCGCACCACCCAATTGCGCCATATGCCAGGCCAGCGCACTGTTTGACGTGATGGCCGGTTTTCCGATGGTTGCCTCTACATCCGCTATGACACTGAAACTGCGCAGGTTTGTGCAGGACGCAAAAACCGCATCGCAAGGCGCTTGGCCCAACGCGACCAGCGTTTGGGCCACGGATTTCTCTGAAATCCGGGCAACGGTAGTCTCATTTTCTTGCTCGAAACTTTGCACGGCGACAATTGAAAGGCCATGCGCCTCAAACGCCGCAAGAAGGGCTTGGGTCACATCTTCACGATAGGGCGTCAAAACAGCGATCCGCTGTGCACCGCAGGCTGCAAAAGCCGCCAATGATGCATCAAGTGGATTTGTGACGGGAATATTCGGGCAAGACGATTGCACAAGTGCAGCAACCCGTTCAGACCCAATAACGGTCGACCCGGATGTACAGCCATAGCCGATCGCCGAAAGGTCGCTTTTGGCCGGGAAGAGAGATGCTGTGGAAGGCAGGTCCAATTCCATCTGCGCCAACGTCTCTGGTGTCACGTTTGGCGCACTTGGAATGCGACTGTGGTAAAGCGTCCGTCCAGCTTTTGCGAAAAGTGGTGCCAGTTCCGGCTCCAACGTCTCGTCAGAAGCAAGGACAATCAGACCAAAGGCCTGATCGGAAAAACCATCATCGAGTGAAAACTCTGCACGTGCCATCTGTCGCTGCGATCCTGACTGCAAATCTTCGAGCCACTACGGCCCCGAAATCATTGCTGCGTCAAGCAGTGGCTTTCGGTCGGTGGCTTATAGGCGAAGTCGGCTTCGGCGGCGGACCCATCGAGAGAACTCTGGGAAACCCGTTCAAATCAAAATCGGGGCACCATTAGGACAGGTTTTTCAGCGCCCGGCAGCAATCATGCCACGCGGGAATTTGGCTGCGCACACAATTCTTCTACCCGCGCCTTGATTTGGTTTAAAAATCCGGACGCGTCGTTGGGCACCGCAGATTGACCGTCGATCACGCTCAAGAACCTGGTCGCCAATTCGATCAGGGCCGCATCCTCCGCTGTGGTCGCCACGGATTGCACAAACTGGGCGCAGTATTTCAGTTGATCACTGTCCATTTTAGGAAGCGCGTCTGACAAGATCGCCTCAACCCTGTCCAGATCGTCAATCATCGCTTGGCTGTCGAGCTTTTCCAGCGCAGGTGGTAATCGCAGTTTGTTGTGTGACGTCATGTTCAAAAGCTGCTCGATCAAATCCACGACACGCGCTGGCCCGACCATCGGTTTGGCCAAAAAGGCGTCCGCACCCGCGCTTTTGGATGCTGCTTCTACCGCTCCGTCATCGGCACCGCTGGTTGCAATCACGCAAGGCCGGTCGGTGCGCTGGCTTGTCACCTGGGCGATCAAATCCAGCCCGGACCCATCCGGCAGGCCGATATCCACCACCAAAACGTCGGGGCAATAAATCTTCATATGCCGGTGTGCCGCGGCAATACTGTCGGCGCGGCGCAGCCGGGCCCCTGCGCGTAGGGTGATCAAACGGAAAGCTTCTGAACACAAACGGCTGTCTTCAACTAAAAGCAGCGTCACACCCGCGAGCGGCCGCGACAGGCGCATGGCAGGCGTATCGGGGATTGTAATCTCTGGCATCTCTAGCTCGCATTCGACTCAATTTCTGACTCATTTGAACCGGAAACTCCCTAACAACGTGCTAACGCCTGAAGATGACCCGTCCGATTTGCCGCGTTGCCAAAGCCACGGGGACGCGACATAGGGGGCACAGATTTGCGAAAAGAGGAGCCACCATGATCGGTCGCCTGAACCATGTAGCCATTGCTGTCCCAGATCTTGAAGCGGCAGCGGATCAATACCGCAACACGCTAGGCGCCAATGTGGGCGCTCCCCAGGACGAGCCGGACCATGGCGTTACAGTGATTTTCATCGAACTGCCCAACACCAAAATCGAATTGCTGTACCCCCTGGGCGAAGGGTCCCCCATTCAAGGTTTTTTGGACAAAAACCCCGCCGGTGGGATCCATCACATCTGCTACGAAGTGGATGACATCCTGGCAGCAAGAGACCGGCTGAAAGAATCCGGTGCAAGGGTTCTGGGAACGGGTGAGCCCAAAATCGGCGCCCATGGAAAACCGGTTCTCTTTTTGCACCCCAAAGACTTCAACGGGGCCTTGGTGGAACTGGAGCAGGTATGACCGTCGGCGCAGCTTTAGTTCTGTTCGCTATTGTCTGGTTTATGGTGCTGTTCATTGTCCTGCCGCTGCGTCTGGAAACCCAAGGAGAAAGTGGGGAGGTCGTGAAAGGCACCCCTAAGTCCGCGCCCAGTTCCGTTAATCTAAAGCGTAAGGCGCTTTGGGTGACGGGGATCTCTTTAATGATTTGGGGAATTCTGGTCACAGTGATCGTGTCTGAGGTTGTAACCATCGATACGCTCGACTTCTACAACGGGATTTGATCCGGCGGTTTAGCAAAGCTGGGCGTGATCAAGGGCAAATTAGGCTTAGCCTGCCAGCTAGACCTCGTTCAAAAGATCCAATGCAGCTGCGTGCATGCGTTTGTCCCCGGCCGCAATGACCCGTCCACCTTCATGAGCTGGACCACCTTGCCAATCGGTTACGATTCCACCCGCTGCCTGGACCACGGCGAGCGGCCCTTGAATGTCATAGGGCGCAAGACCGGCCTCAATCACCAGGTCCACCTGGCCAGATGCCAACAACCCATAAGCATAACAATCTGTGCCATACCGCGTTAGAAGCACGCGATCCGCCACCCGGCGAAAGGCGCTGCCTTCTTCAGGCGTGCCGACTTCAGGAAATGTGGTAAACAACGTGGCTTGATCCAGAGCCGCGCAAGCCCGCGCCATAATCGGATTGATCTGCCCATCGTAGGACCAAAAGGCCCCGTCAGGGCATCCCCAAAACCGTTCCTTGATGAACGGCTGATCAATGACGCCAATGGTTGGGCCGCTGTCAGGCCCGACGGCGATCAACACGCCCCATGTGGGTGTGCCAGAGATAAATCCGCGCGTCCCGTCGATGGGATCAAGCACCCACGTGAGCCCACTGGTGCCTTCCGCGCGGCCAAACTCTTCCCCCAATATCGCGTCGTCTGGGCGTTCGGCGGACAGGATTTCTCGCATAACCTGTTCTATGCCGCGATCAGCTGCCGTTACCGGGTCAAACGCGTCGGGTTCTTTGTTTTCGAGGTTCTGTTCACTGGCGCGAAAATAACGCATCGCAACCGGGCGCGCTGCATCCGCCAACTTATGGGCAACGGACAGCAGTTCGTCGTTGTCGTTTGTCGCTGCCTCTTGTGTCACGGCGCCGGCTGTTAAGACGTGCTGGACAAAACGCGGGCCAGATCAAACAGCTTGCGCCGTTGGTTTTCCGGGATCGCGTAATAAGACCGCACAAGATCGAGCGCTTCTTTATCGGACAGAAGATCACCCTGAGCCACATCAGCCGTCACTGGCACCGCCTCAGCAGAGCCATTTTCTTTTTCGTAGCCTTCAAAGAAGAAACTCACAGGAACATAGAGCGCTTCGGCGATGTCCCACAGACGGGATGCGCTGATACGGTTCATCCCGGTTTCATACTTCTGAATCTGCTGGAACTTTATTCCGACCTTCTCACCTAGCTGCTGCTGGGTCACTCCCAACATCCAACGGCGGTGGCGGACACGCTTCCCGACGTGCACATCTACCGGATGCTTCATACTCTACTCACACTCCCATAGCCCATTTCTGGGACCCCTGATCGCGCTGTTATCCGGTTTCGCCCGAATTATCTAGCGATTGTTGTCGTGCCGCCCCTCTCTCAAAGACCACAACGACGTTTGAACACTGTTGGCTAGCGCAACACAATCTATGGGTGTATTGGCGCCTCGCTTTACCTGACGTAATAGAAGATGGTTTGTTGCGATTTGCAACTATTTTTCTCAATCTAGCTTGGCCAACGTCAAGTAATGAGACTAAAAACTGACATTTTTTGCACGTGTTACCAAACTGAGGGAAGAGAAATGGATCAACTTCCATATCAAATGAGGGCGCAGTACGTTGTTGAGCATGGCGCGCAACTACAACCCAGGGTATCAAAACTGCCAGATATCAATGACCAAGAAGTGTTGGTGCGTGTGCATGCCTGTGCGCTCAACTTTGGCGATTTATTGTTGGTCAAAGGCAGCTACCAGGAAAAGCCTCCGCTGCCATTTGTTCTTGGCATGGAATTTGCCGGCGAAGTGGTCCGCGTCGGGGCGAAAGTCAGCAGTCTGGCTCCAGGCGATAGGGTCCTAAGCTACAGCGGCATCGGGGGCTTGGGTGAATACACTTCTGTCGGTGCAGATATCTGCCACAAGATACCCGACAGCATGGGCTATGTGGATGCGGCGGCCTTTCCTGTGGGCTATGGCACCGCCCATTTGGCGCTAGACTACCGCGCCCGCTTGCAGCCGGGGGAACGGTTGGTCGTCACAGGTGCGGCAGGTGGTGTGGGCCTGACGGCAGTGGAACTCGGTAAACGGATGGGGGCAGAGGTCATCGCCGTCGCTCGCGGCGAAGCCAAGCTAGAAATCGCCCGTGAGGCCGGAGCGGATCACACGCTCGACAGTGACACAGCAGACATCAGAGGGGCGGTCAAATCGCTGGGTGGGGCTGATGTGGTTTATGATGTGGTGGGCGGTGACCAGTTCCGTGCGTTGATGCGTGCCACAAACCCAGATGGTAGGTTGATCCCGCTCGGCTTCGCTTCCGGCGATGTGCCGCAAATCCCGGCCAACCATTTGTTAGTAAAGAATTTAACCGTGATTGGTTACTACTGGGGCGGCTATTCGAAAGTGAACCCGAAAGTTTTAGGCGACAGCCTCTCGACCCTGCTGTCCTGGTGGGAAGCAGGCGACTTGCGTCCCCATGTCAGCCATGTGCTGCCTTTTGAGCAGACCAACGAAGCCCTTGATCTGCTGCGTACGCGAAAAGCCACCGGCAAGGTGGTGGTACAAATCGACTGAGTTATTCAGCCGCCACGCGGCGCGGTGCATCCATCGATCGCGCATAGGCTTGGCGCACCTCGTGCGCCAAGGCGGTCGCCAGCGGGTTTTGCGCCTCTGCGGCGGCATAAAGGTTGATGTGAAACCGTGGCAGTTCAGGCAACGCGCCGTTGTGGTTGATCTCTTCTGCAAAACTGGGGGACGTGTTGCGCAGCCGCGCATGGACGGCCAGATCTGCCCCGAGCGTCGCGTCAATGGTCAATTCGCTGTCCGTTTCCACCGCGCTTTCCCAGGCAATGCCCGCATCGTCGAGCGCTTTTTGACAGATCGGCCGGAACAGGCAGTAGCGACCAAAGGCAATGCGCAATGGCGCCTCTTTCCAAACGCTGCCGCCAGGCGCACCGTACCAAACTAGATCGAGTGCCTCTAATTCCTCTGCGCCGGTAGGCACGTCCACCTCTGTGGTGAGGATCACGTCCACATCTCCGGCATAAAACTGGTCTTTCAATAGGGTCGTGTGCGACGATGTCATGTTCACCTTCACGCGCGGATAAGCTGCGGCAAAGCGTTTCAGGATGTAGGGGACGTGGGGGTACACAATGTCGTGGGGTACGCCAAAGTTGACCTCGCCTTCGAACACCTGATCCGTGAGCCGGGACCAAACCTCATCGTTCAATGCCAGCAGTCTGCGTGCGTAGCTCAGCAACAGATCCCCCTGCGCTGTGAGCGCAATGGTGCGCCCAGATCGGTCAAGCAGTGATTGGCCCAACGATTCTTCTAACCGCTTAAGCTGCATGGAAACCGCGGATTGGGTCAGGTGCAGTTGGCCTGCAGCGCGGGTAACGCCGCCGGATTCCGCAACAGCCACAAAAGAACGCAGGGCGGTGAGGTCTAAATTTCTCGGCATATCACAATCCTTGATATATCAGACAACAAACATTCGTTTCACAAATGGGTACACCGGCATTAGCTACAGATCAAGAAAATTGATGCAAACCGCTCAATTCATCACCGATTGGAAAGGAGCCCTCCAATGGCTTACATGCGCCCTACCACCCTCTCCGCAATTTCAATTGGCGGTAAACGCACCGTGCTGCACGCGATCTGGTCCTGGCTTACTGCTATGCCACGCCTGCGTCGCGAACGGCTGCACCTGTCCCGCCTGACGCCGGATCAATTGTGCGACATCGGGCTGAAAAAATCGCAAGCCGAGGCAGAAGCCCGGCGCGCCTCGTGGGACGCGCCAATGTACTGGCACGGCTAGGCTTTTCTGCCCCCGCGTGGCTTAGGCGCCGCGCGGGGGTAAGCTATTCTCTTAAATAGTTTTTTAATACGTTGGTTGATAATCGGGATCCGGCGCCCCTGCGGCGCCTTTGACCCTTGAAAATAGGGCCAACGTAGCCGATATTCAGTATATCCCGCGAAACCCCTTCGCGGTCTGATGAAACTATGGAGTATATAATGGCTCAATTTGACACAGTCAGACGTGGTGCTGCGGCTGGTGTCGATACCCGTGCAATCGACCAAGGTCTGCGCGCCCATATGAACAAAGTTTATGGTCAGATGTCCGTAGGCATGCTGATCACGGCGCTTGCCGCCTGGGCCATCGCTGGATTAGCGGTTACCACTGATCCAAGCCAAGCGACCTACCAGCTGCGTGAAGGTCAGTACCTGACCGGTCTTGGCGGAGTTCTTTACGCCTCGCCTCTGCGGTGGGTTGTGATGTTTGCCCCGTTGGCGTTTCTTCTGCTGGGCTGGGGCGCGCTGATGCGGCGCGGTTCGGCTGCTGCAGTGCAGACGGGCTTCTTCATCTTTGCAGCCGTCATGGGCGTATCGATGAGTTCGATCTTCCTTGTCTACACCGACTTTTCGATCGTGCAGACCTTCCTGGTAACGGCAATCGCCTTCGCTGGACTCAGCCTTTGGGGATACACAACCAAACGTGATCTTTCAGGCATGGGCACCTTCTTTATGATGGGTGTGATTGGCCTGATCGTCGCGATGGTCATCAACATCTTCCTGCAAAGCGAAGCGATGATGTTTGCGATCTCATCCATCGGCGTGCTGCTGTTTGCGGGTCTGACGGCCTACTACACGCAAGACATCAAGGCGACGTATGTGGCCCACGCAGCGCACGGCGATCAGGAGTGGCTGGACAAAGCGGCCTCTGACGGCGCGCTGAGCCTCTACATCTCGTTCCTGAACATGTTCCAGTTCTTGCTCTACTTCATGGGCCAGCAGGAATAAGTGAAGACGCCAACTAACAATTGGGCCGGGCATTCCCCGGCCCTTTTTGTATGGAGAACTGAACAATGACCGATTTCCCCCTTCCAATCACAGCTTGGGCCGCTTTGGTTCTGGGAACCTTGTTTTTCTGGCTCACTTGGCGCGTGATCGGCGAACGTCAGTCGGGCAAGGTTGCCCACGGCGACGGCGGCAACAGTGAGTTGGCCAAAAAGATCCGAGGCCAAGCCAATGCTGCAGAACAAATGCCACTGGGCCTGATCGTCCTGGGATTGAACGAGTTGTTGAACCCCACCTGGGTAACGATTTTACTGGCTGTAATGTTGGTGGCAGGCCGCGTTATTCACGGGATCAACTTCACCATGCCAGGGACACCATTTATCATGCGACCAATTGGCATGGGACTAACGCTTTTTTCCCTAGGCTTTGGCCTGATAGGATTGGCTGCTGGCCTGATACTATAGGCCACGCTCCATCTCTACTGCCGGAAAGCTGACTGCACGGTCGAGCGGCACAACAATTTCGCGCAACCTGCGAAAGCCCTGGCTGGCGTAGAACGGCACTGCCGTGAAAGTGGACCAACAGATCATGCGGCGCACCCCCACGCGTGTCGCATGATCCAGGCTCTCCGCAATCAACGCGGTGCCGATACCACGCCGCAGATGCCGGTCGCTGGTTACCAAATGTCTGATATGCCCAACCCGATGATCGCGCCGATCTAGGGTCCAGCCCCCTGCCCCCACGATCTCGCCATTCAGTTCCGCCACATAGTAGCTGCCGGAAGCCAACAGGGCTGGCTGTGCCCGTGATATCCGCGGCAATACCAAGACCCGGACAGACGGCGCATAGTCCTCTTTCAGCAGCTTCGGATAGACCCGTCGCAGCAACGCGTCTACGGCGTCAAAGTCGTCCGGCTTGCTTAACCTTACTGTCGTCATAAGCTTGAACTGGCTCCCAAAAGCAAAAAGGCCACGCTGATCGCGCGGCCTTTTCGAATTCTAGAGTTAGAAAAGATCTACTTGATCTTGCCTTCTTTGTATTCGACGTGCTTGCGCGCAACCGGGTCGTATTTACGCACCGACATCTTTTCAGTCATCGTGCGCGCGTTCTTCTTGCTCACGTAGAAGTGCCCGGTCCCAGCGGTCGAGTTCAGGCGGATTTTGATCGTGGTCGGCTTTGCCATGGGCTGTCTCCTCAGCGCCGCGGCGCCGGTTCATAATCTGGAAGCCTGCCTTCTACCTAGGCCGCCGTCACTGTCAACCCCTGAGCGCGGCTTGAACCGGCTTACAAGCGGTCACGGCCCACACCCGGTGCGGCACCGACAAAGGATCCGCCGGGAACTGATCCGCCAGCAAGGCGGCAAGGTCAGCGTCAAAGGCATCCACACCGGCCGCATCCAAGCTGGCGGCTACGCCCGCACTGGCACGAATGCGTCCGCGCCAAGCAACGTGGGTGTAGGGTTGATCTATATCGAAAGAAAATGTCTCGACGTCTTCAAACCCAGCCGCAGCCAAGTCCCCCAACCACGCCGGATAAATCCCCGTTCCGCCACCCATGGCCCAAGCCGGATTGTGACGCAGAATAAGCGCCTCCGTGGCCTCCACAACCGAACCAGGAAGCGGCAACCAATCGAAATGCGCAATCACAGCCCGCCCACCGGGCCTCAAAACGCGGGACAGCTCCGCACCTGCGCGGGGCCGGTCGAACCAGTGCCAACATTGGCCCGCAATGGCGAGGTCGAATGCAGCATCCTCCATAGGCAGGGCCTCTGCCTTGCCGGTCAAATAGGTGACATCGACGCCCGCCGCTTTGTCCAGCCGGGATGCTTCTTTCATCAAGTCATCTGCAGGGTCCACAGCAGTTACCGAAGCCCCGGCCAAGGTCATGCCACGCGCAACAGTGCCTGCCCCGGTCCCGATGTCGAGCGCGCTCATTCCCCGCCCCAACACACCGCGTTCTATCAGTGCGTCGAAAAACTGTTGTGGGAACCCTGCCCGATGCTCAGCATAGTCAGCGGCCGTTTTCCCAAACGACACCTCCGCGCCAAAGGCCCGAACTGCATCCGGGTCTATGTCTGCGGTCACGCCAGCCCTCGGGACACCAGCGACGCGGCAATTGCCGCGTAAGCAGCCGCGGCCGGGCTGTCTGTCAGGGCAATAGGCGTGCCTTCATCGCTGGCCACGCGGATATCCAGACTCAACGGGATTTCCCCCAGGAAATTGAGCCCAAGCCGGTCTGCCTCTGCCTTGGCGCCACCATGTCCGAAAAGGTGTTCCTCATGACCGCATTTCGGGCAGCAGTAAGACGACATGTTCTCAATCATACCCACAATCGGCACCTGAGTTTTGGCAAACATGTTGAGCGCCTTGCGTGCGTCCAGCAGCGCAATATCCTGCGGCGTTGATACGACTATTGCACCCGTTACTTCTGCCTTCTGGCTCAACGTTAGCTGCACGTCGCCAGTCCCCGGCGGCAGGTCCACCAGCAGAACGTCCAGTGCGCCCCACTGCACCTGTCCCAGCATCTGTTGCAGCGCGCCCATCAGCATCGGACCGCGCCAGACCACGGCCTGGTCCGGCTCCAGCATCAGGCCGATTGACATCATAGTGACGCCATGGGCCTTGAGCGGGATGATGGACTTTCCATCTGGTGATGCAGGTCGCGCTGACACGCCCATCATGCGGGGCTGTGACGGGCCGTAGATGTCGGCGTCCAACAGGCCCACACGCCGCCCAGACTTGGCCAACGCCACCGCCAGGTTCGATGAAACGGTGGATTTCCCCACCCCGCCTTTGCCG
>JBCCET010000027.1:0-45776 GCA_039030095.1 Pseudomonadota bacterium | reverse complement strand
GCAATGCAGCTCTTCATTTTGCAATACTGAATTTTTTAGTTTGACGACCCTCCAAAGACAAATGGATGCCTATCTGGGGAGTTCTGCTAACAAGGAAATCAGCAAGAGAAAAATTGAAGGAAAATGACGCTGCGTGCCCGGCAAATACGGGATGCACATCTATCCCGCTCGATCCCGCCGCAGCAGGTCTTGCAGCCCAGACCTATAGTCCGGGTACTTTAGAACAACGCCCAGCTCCTCTTTGATCCGGTCGTTTTTCACCCGCTTGCTTTCACCGTAAAAGCTGCGCGCCATAGGCGACATCTCTGCTGTTTCAAAGAGTTCCGCAGGGGGCAGCGGCAGCCCGAGCAATTCTGCCGCAAAGCCAATCACATCCTCCGGCGCGGCGGGAAAGTCATCGCACAAGTTGTAAGCCGCGCCGGGATTTGGCTTTGCGATGCTGGCGGCCAGCACCTGGGCGATATCATCGCGGTGGATGCGCGAAAAAACCTGGCCTGGTTTGATGATCCGCCGCGCCGTGCCGTTGCGAACCTTGGAAAACGGACCACGACCGGGGCCATAGATACCCGCAAGTCGGAAGATATGCGTGTTTGGATGCGCTGCAAGCCAAGCGGTTTCGCTTTCTACACGCCACTGGCCGCGCTTGGTTGCGGGGGTAAGTTGGGCGTCTTCGCCAACCCATTCACCTTGATGATCGCCATAAACACCGGTGGTGGACAGATAGCCCAGCCATTCGAATTTGCCCTGTGCAATCTGCGGGCCATAAGCACGCAAAACCGGGTCACCGTCGGCGTCTGGGGCCGCTGACATCAGGATATGTGTCGCCTGCGCCAGATAAGGCGCCATATCTGCGCCCGGAAACGCCACCATTTCCACACCGTCTTGCTGGCGTTTTTCCGGTGTCCGGGACGTGCCGATCACACGCCAACCTTGGGGGATCAAAAGTTCTGCAAGTGCCTGCGCGGAGTAACCGTGACCAAAGCTCAACAGTGTTTTCAAGTCAGTCGCTCCACCGCCCAGCGCGCGGCATCTGCCACAGCCGGGTCCGGGTCATTCACCAATGCCTGCACGGACGGCTTCAACGACGGCATGCCGCTGTTGCCGATGGCATAACATACGTTGCGCACCATCCGATTGCGTCCTGACCGCTTGATGGGCGAGCCTGCAAAACGCGCGCGGAAAGCCGTGTCATCCAACGCCGCAAGATCCGCCAATTCCGGTGGTTCTGCCCCACCGATATAACGCTGGTCCGATGCAGCAACCGCAAACTTGTTCCAGGGACAAGCGGCCAGGCAATCATCACATCCGTAAATGCGGTTGCCCATTTTGGAACGTAAATCTTCGTCCACCGGGCCTGCGTGTTCAATTGTCAGATAAGAAATGCAGCGCCGCGCATCCAATTGGAAAGGCGCGGGGAATGCATCTGTCGGACAAGCATCCAGGCATTTGGTACAAGACCCGCAGTGGTCCACCTCTGGCGCGTCCGCGGCCAGATCTAGCGTGGTGAAAATGCTGCCCAGAAACACCCAGTTCCCGATAGTCCGCCCCACCAGATTGGTGTGCTTTCCCTGCCAGCCGAGCCCGGCCGCAGCGGCCAGCGGCTTTTCCATCACCGGTGCGGTGTCCACAAAGACCTTTATCTCACCCCCGGCATTTTCAATCATCCAGCGACCCAGCCGTTTCAGCCGCTTTTTGACGATGTTGTGGTAGTCTTTGCCCTGCGCGTAAACGCTGATCGCACCCCTGTCTGGCTCTTGCAGGACCGCCATTGGGTCCACGTCACCGGCGTAGCTTTCTGCCAACATGATCACCGACTTGGCCTCTGGCCACAGGGCGTCAGGCGCGCCGCGCCAATGCATGCGTTCGGCCATCCAGGCCATCTGACCGTGGCGGCCTTCATCCACGTAGGTCTTCAATCGGTCGGCAATTTCCGGCACCGCGTCGGGGCGCGTAACGCCGAATCCAACGAAGCCCTCTTCAAAAGCTCTGGCCCGGATCCGATCCTTAAATTGCATAGCAGCGCCTTGCTTTGGCTGATTGCTGTTCCGCAGCTTTGGCGGCGCAGGGAAATCTATGCCGCCCCAGTCCTTCAAAAATCGAGATCCGAATAGTGCGGCGGTTGCGGCAGGCCCGGCAATTGATCCGCCAAAAGACCCCGAAACGCTGGACGCGATTTGATTTTGGCATACCAGTCGCGGACACCCTCTGCACGGTCCCACGGAACGTCGGAAATATAGTCGAGACAACTAATCTGCGCAGCGGCCGCAAAATCGGCAAGCGACATGCGATCCCCCGCCAGCCAGCGACGACGTTCCAGCAGCTGTTCCATCAGATCCAGATGGTATTTCATTCGCTGGGCGCCGGTCTTTACGTTTTTCGAATCAGGATAGCCGCGCGACATGATCTTTTTGTTTACCCGTTCACCCAGCAGATTCAGCGTCACTTCGCGATAAAACGTATCGTCGAAAAACGCGTTCAGACGGCGCACTTCGGCGCGGCGCTCAACCCCTTGCGGGATCAGTGGTGGCTCGGGATGTGTTTCTTCGATGTATTCGATAATCGCGTTGGATTCAGCCAATGTGATCTTGTCCGTGCGCAAAACCGGGACCTTGCAGGCCGGATTCAGGCGCAGAAATTCTGGCCGGGCTTCCCAATAGCGCTCTTCTATCAGCTCCACCTCGATCTTCTTTTCGGCGAGCACGAGACGCACCTTGCGCGAATAGGGCGACAACGGGAAGTGATATAGCTTGTGCATATGAGAGCTGCTCAACGAGGGCTTGAATTCGGCTCGCCCCTCTTAGCGCCAAGCAGGGCTGACGATCAACCGTCCTCAAAACAAGCCGCGCGGCCGTCCGCCGCAATTGTCTGGGCACCCGATGCAATTTGGCGGGCTCGTTTGCGGGTGTAGTTACCCGGCTGGGCCGCAGATCGCTTCTTTGGGCTGGGTAATATCGCGGCGATGCGGGACGCTTGCGTCAACGTCAGCCGGTCCGGTTCCACCTTGAAATAGTGCCGTCCGGCGGCGGCCGCGCCAAAGATGCCTTCGTCTGTTTCAGCGATATTCAGGTATATCTCCACAATGCGTTGCTTGGGCCAGAAAAGTTCGATCAATAGCGTGAACCAGACCTCCAACCCTTTGCGCAGCCAGGTGCGCCCTTGCCATAGAAACACGTTTTTGGCGACTTGCTGGCTGATCGTCGATCCGCCCCGCAATCGACTGCTGTCTGACAAAGCCGCCCTGATTGCATCAATATCAAACCCGAAATGGGTGCAAAAGTTTGCGTCCTCTGCCGCCACAACAGCACGAGGCATGTGTTTGGAAAAGCTCTCAATCGGTGTCCAGTCACGGTCCACCGCGCCCAAACGCATCCGCTCAGTCACGAAATAGGGGGTCATATAGGGGTTCACAAACCGCAGCGACACCACCAGCAGGACAGAAATGACAATCCCCAGCCCCAGTGCATAAAACACCCACTTAAGCACGCGGCGAATAATACGCCGCCAGCGCCCGGCAAAGCCGTCCGCGGCAAGCGAAACCCTACCTTTTTTGCGAGGCTCCTTTAGCTTTTTCCTAAGCGTTTTTAGCTTTTCGTCGGCCATGGTTGGGACTGTCAGCGATGCCCGTTGGCATTGCAATCCCCGGGTTATTCCGATTGCAGGCCAAACATGGAAAAAACTTCAGCCTCCGTCATTTGGTGAAGGCTCCCAGAAAAGCTATAGCCGTCGGGTTTGTGATCCACAAAGATCTCGCTGGTCAGGGTAATTCCACCAGGATCATCAACGGTACCGTAGCTCATGTAGTATACACCTTTTTCTGGGCTTTCGGCAGAAACACGGAAAAACAGGGTTGATCCGCAGATATCGCAAAACCCACGTTCTGCCCAAGCCGATGATGCAAAGATCTTGATGTGTTCCGTGTCTACAAAAGCAATGGCATCTGCTTCCACCCGAATGGCCAAAGCCACCCCGCCAGACTGTTTGCGGCACATTTGACAGTGGCAGGCGACGGTTTCGGTGGGCATGTCTGATACATTATATGTGACAGCACCGCACAGGCAGCTTCCTCTGGCATTCATGTCTGCATCCCCCGTCATCGGATTAGTCCGAGCCACCGCGATAATGCTCCACGATAAAACACACGGTGGCGATCAGGAAAAAGATTGACCCCAGCAGGCCAAACCAATCACCGGCGCGCAGCCCTGCGATGACATAAACTGCGGCACAGGCAAAATAGCCCCACCAGCCCGCCTGCAATAGGAAGTTACGGCTCATTCTTTTGCCTCTAGGTATTCTTTCAGTTTGGCCAATTCATCGGCTTCGGTCGACTGAGTGGCTCCTTCAAACGGGGGCAGCCAGTCAGGCCGCTGATCCACAAAAATCTCTTGCCCTATCGTTATGCCTGATTGGTCCTCAAACAGTCCGAGCGCCATAGATCGGGGCTGCTCCCCCTGCATATTCCAAAATAGCGTGGACCCGCAATTGTCGCAGACCGAACGTTCACCATGGGCGCTGGCCCGGTACGAAGTGATTGACGCCGCTCCCTCCAAATCCACGTTTTGGACACGCACTACAAACAGCGGACCGCCACCGGTCCATTGTTGGCATTGCTTGCAATGGCAGGCTTGCGCCTTGAAGTTGGCGATGTCCGCCTCAAAAGAAACTGCGCCGCACAGGCATTTGCCAGTCCGCCGTTCGGATTGTTTCTGTTCCATCTCTCGATCCTCCCACTCGCCTGATCTTGCAGAGAAAGGCCGACAAGAACAGGGTTTTCCGACCACACGACGCTGACCGGGGCAATTGAGACGATTCCCTTTCCCGACCATGATCGCTATGGCTGGGGCAGTTCAACCGCGTGGAGCACGCGCATATGCCGCTTTTGCACCTGCTACTTGTCGCGATCATCCAAGGGGTGACGGAGTTTTTGCCGGTCTCTTCTTCCGGGCACCTGATCTTATTGCCACGCCTTACCGGCCTTGAAGATCAAGGTCAGCTCATCGACGTGTCCGTGCATCTGGGCACGCTTGGGGCGGTGGTGCTTTATTTTCGGCAAGACAGCGTAAAGGCTTTTGTGGGCCTGGCGCACCTGGCCCGGTTTCAGATGACACCGGCGGCGCGTCTGGCCCTGCTGCTGATTATCGCAACCATCCCCGCTGTGATCTTTGGGCTGATCCTGAAGGTCACCGGGCTGTCGGAATCGCTGCGCAACATCGCCGTCATCGGGTGGACCATGCTGATCTTCGGGGTGGTTCTTTGGATCGCCGATACCCGCGGGGCAGAGGTCAAACGCCAGGATCAGTGGTCGATGCGCGATGCGGTAATCATGGGCTTGTGGCAGGCCGTGGCGCTGATCCCCGGCACGTCCCGTTCAGGGGCCACGATCACTGGTGCCCGCGCATTGGGATATGCGCGTGAAGACGGCACCAAGATCGCCATGTTGATGTCGATCCCCGTGATCATCGCCAGCGGGGTATTGTTGGGTGCTGAGGCGGTGGCAGAGGCTAACGCAGAAGGCCTGCGCGACGGCGCCATCGCTGCGGTTTTCGCGTTTTTGTCCGCCCTGCTGGCGCTCGCCTTGATGATGCGGTTGCTACGGGCGGTGAACTTTACGCCGTATGTGATTTACCGCGTTGGTTTGGGCCTGATCCTGCTGTGGATAGCTTATAGCTAAGGCATGCATCACCGATCCGATTAGGTGTACCGGTGATGCGACGGGACCTGTGGCCCTGGCCCCGCGCCTTAAATCGTCTGCTGCAATTCCGCGATAATCGCATCTGTCATGGCGCTGGTGCTAACCGGGCTGCCGCCCTCGGCCTGCATCAGGTCGCCGGTGCGTATACCTTTGGCAAGCACCGCCTCAACCGCCTGCTCCAGACGGTCAGCATCTTCGCCCATATCAAACGAATAGCGCAGTGCCATAGCGAAGCTAAGGATACAGGCACAAGGGTTGGCTTTTTTCTGACCGGCAATGTCGGGCGCAGACCCGTGTACCGGCTCATAAAGCGCTTTTGGCCGTCCGTTTTCCATGGGCGCGCCCAGGCTTGCGGACGGCAACATGCCGAGGCTTCCGGTCAGCATCGCTGCACAATCGGACAGGATGTCGCCAAAGAGGTTGTCCGTCACAATCACATCGAACTGCTTGGGCTGGCGCACAAGCTGCATGGCACCGTTGTCGGCGTACATGTGGCTCAACTCCACCTCCGGGTAGTCGGCGTGAACGGCGGTCACAACCTCGCGCCAAAGGATACCGGATTCCATCACGTTGGCCTTCTCCATAGAGCAGACCTTTTTGTTGCGCCGCATCGCCAGTTCAAACGCGGACCGCGCCACCCGGTCGATTTCGGCATCTGTATAGCGTTGGGTGTTGATACCCACGCGCTGGCCATTCTCTTCAAAAATCCCGCGCGGTTCCCCGAAATAGGAACCAGATGTCAGTTCGCGCACAATCATTATGTCGAGGCCGGACACCACTTCGGGCTTAAGCGACGAAAAATCAGCCAGCGCGTCAAAACACTGGGCCGGACGCAGGTTGGCGAACAGATCCATCTCTTTACGCAAACGCAGCAGACCGCGTTCGGGCTTCACCGAAAAGTCGAGCTCGTCGTATTTCGGCCCGCCCACGGCACCCAAAAGGACCGCATCCACGGACTGCGCTTTGGCCATGGTGTCGTCATGCAGGGGTGTGCCGTGTTTGTCATAGGCCGCACCGCCCACCAGATCTTCCGACACGTCAAAACGCACGTCGCGTTTGTCGCCCATCCATTCGATGACGCGTGTGACCTCATCCATCACCTCTTGGCCGATGCCGTCGCCCGGTAGAATAAGCAGGGAAGGGGTGTTCATCGCGATGTCCTTTTCGTCACCAAAAAACTCGCCTGTCCCTATTGCCGACGCCGGTGCAGGTCAACCGCTGAGCGTCGCTGGCAAACGGTCAGCCAGAAAATCAAACACGCGGCGCACGCGGGCACTGGTGCGCAGTTCCTGGTGGGCAGCCAACCAAACCGGTAAAGACGGGATCGTTTGCTCGGCGAAAAGGCGGACCAACCCCTGGCGCTCCGCCACCAGACACGGACAAGCCCCCAGCCCGACACCCGCAATCAGTGCTTCGGCATAAGTCACTTGGTCGTCGCATCGAAACGCAAAGTCGGACCGGCTGACGTCAACGCCAAAGGCCTGCATGCCGCGCAATATCAGATCGGACTGGTCGTACCCCATCAATGTGTGATGCTTCAGATCCGCGATCCCTTGGGGTGTGCCGTGTTTGTCCAAGTACCTTTGGGCCGCATAAAATCCGATCTCCAATCCACCGACACGGCGGGCGATCAGGTCGGCCTGGGTCGGATCAGTCATGCGAATTGCTATGTCAGCTTCCCGACGCAACAGATTTTGGGTCGAATTGGAGGCGACCAGCTCGATCTGCAGCGCGGGTTCCGCGACCAGCAGATCCGCAAGGATTGGCGGCAGAATGTAAGTAGCCACAATTTCTGACGCCGTCAGCCGCACGCTGCCTTCCACCCGGGCGTTGCGACCTTCCGCAACCAGGCTCACCTGCGCCGCCGCATCGCGCATCGCGGTTGCATGATCCATCAACGCTGTGCCCGTTGGTGTCAGGTCAAAGCCGCGCACGCCCCGCTGAAAAAGCGTTGCTCCCAACTGATCTTGCAGCGCTTCAATGTGGCGCCCGATGGTTGGCTGGCTCCGCCCGGTGGCACGTGCAGCGGCAGAGTGGGAACCGGTTTCTGCAACGGCCAGAAAGCTTTGAACCAATGCCCAATCGAAAGACTGCATCTATTCATCCTTGAATATCCAATTACCAAATTACGGCAATATCAATTCATTTTCAATTGCATCATATCTTTCCACACAACTCAAAACAGGAGACAATGATGACCCAATCAGCCCTTATCCTCGGCGCAAAAGGCCGGTTCGGCAGCATGATGGCGACCGTGCTGGAAAGGCGTGGTTGGCAGATCCAACGCTTCGACCGATCGTCCGATGTTTTAAAGTCAGCAGCAAAAGGTGCCGACGTGATCGTCTACGGTTGGAATCCGACCTATGACCGTTGGGCATCAGACGTACCCGGACAAGTGGCGCAGGTAATAGACTCCGTACGCCGATCCGGCGCAACCGTGCTTATTCCCGGCAACGTCTATGTCTACGGCGCCGATGCGCCAGAGGTTTTTGCCGACGAAACACGGCATTTGGCAACCAACCCGCTTGGTCAAATCCGCATTCAAATGGAAAGCGCCTTTCGCGACGCTGGCGTAAAGACAATTGTATTGCGCGGCGGGGACTTTCTGGATACGCGCGCGTCCGGCAATTGGTTCGATCAGGTGATTGCAGCCAAGCTCGGCATGGGTAAAATTGCTTATCCGGGTGACTTGGATACTCCACACTCCTGGGCCTATCTGCCGGACCTTACCCGAGCTATGGCTGACTTGGCAAAAATGCGGGACACGTTGCCGGTTTTCACCAGCATTAATTTTCCGGGATTCACATTGACGGGGCGGGAAATGGCGGACCACCTGCAGGTCGCCCCATCCAAAATGCCATGGCTGCCGATATATCTGGCCTGTCCGTTTTGGCCGCTGGCCAAACACCTGCTAGAAATGCGCTACCTTTGGAACAAACCGCACCGTCTTGAAAGCGCGGCTTTCCATCGACTTTTGCCCGACTTCGAATTCACGCCGGTGGCACAGGCCTTGACCCAAGCCGCATCATTCCAGATCGACCCAGACCAGGTGGTGATCCGACGTGCGGTCGCCGCCATTGCTGAGTAATTCGGCATGCGGCTCCCCCGGCGCTGGCCAAAAAACGCCCGCGCCGGTGATCTTGAAATCCACCGATGGCAACACAAAGTCTACCCGCAAGTTGCCCGGCCCGGGGTCGTCACGCCAGTCTGAGGTATCAAGACCCGGATCCCCGCGATGCCGGGCATTTGCCCCACCCTGATCCTGCGCCGCTGCCCGCCCACCATTCGAAGCAGGTTGCGGATCCTGCAGTCTGGGATGCGACAGCAATCCTTTGATAGCGGATCTGACACCGTCGCCGTCTTGCGGATCCGCATTCAGGTCCCCCAACACAACAACGGGCGCGTCCTTTAGGGCATCTGTACCGGGAGCGCGGCCCTCGATCATTTTGGCAATCAGGCGGATTTCATCCGCGTTGCGTTTGCCATTTGCGTCCTCCGGCCCGTCGAAAACCGGCGGGGTTGGGTGGGCTGCCACAACCCAGATGACCCCGCGCGATGGGTGGCGCAAGGGAACGGCCCAATGGCCCTTGGACGACAGTCTTTGAGCCTCCGCCGCAGGCGCATTTGGAAAGGGTGTGCCATCAGCATTCGTAGGCCGATCCGCCGAGGGAAAGTCCCGCCACAGCATTTCAGAAAGGTTCACCGCACCCTCGGCAATTGGCATTCGGGAAATCAGCGCCATGGCATAACGCCCCCTGAAATGACCGAACCCCTGAGCGTCACCGGCACCGCCAAGCTTGCCGTCACCGTCCATATCAAGACCAGTGGGAAGGCCCACGTTTTGCGGCGGTGCATAGAAGTAGGGATAGTCAATCGGTGCGAAGTCGCCATCTTCTGCCCGAAGGAGATCCAGAAAAGCTCGCAAAGCCGCGTTCTCGAAGTCGTGGTCAAGTTCGTTGATCAGCAGGACATCGGGCCGCACGGTTCGGATAATCCGGGCCACGGCCATAACCTGATCATCGCGATTTACGATGTCTTTCAAAAGCAGACCCGGCCCCTTTCGGGTCAGGGAAGCATTGAAGGTTGCGATGCGGAAACTATCCGCAAATGTAGGCAGTGCCGGAAAGGAAAAGCAGGCCGTTATCAGCCCTGCGGCACATCCTCTTGCGACAGCAGATAGGCGACCTTGTAGAGCGCTGCGGCCCGCAGAATGCTGACCGCCGGGACAAAGCACCAGATCGCGATCATCCACACCAGGAAAAGGCTGTTGCCCGTCGTCACCGGTTGCAGCGGCCCCATGAAGGCCAACGCGGCTTGCGGCGCCAGATACGGCAGCGCCAAGCCAATCAACAAACTCATAAAGGCGGAATTTCGCAGCCCGGCCTGGGCGGCCTCGCCCGCTTTTGCGTCGAAGGTCGGCATGTTTATCCATAGATTGAACGTATCGCGGGTCAGCGGCCACGAAAAGGCCAGCATGACAAAACAGAACACGATCAACGCCGCCACAGTGACAGTCAACGCAACCGCTGCGGCGGTGCCGATCAGAACCTGCCCCTCAGAACCCATCGGTTCCGCCAGCGCCACGAAGAAGATCACTGGCGAGGCGCGGAAATCCCAAAACTGGAACAACGCGGATGCGGTGTCACTGACCACAATGACGTTGCCTGCGTCGATAATCGTCTGACGAAATACGACCGTCAGCGAGGCCAGCAAGATCGCCAACATGGCAAACCGGAACCGATTGTAGGGTGCCGCGAACCGAAATTCGATCAAGCTAGGTGTTTTAAAACCGTATTCGACAATCACAAAAGCAGCGGCCAAAGCGCCGCTTAAGATCGCCAACTCCGCCGCAACATTCGATACGTCCGGCAGCATCAATGCCGGGATGATGACCGTTGCCGCCACTAAAGCCGCACGGAAGGATGCGCCTGCAAGCCTTGTTATCACTGCCTCGTCCTCTACCCAGCTCGTCCACTGGGGTTCTTCTATGGCTTAAAGCCTTATTGTTGCCTTAAAGATGCCAGAGCTGATTTGTTAATCAACTCATTTAAGGAAAATATGAGTGGAATCAGGGACTTTCAGGTCGAACCTGGTGCAGCTTTGCACCACCACAATATGGCCATATTTTTGAAGCGGCGCCACCATATGTGGTGGCGCTGGTGATTAGAGCCAGGGCATCGTCTGGGCGGCTTTTGCCTCATAAGAGTCGATGGCCTCGACCTTTTGCATAGATAAGCCGATGTCGTCCAAGCCGTTGATAAGGCAATGTTTCTTGAACTCATCCACTTCGAAAGCGAACTCCGTTCCATCGGTCGCGGAGACGGTCTGATTGTCCAGATCAACCGTGATCCGGGCATTCGACCCGCGCTCGGCATCTTCCATCAAAACATCGACGGCTTCTTGCGGCAGAACCACCGGAAGGATCCCGTTTTTGAAGCAGTTGTTATAAAAAATGTCTGCAAAAGATGTGCTGATGACCACCCGAATGCCGAAGTCTTTCAGCGCCCAGGGCGCATGTTCACGCGATGACCCGCAGCCGAAGTTGTCGCCCGCGACAAGAATCTCCGCCGCGCGATAGGCCGGTTTGTTCAGCACAAAGTCGTCAATCTCTTCTCCAGACCGGGTGTAGCGCATCTCGTCAAAAAGGTTCACGCCCAGCCCTGACCGCTTGATGGTCTTCAGGAACTGCTTGGGGATGATCATGTCGGTGTCGATGTTGACCAGCGGCATAGGTGCCGCGACACCAGATACGGTTTCGAATTTATCCATCAGTTCATCTCCCGCACATCGGTCAACCGACCCGTCACCGCTGCAGCAGCAGCCATGGCGGGGCTCAGCAAGTGGGTGCGACCCTTGTAACCCTGCCGACCTTCAAAGTTGCGGTTGGAGGTGGACGCGCAGCGTTCCCCCTCCGCCAGTTGGTCAGGGTTCATGGCAAGGCACATGGAACAGCCCGCCATGCGCCATTCAAAGCCAGCATCCTTAAAGATGTCGGCAAGACCTTCTTCTTCCGCTTGCGCGCGAACGAGGCCAGAGCCTGGCACGACCATAGCGCGCAGACCGTCCTTGATCTTTTTGCCTTTCACGACCTCTGCGGCGGCGCGCAGGTCTTCGATGCGGCCGTTGGTGCAGGACCCGATGAAGACCGTGTCGATCTCGATGTCGGAAAGGGGCGTGCCGGGTTCCAGACCCATGTAGTCGAGCGACCGGCGTACGGCATCAACCTTGCCGCCTTCGTAATCCTCTGGCGCGGGAACAACCGCGTCGATGGGCAGCACATCCTCTGGCGAGGTGCCCCAGGTAACAGACGGCGCAATGTCGGGGCCGTGGATCGTGACCACCTTGTCGAAATGGGCGCCTTCGTCGGTGAAAAGTGTTTTCCAGTACGTCAGCGCGGCCTCCCAAGCTGCGCCTTTCGGGGCGTGCGGGCGGCCCATGCAATATTCAAATGTCTTTTCGTCCGGGGCGATCAGACCCGCACGGGCGCCGCCTTCGATGGCCATGTTGCAGACGGTCATGCGGCCTTCCATCGACAACTCGCGGATCGCCTGCCCGCAGTATTCGATGACATATCCTGTGCCACCAGCCGTCCCGGTTTCACCGATCACGGACATGGTGATGTCTTTGGCAGTCACGCCTGGACGCAGGGACCCGGTTATTTCGACCTTCATGTTCTTGGATTTCTTCTGGATCAGAGTCTGGGTGGCCAGCACATGCTCCACCTCTGACGTGCCGATCCCGTGTGCCAGCGCACCGAAGGCCCCGTGAGTGGCTGTGTGGCTGTCACCGCAAACCACCGTCATTCCCGGCAGGGTCCAGCCCTGTTCAGGGCCCACGATATGCACGATGCCCTGACGCACGTCCGACACCGGGTAATAGTGAATGCCGAAATCCTTGGCGTTCTTGTCGAGCGCGGCCACCTGGATGCGGCTATCCTCAGGCATCTGGTCCGGGTTGTCCCGGCCAAGCGTGGTCGGCACGTTGTGATCGGGCACCGCAATTGTCTTTTCGGGTGCGCGCACCTGGCGGTTTGCCATGCGCAGCCCTTCAAAGGCCTGCGGGCTGGTCACCTCATGCACAAGGTGACGGTCTATATAGAGAAGGCATGTCCCGTCGTCGGATTCATGAGCAACGTGTGCATCCCATATTTTGTCGTAGAGTGTTTTTGGCGCGGACATTTTCTAGCTCCCGCATTGTAGGGTGGTTGGGTAGAGCGGCTATCTGGCTCAGCCTAGGCCGGGAGCAACCTGACAAACCTTACCGTGGAAACGGGAAGGCAGTCGGTGGTGATCCTGCATGCAAAAAATCGGTTTCATAGCGGTGTCAATTAGCGCCTGATGCCCAGTTTCGCAAGGCTTGGGCCGCTATTGACCCATCTCATCTATTGTCCACTCCAACGCGAAATCCTGAGGCCGGGTCTGCGGGCCGCCGCAGCTTTTCTTGGCTTTGTATACCTGCAGTTCCAAAAATTGGTCGCTCGGTTGCCATTGGTGTTCTTCATAAGCCCCACAGTTGCGGTTCACATTTCCGTAGCGTGTCACCACCACCAGATCGCGATCGTTGTCGTAGTACGGATTTAGCACCTTGATCCGATTCGGCTTGTTATGAGTGATCGGCAATTCGAAATCCAACAGCCGGTAGCTGACCGCATTGTCAAAGTCGTGCAGCACGACAAAGTAACTGACATTGGCCTTGCCGATCTGGCAAGGCACGAAATACCACATGCGCGCCTGCTGATCGCGGCGCACCCCGGCACCCATTTCGTTCATTGCGGCGGCATAGTCCCTGCAATCGGCCGCGCCCATGGCATAGTTGCGCACGACCTCTGGCAATTCGGACGGTTCATAGACCAGATCAAACCAGCTGCCATTAGGACCTTCTTCCATATGGGCGTCGCCCTGATCATCGTCAGCGACAGCAGTTTGGTCTTCCACAAGGCCGCCCATATCTTCGCCACCTGTTTCTTCACCTTGGCTCGGGAAAATATCGGACCAGCTGTCGACCGGCTGGATCCCACGCGACACAACCGCATCAACCCGACCTAGTCGTTGTTGCGCCACATCCATTATGGTCAGGCTTTCAATCGCCCCTGCCAGCGGAACGCGGTAGGTAACCTGCCCAAGTTCACCTTCGAAATCTATGCTGATCTCAAGATCACGCCCCTTTTGCAGAGCGTCGATGAAAGGGTTATCGTACGGGACTGAATAGCTGAATTCCCCGTCGTTCACATTTCCAACCTTACCAGAGAACCCCTTTGACACCCCCGGCACGCTAAAGGTCACGCGGTTGCCTGAGGCCACAAGATGTTCCGGCTTCACGATGACTAGTATTGGCGCGTTCTCGGCCTCGGACCTTTGCAGGCGAAAGGTCAACACGTCGTTGTCGTTTGAAAACCCGTTTACCTCACCCGTACAGTACCCCTGTCGCCCACATTCGACCCACCATTGCCGCATCTGTTGCGCCACATCTGCCGACGCGGATTGCGCGAGCAAAATCGCCGCTATCAAGGTGCCAATTTTCCGGTTCATTTCTAAGCCCACTTTTGCTTTCAAACTGTATGCATCACCCCCTTACCAAATGCAGAAAAACCGTTATCTTGCAATTAAGTTATCGATACAGAGGCGGATTTGACGGAGCAGGCGGAAACAACGGCAGAAGAGGTGGCTGAAAACACCCAAGCCGCAACGGAAAGCCCGGCCGACGAAGCCCCGCCGACTTTTGCGGAACAATCCGTTGAATTGATCGATATGGCGGAGCGGTTGTTGAACCGCCTGTTGCAGCCCTGGTCGGCCTATCAGCTGCTGATTATCCTTGGCATCGCTGCCTTTTCGTACTGCCTGTACCTGGTCATTCGTCCAAAGGTTCGGGCGTTTCTGGGCGCATCTCACGGCTGGCCAAAATGGCTGTTGCGCGTGTTGGCCGTGGTCAACCGGCGGCTGTCTTTGCTGATCTTTGTGATTATCGCGTGGTCTGTCGTCTACGTCATGCGAGAGGTAACCTGGCCATCGCGTAGCTATTTCGTGAACATTGCAGCCCTGCTGGCGACCTGGTTTTTCATAATCGCGGTCATCAGCCGATTGATCCGGTCCACCAGCCTGCGCGCAGCGGTCCGCTGGGTGGGTTGGATTTACGCCACGCTCGAAATCTTCGGCATAACCGAAACGGTTACCACAGCACTTGATAGCGTGGCGCTGTCTGTGGGCGAACTTCGCATATCTGCGCTGACCGTTGTTACCGCTGTCCTATCCCTTGCTGCGCTTTTTGCAGTGGCGTCGTTCCTATCCAAAGAGGGCAGCAACCGCATCAGCAGGATCGACGATATGTCGCCGTCGATCCGCGTGCTGTTGGTAAAGGCGCTGCAGGTCACGCTTTACGCAATCGCATTTCTGATCGCCTTGCGGGTTATTGGGTTCGACATCGGCAATCTGGCACTTCTGTCGGGCGCCATCGGCCTTGGGATCGGCTTTGGCCTGCAAAAAATCGTGTCCAACCTAGTTTCGGGCGTAATCATCCTGCTCGACAAATCCATCAAACCCGGCGACGTGATCAGCCTGGGCTCCACGTTCGGCTGGATTACCCAACTGGGCGCCCGCTATGCCAGCGTATTGACCCGAGACGGGCGCGAATACCTGATCCCGAACGAAGACTTTATTACCATGCAAGTGGTGAACTGGTCGCACAGCTCCGACCTCGTCCGCCTGGATATCGAATTTGGCGTCTCATACGACAGCGACCCCCATCTGGTGCGAAAAATCGCTGCGGAGGCACCGCTTAGCGTGAAACGCATCGTCAAAGTGCCGAAACCAGTCTGTCACATCACAGGCTTTGGCGCGTCTTCCATAGACTTCATCCTGCGCTTCTGGATCCGCGATTCCACTGGCGGCCTGACCAACGTACGGGGGGAGGTTTTCCTTGCCCTTTGGGATGTGCTGAAAGAAAACGACATCGAAATCCCATTCTCTCGGTTGGATCTGCACGTCCGTGACGACAGCCATCTTAAATTGTCTGAACCCCTGAACACCGCCCTTCCAAAAGATTGAGGCCCATGCCACCGACCTTCGCCAAACCAACAAAAACCGCGATCCCCATCCATGTGATCGCCGCCCAGGACTGCGCAGCGTTTCTAAAGGCGGCAGAACCCGCGATGCGCACCTGGGCAAAGGCCCAAGGCTTCACCGGACGGCTGGGGCAAGTGTGCCAGGTGCCGGGCGACAAAGGCGTGGCGGCAGTGCTGTTTGGCTACGGCACAACCGCGTCGCGGGCCCGTGACCGGCTCTATTTGGGCGCACTTCCAAACGCTCTGCCGAAAGGCACCTATCGGTTAGAGGGATTGAACGGTGAAGAAGCCCAACAAGCCGCCTTATCCTGGCTGCTGGGATGTTACACATTCGACCGATACAAGGATATGAACCTGCCAACCGCACGGCTCTGCGCTCCAAAAGGCATGGATACGGTCAGGCTGGAGGCGGTGGCCGCAGGCGATGCCTTGACCCGCGATCTGATCAATACACCCACATCGGACATGGGACCTGATCAACTAGAGGATGCTTTTCGCGCGCTGGCAAAGTCGCACAAGGCCAAGGTGAAGGTGACCAAAGGCGCCGCTCTTTTGCGCCAGAACTTCCCGCTGATCCATACGGTAGGCAGGGCCAGCGATCAGGAACCCCGCCTGTTGGACATGACCTGGGGCAAAGCCAAAGACCCAAAGGTCACCCTTGTCGGTAAAGGCGTGTGCTTTGACACCGGCGGCCTGAACCTGAAACCTGGCGGGTCGATGGCGCTAATGAAAAAGGACATGGGCGGCGCGGCCACGGTCATTGGCCTTGCGCAGATGATCATGACACTAGGCCTGCCGATCCGCCTGCGGGTCCTGGTGCCTGCGGTCGAAAATTCGGTCAGCGCAGGCGCATTTCGCCCGGGCGATGTGCTGACATCGCGAAAAGGCCAAACGGTCGAGATAAACAACACCGACGCAGAAGGCCGACTGGTGCTGGCCGATGCACTCGCGCTCGCGGACGAAGAAAAACCCGACCTACTCATTTGCAAAGCTACGCTGACCGGGGCTGCAAGGGTCGCATTGGGCGCCGATGTGATGCCGTTTTTCACCGACGACAACGCCTTGGCGACCGCCCTTTCAACCGCTGGCGAAGCGGCTGAAGATCCGCTGTGGCGCATGCCCTTCTGGACCCCCTATGAACCGCTTATCGAGCCGGATATCGCAGATCTCGACAATGCCCCCAAAGGCGGGTTCGGCGGCGCCATCACCGCGGCGCTTTTCTTGCGCCGCTTCGTGGAAAATGCCCGGTCATTTGTCCACCTCGACATCTACGGCTGGACACCCGCCGCCAAACCCGGACGCAGCAAAGGCGGCGCCTGCATGTCTGCGCGCGCCGTTTTGCGTGTGATTGAGGATCGCTACACATGACCCGCGACCGTCGTCTTTGGGCTGCCAACGACCGTATCGCTCATGCTGTGCTAGCGGGACAGGTGGATGTCCCCTTGACCGAAGGACGCCGCATGCAGGTGGCCGTTCCGGTTGCCGACCTTATGGACAAACCCTGGGGCGCGCTTGACCGCCAGCTGCTGTTCGGCAATCGCTTTACACTATTGGAGGATCACAACGGCTGGGCCTTTGGCTTTGCGGAACCGTCCGGCTATGTGGGCTACGTGCGTGCTGACGTGTTGGAAGATGAAGCGGAAAAGACCCACAGGGTCTCTACCTTGGGCGCCCATATCTATGCCACACCTGACATGAAGACCCGGCCAAAGATGTTGCTGCCATTCGCAGCGATGCTGCATATCGACGGCCAGTCCGGCAACTACCTGAACTGCGGTCATGGCTGGGTGCACAAACGCCAACTGGAACCAATGGACACAATCCACCCGGACCCGGTTCAGGTGGCAGAACTTTTCCTGGGTGTGCCTTATCTTTGGGGCGGCGATTCAACCTTCGGCCTGGATTGCTCCGGCCTTATCCACATCGCCATGCGCACCGCCAGTATCCCGTGCCCACGCGACAGCGATCAGCAGGCCCAAAGACTGGGCGAAGCATTGCCCGAAGACGCAACACTCCAACGCGGTGATGTGATTTTCTGGAAAGGCCACGTGGGGCTGATGCAAGACGCTGACTTCCTGATCCATGCAAACGGCTACCACATGGCAACCGTCCGCGAACCACTGGTCCAGGCAACCGCACGCATTGCGGCATCCGGCAACGGCGACGTTACCATACGCCGCCGCCCAGACTTCTCTTCTTCGGGCTAAAAATATCCCGGGGGTTGGGGCAGCGCCCCAATCTGGAGCGGAGCGACTTTTAGGCGTGCGGCGCAGCCGCTCCACCAGGCGGTCAGTCCACCGCGCGGATCAATTTGCGTTCCAGCACGCGCAAGACTGATTTCAGATCGTGCCCGCGTCGCAATATACGTCCGTCCATGCCAACAACTGCATAGGCGCCCTGCTTGTCTGCCAGCTTTGGCCGCTTCTCAATCCGGTACAGCGGCTGTTCTGCGGTCCGGCGAAATACTGAGAAGACCGCCACCTCTTTTAAGGCTGAAATCCCATAGTCCCGCCATTCCCCTGCGGCCACCATGCGCCCGTACAGCGACATAATCGGCATTAGTTCGGTGCGGTGGAAATGAACCCTCTCTTGCACAGGGCGAGAGGTATTAAACGGGGTAACCGTGTGCAGTGTCATGGGCCTACTTTGCTGAGCAAAGATCGCAATTTCAAGCAATTTCATGCAAATTGGTCGCCCGGTTTGAGGCGCGAAATGACCCGCAAATTGCCGCATTCCGCCCCCAGAATCGGCCTGATCCGGCGGCATAACGGTCTTGCGCGTAAAGTGAGTAGCGAGTGACGCCCCGGTTCAAAGCCCGTGTATTGGGCCCCCAGGACCGGGGCTTTTCTTTGCTACCACTTCGCGCCGACTTCAAAACATATGGACGGATCCTGCGCTTTGGCGCAGATCCATCCACATTGTTGCCACATTACGGCTCAGAATTCCTTAAAGTTTTCAAATTTCGTCCCAAGTCGCGCCCTGATTACCTCCGATACACTTCCTCATAGCTATACAGCTTACCCGGCGCGGGGTCTTTTACAGCCCCCACCCAAGGGCCTCGTGCCGGGAAACCCCACCCACCATTGCTTTGGCAGTTGACGCTTGTGCGCCGCCGGTGTTCCTTGACGCTGTTTTTGCACTAGGTAGGTGGCTCATGACCCAGCGAGATTTTCATTTCCCCGGACGATCTGCCGTTTTTGCCACAAACGGCATGTGCGCCACCTCCACACCCTTAGCCGCAAAAGTAGCGGTCCAGATGCTCGAATCCGGCGGCAATGCGGTAGATGCAGCCATCGCGTCAGCCGTGCTTTTAGGCATTTGTGAGCCGCATATGACCGGGATTGGCGGCGATTGCTTTGTTCTTTTGAAACCGGCCGGATCGGATGAGGTTCTGGCGTTGAACGGATCTGGCCGCGCGCCAGCTGGGCTGAGCGGCGCAATGATGCGCGACATGGGCCACGACAAAATGCCCCTGCGCGACGCGAACGCGGTAACGGTGCCCGGTGCTGTCGACGCCTTTTGCACGCTGGCAGCGGAACACGGCAAACTGGGCCTGAAAGCGGCCCTGGCACCGGCGATCCACTATGCCCGCGCGGGCGTGCCTGTGGCACCGCGAAGCGCTTGGGATTGGGCGATGCTGGAACCGGATCTGCAAGGTGCCGCCCGCGAATTTTATCTGACAGGTGGCAAAGCGCCCGTCGCCGGGCAAATGTTCCGCCATGAACAACAGGCGACGGTGCTGGAACAAATCGCACTCAACGGTCGCGCCGGTTTTTACGAAGGTGAAGTGGCTGAAGACTTGGTTGCCAGCCTGAACGCCCTTGGCGCGACACACACACTCGATGATTTCGCCGTAACCGCTTGCACTTGGGGATCCCCGATCAGTGGCACCTACAAAGACGTCGAACTGCTGGAACATCCCCCAAACGGTCAGGGCGCAACAGCCATTCTGCTCGCAAATATTCTGGGCCATTTTGACGTAGCCAATTTCGGCGCGGTGTCCCAGCAGCGCGTGCATATTGAGGCTGAGGCCACGAAACTTGCCTATGACGCCCGCGATCGTTTTGTGGCTGACATGGACTACACCACCCGGCTGGAACACATGCTGGCGCCAGAAACCGCAGCGGAACTTGCTGCACTGATCGACCCGGCTCGCGCAATGCCCGATGCACAAGCAGCGTCCGAAAACGTGCACAAAGAGACAGTTTATCTGACAGTCGTGGACAAAGATTTATGCGCTGTTTCAATGATTTATTCGATCTTTCACGGCTTCGGATCTGGCCTGGCTTCATCCAAATTTGGCATCAATTTCCAGAACCGGGGCGCTGGTTTTTGCCTCGAAGACGGCCATCCAAACGAAGCCAACCCCGGCAAACGTCCGATGCACACGATCATCCCCGGAATGCTGCGCGAAAACGGCCGCGTGACAATGCCGTTTGGCGTCATGGGTGGCGCGTATCAGCCCACTGGCCACGCGCGTTTTCTGTCAAACGTGGTGGACTTCGGCATGGATCCGCAAGCGGCCATCGACGCGCCGCGCGCGTTTGCCGAAGAGGGACATCTTAAGATGGAACGGAGCTATCCGGTCACGGTACGCCAGGACCTGCAAGAGATGGGGCACAAAGTCATGCTGCCGGACGTGCCCATCGGTGGCGCACAAGCAATCCGTATTGATTACGACAATGGCGTGTTGGTGGGCGGATCTGACCCGCGCAAAGACGGTTGCGCGTTGGGCTTTTGAGCCGGGGTCAGTTCATTTGCACTTCCAACTGGTAAAGCCCATTGCGCAGTTCCCCGAAGATTGTGGGAATTTCCGGGTGGTCAACCGGGTCACCACTCAGGTCGCGCAGCAGGTTCTGTTCAGAAACATAGGCCACGTAGTAAGAAGAATCATTTTCAGCCAACAGGTGGTAAAACGGTTGTTCCTTCGACGGGCGGCTTTCTTCTGGAATCGATTCCCACCACTCGTCCGTATTGGAAAACGTGGCATCTATATCAAAAATTACACCGCGAAACGGGTGCTTCCTGTGACGCACCACTTCACCGATTGTGAATTTAGCTTCTGCTGTCAGCATAACAAACCCGTAGCCCCTAATACGCAGACTCACCAACCGCGCGCTCTGATTGTTTCAACTGGTCTGAACAAATCACACCTTCTTTGCAAGGAAATTTAGAGAAACACATCGTGAGTATTTTCGTAACAGTTATCCAAATCGTGGCGCCCGTGTTCCTGCTGGCGTCCATCGGCGTAGCCTGGGTCCGGCTTGGATATGACTATTCTGTCCAGTTTGTAACCCGCCTTGCCATGACCCTTGCGGTGCCCTGCCTGATTTTTGTGGCACTCATGGAAACGGAGATTGAGCGCGCCGCCTTGCTCGACATTGTTTGGGCCACAATAGTGGCCTACGGCCTTATTACTGCGGCGTTTTTCGCCTTGGTCCGTGTGTTGCGATTAAGCGTTCAGACCTATTTGGCGCCTTTTATTTTTGGCAATACAGGCAACCTTGGCCTTCCGCTGGCGCTGTTTGCCTTTGGTGATGTTGGGCTTGGCTATGCAGTGGTCGTGTTCGCCCTAATGGGGATCTATTCCTTCACCTTCGGCATATGGTTGGTGTCGGGTGGCGGATCCATTTTGAAGGTGGTCCAGGAACCTTTGGTCTGGGCCACTATAGCTGGCGGTTTTTTCCTTTGGTTCGATCTGGAAACACCCGTTTGGATGACCAACACGGTCCGGCTGATTGGTCAAATGGCCATCCCACTGATGCTGATCACGTTAGGCGTGGCCTTGGCGCGGCTAACACCCGCCCACCTAACGCGTAGCGTTGTCTTGGGCCTGTTAAAGGTCGCAATATGTGCGGGCCTGGCTTTTATCGCCGGGCGGTGGTTTGACCTTGGCCCAATCGCTCTTGCCGTGCTGGTTCTGCAAGCAGGCACGCCTGTGGCCGTGACGTCTTATTTGCTGGCGGAAAAATACGGCGCTGACGCCGAAGAGGTGGCGGGCCTTGTGGTTGTGTCCACAGCTTTGTCCGTGGTCACGATACCCATAATCCTGGCGTTTTTTGTGGCCTGAACAGTCGCAAAAGAATCACATCACCGTGTAGGTGCCCCCGGTTTGTCGGTTTTTCTTTTGGGATATTGCCCCCCTGCGGGTAATATCCCCTGCAGACGAGACCGGCACAAAGACCGGATTAGAGGCAGACCAAATGAAACGCAGCACAACACTGATCCTATTGTTGATCCTTGCCGCTTGTTCTGGCGGCAAATCCGAACCTCCTTCGATGCTGGACAACGCGTGCCACATCCTGACCGAGAAAAAGCGCTGGTCGAAAGAGCTCAAGCAAGTTGAAAAACGCTGGGGCGTTCCAAAAGCCGTGATCATGGCCACAATCTACCATGAAAGCCGTTTTGTTGGTGACGCGCGCACGCCGTTCAAGTTTTCGCTGGGCGTGATCCCGATGGGGCGGCAAAGCTCTGCCTTCGGATATAGCCAAGCACTTGACGGGACCTGGGACTGGTACCGCGATGAAACCGGCAACCGGTCTGCCAAGCGGGATGAATTTGGCGACGCAGTTGATTTCATGGGCTGGTATATGAACCAGACCAAGGACAAAAATGGCGTGGCACTGACGGACGCCTACAACCAGTACCTAGCGTATCATCAGGGCCACGGCGGGTTCAGTCGGGGCAGCTACAAAAGCAAGGCTTGGTTGCTTGAGGTTGCGAATAAGGTTCAGGCCCGGTCCAACATGTATGCCGTGCAATTGGCCACCTGTCCCAGACGCTGATCTGATAACTTAATTTCCGGCTGCACAGGCGTTCTCGCTTTCCAACTTCGGGCGCGGCCCATAAGGCTGTGGGTATGAAGCCTTCCATTCCGACCTGGGTTATCCTGGCCATTCTGGTCGGGTATTTTGCCATCGGCCAATTTCACCGTGCCGCTGGCAGTGTCACAACACCACTTTTGATCGAACGCCTTACGGTTGGCGCAACGGCGATCAGCCTGGTCATGGCGATCATGTTTTTTGCTTCGGTGGTTACGCAGCTGCCAATGGGGGCCGCGCTCGACAAAATCGGCGCGCGCACCACGATGGCGCTGACCACACTTTGCGTGGCTTTGGGCACAGCAGTTTTTGCGATTGCCGACGACTACACTCAATTTCTGTTGGCCCGAGTGCTGATGGGCATCGGCTTTGCGGCGGGCGGGGCTGCCACAAACGTGATTATTGCGCGGGCTTTCCCAGCGCGCGACTTCGCATACACTCAAGGCAGGGTTGTGGCGTTTGGCGCAATTGGCGGCCTGATGGGGACCTATCCACTGGCGGTGTCGCTTGAACGGGCCCCTTGGTCTGTTGTTTTCCTTGTCCTTACGGTTTTGACCGTGGTTTTGGCGCTGGCGATCTATCGTTTGGTGCCAAAAGCGCCGGAAAAAACTGCAGATTCTGTGATGGAAACCGGAGGGTATCTGGAGCTTTTGAAATCCACCGAAATGCTAAAAATCATGACGTTGGCAATCGTAGCATATGCGCCTATCGTTGTGATCACTGGCTTATGGGGCAGTGCATATTTTCAGGAAATCCATGGACTTAGGCCAGAAGCGGCTGGCGGCCTTATCTTCGCGTTTTACGGCGCAACAATTGTAGGGGCTTTTGGATTTGGCTGGCTGGAACGACGCACAGCCCAACGCAAACGTTTGATCCTGGCAGCAGCGTTTGGATCAGCGACCTGTTTTTCGGCGCTTGCACTGGTGCCGAACATGGGCGTGGTCCTGACCGGCGTAACATTCGTTGTCATGGTAACATTCCAACAATTCCATGTGGCTTTGTCCGCGCACCTACGCGCCGTCGTGCCCGCCGCAAAGCTGGGTCGCGGGTCCGCGTTGTTCAGCTTGGTGGCCGTGGTAGCGATCCCATCCATGCAACTTGGGTTTGGCGCGGTTCTGGATCTGGCTGAATTGGCCGGCCTTAGCAGGGAACTTGGATACCGCATCGGGTTTGGGCTGGTAGGTTTAATCGTTATCGGCACTACTTTGGTTTACGCGACCGCACGACAGGCCAATGAAACCTAGCGGTTCAGCCCTGTGCCCTCTTTGACCATCTTGTCGATGTCGAAAAGCGCGCCGGACAAACGCCCGCCGGTTTTGAGCCGATCCAGATTGACCGTCGTTTTGCGGCCGCTTTGATCGGTGACAATCCACTGGCGCAGTTCCGTCGGGCTGTCTGTGAACAGAAGTTTGACCCGTCCTTGATCAGGGTGCTCAGGATCTTGTGCAGTGATGCTGGTCGCATTACCTTCGGATTGATGCGCCACCAACATGCCAGACTGACCCAGGTTGACCTGGCGTTTTAAGATAATGCTCAGCGGTGTGCGGTGCAGCGGATACTGTTGCGGTCCCTGGTTCGACTTGCCGTCAAACACGGCCAAACGACCCTGGCCAGCCACCACCAGTGCATTGTTCGGCGGCTTATATTCAAAACGCATACGACCGGGGCGGGACAGATAGAAAGTACCGCGCGACAAGGTTTTGTCCGGGTTGATCTGTACAAACGAACCCTTCGCCGTTTTCAGGCTGTTAAGGTAACGGTTAAGCTCTGCGATGGAAATCTTGGCCTGCGCCAATGCCGGGCTGGCGAGTGGCAAAGCGGTAGTCGCGGCAACGGTGCTAAGAAACTCTCTACGATTCATGACCCGCAATATAGGCATGGATTCCGCCGACACAATGAAACAACCGTGTGATAGGCGGAAAGCCGATCATCAGGCCAGCGATCAAGCCTCTGGCACCAGGATTTCGCGTTTTCCTACATGGTTTGCCTGGCTCACGACGCCCTCATCTTCCATCTGCTCCACAAGCTTGGCAGCCTTGTTGTAGCCGATCGACAATTTGCGTTGGATGTAGCTGGTCGAACATTTCCGATCACGGGCAACGATGGCTACGGCCTGATCGTAAAGCGCGTCTTCACCGTTCGTGTTACCGCCCAGCCCGAGCACCGCATCAATGCTATCTGCTTTCTCATCAGACGGGCCTTCGACAACGCCACCGACATATTCAGGCGGACCGTAGGCCTTAAGCGCGTTCACAACCTCTTCCACCTCTTCGTCGCTGGCAAAAGGTGCGTGCACGCGGGTGATTTTGCCGCCGCCTGCCATGTAAAGCATGTCACCCATACCCAACAGTTGTTCGGCGCCCATTTCACCAAGGATGGTGCGGCTGTCGATTTTGGAGGTGACCTGGAAGGAAATTCGGGTCGGGAAGTTCGCTTTGATCGTACCGGTAATCACGTCCACAGACGGGCGCTGGGTGGCCATGATCAGGTGAATACCTGACGCCCGCGCCATTTGCGCCAGACGCTGGATGCAGGCCTCAATCTCTTTACCCGCGACCATCATCAGGTCGGCCATTTCGTCCACGATAACGACGATGAACGGCATCTTTTCCGGGGTGAAATGCTCCGTCTCAAAGATCGGTTCGCCAGTTTCATCGTCAAAACCGGTCTGAACTGTGCGCTCAAAATCCTGGCCTTTCGCCAAGGCCGCTTCGACCCGATTGTTGTACCCGCCGATGTTGCGAACGCCCATTTTGGACATCTTGCGATAGCGTTCTTCCATCTCGGACACGACCCACTTCAGCGCGACGACCGCCTTTTTGGGATCGGTCACAACCGGGCTGAGCAAGTGTGGAATGCCGTCGTAAACGCTCAATTCCAACATTTTTGGGTCGATCATGATCATCCGGCATTCATCCGGCGTCAGCTTGTACAGCAGGCTCAGGATCATGGTGTTGATGGCAACAGATTTACCGGACCCGGTGGTCCCGGCGATCAACAGGTGGGGCATTTTGGCCAGGTTGGCGACAATCGCTTTGCCACCGATATCTTTGCCAAGTGCCAAAGGCAGCGACTGATCGCCGTCGCCATAATCACGGCTGGCCAGAATTTCACGCAGCAGTACGGTTTCGCGATTTTCGTTCGGCAGTTCGATACCAATTACCGAGCGTCCTGGAACGGTGGACACCCGTGCGCTCAGTGCGCTCATGGATCTGGCAATGTCGTCGGCTAAACCTATGACACGGCTGGCTTTTAGGCCCGGCGCAGGCTCCAACTCATACATAGTGACAACAGGACCGGGACGTACCGAAACAATCTCACCCTTAACACCGTAGTCATCGAGCACGCTTTCCAGCATCCGCGCGTTCTGCTCCAACGCTTCGTCGGACAGGTGATGGCGCACGATTGTCGATGGCGACTGCAACAGGTTTAGCGGCGGCGTTTCATAATGCGCCGCAGCCTTTTCTTTGAAGAGGCTCGGTTGTGCCTCCGCCTTGGCACGCTGACTTTCCTGCGGCTTTTTGGTGCGCTGACGGACAATACCGCTTGGCTTCACATCGACCGGGGTATCCGTGCGGATAGAGGCAAACGCTGCCACGTCTTCAGTGGCTGGCGTGGCGGTATATTCCGGTTCTTCATGGAACCCTGCCGGTTCATCTGGAGTGTCACGGAAGATGTTTTCCGTCACCGGCGGCTCTTCGCGAGGCACGCGAAGGGTGCGGGCACGCAGGACTTTTGATTTGATGGCATCATTGATCCGGGCGCGCACACGGTCTTCTTCCGTCGTGTCCTCTTCTGCCATGATATCAATGTCTTCTTCGACAACCTGATCCTCTTCCGCCTTACGGAACGATGGGACCGAAAATTTCGGCAGTTGCACCCGGAAAGTGGAGCGCGGTTTATCCACCGGCGCTTGGCCTGTTGGCTCCGCTTCTGGCTCACGCATTACGCGGGCAAGCATGTCATCTTCTTCGCGCGCTTGGCGCCGCGCCGCGATCTGTTCTTGTGCCTTGGCTGCGCCCCAGGCCGTGCCGCGCAAACAGTACGCCAGAACGGTCACGATGGACGCGTATGTAAGGATAACAGCAATCAGAATGGTACGGCCGATCATGTATAATTCAAACCGGGTGAACCCCAAGGCGAACAAACCGCTTGCGATAAAAATTCCAGCCAAAACAAGGGTTAAGATGAAGAGACTCATGGAGATGCCAATAGGAACCAGGTCCATAAGGATGCCAAGCGCAGCATCGCCAGCCAGTCCGCCTAGTCCAAAATCATGCACCCACATGGCGGGTGGGATATTGGCCGCCAAAAACACGGCAGATGCCGCGATGAAGACAGGGATCATTATGGCGCGACCGAACAGCCGGGTGTCACCCATATGGATCACAAAACGCCCACCCCAAACTGCCAACAATACCGGAAACACCCAGGATGCAGCCCCCAGCGTCAGCATCAAACGGCTGGCAAACGCAGCGCCAGCTGTGCCGAGTAAGTTCTGCACCGGGCCGGAAGTCGCGGAGTTTATGCCGCTGTCAGTCGGCGAATAGCTCCACAACATCGCAGCAAAGATGCCCGCCAACGCAATTGCAGCCAGACCCATAAGCTCCGACCCGCGTTTGCGGATTGCATCCTGCATATGCGCTTCCAACAGCGGGTCACGCGTCCGCGATTGATAAGCCATCCCTTAACCCCTTCCGTACACGTGGCGGCGGATCTGTGTCAGCCCGTGTGCCACTTCGTCGAGCGGTGCAACCATAGCGGCGCGGATATACCCTGCGCCCGGATTGCTGCCCCCGCTTTCCCTTGCAAAATACGCCCCCGGCAGGACCCTGACACCAGATTGCTGCCAAAGAGATAACGCCGTGGCTTCGCCGTCTTCGACAGGCATCCAAAGAAAGAACCCTGCCTCCGGCAGCTGAAAACCGCCCACATCGCCCAGGATGTCCTGAGCTACCGTAAATTTTTCCTGATAGAGCGCGCGATTTTCGATCACGTGTTCTTCGTCCGCCCAGACCTCTGCCGCGGCCAGTTGCAACGGCAATGGCAATGGCGCACCAGAATAATTCCGCAACTGCTTGAGCGCGGCGATGGTGTTCGGCCCGCTGGCAGCAAATCCGGATCGAAGGCCCGGTAGATTCGACCGTTTTGAGAGCGAATGGAATGCAATGACCCGATCCGGATCTGTCCCCATTTCTTTGACAGCTTGCAAAATGCCTGGCGGCGGATCGGTACGGTAAATCTCCGCGTAACATTCATCAGCAAATACGCGGAAATCATATTTCTCTGCCAAGGTCAGTAGATCGCGCCAGTATTCCATGGTGGCAACAGACCCTTGCGGATTTGATGGTGAACAAATGTAGGCAATGGTGGTGCGGTTTAAGATATCGTCAGAAAGTGCTGAATAATCTGGAAGATATCCGTTTTCGCGAATGGCCGGTAGAAAGACAGGCTCGGCACCCACTGCGGCGGCTGCAACGGCATATACCGGGTAAAACGGGTTCGGAACCAGCACAGCGGGCTTGCCACCTTTGGCTTCCGGGCAAAGTGCAATGCACGAATTGAACAGCCCTTCACGCGTGCCATTCAGCGACAAGAGGTTCGTGGCAGGGTCAAGCTGCACGTCGTAACGCCTTGAAACCCAGTCCGTAATTGCTTGGAAAAGCTCCGGCGCGCCGTCGTTGGGCGGATACTGGTTGAAACCGGCTGCGTGTTTGGTGATCAGGTCTGTGACCATAGGCGGGAAGGCATGTTTCGGTTCCCCAATGGTCATATGCAGCACATCACCCCCCGGTTGGTGATGATCCAACAAGGCGCGTAAGCGCGGAAAAGCGTAGGCCGGCAGGTTTGAAAACCGCTCGGGAAACTGCATGACTGCCTCAGGTCTATCAGGGTCTGTAAATCGCCCCGTTCAACTTTATCCTAAAGATTTTGGTGGCTTGCGCTAGCACCCGTTGGCGGCGCAGCAACAAATGTGGCTTTTTGGCAATGGCCCTGAACTGACACCAACAATCCGTTAACGGAGCGCTTTTTCCGCTGCCGCACCCAACCGAAGCAGCCGTCGTTCCTGCATCGGCGGCGCCAACATCATCAACCCGGCACTTTTGATGCCGGATGGCAGAGTAAGCCCGCACAACCCCATCAAATTGCCGATCCGCGTATTGCGCAAAGCCAAAAGATTAGACCGCACGTAGTAGTCGCCATCCGAAGACAACCGGTCTTTGTTCGGCGGCATAATCGGTGACGTGGGCGCCAGGATCGCATCAAAACCCGCTGTTTCGACAAGGTAATCCTGCCTAAGCTTCATCATTTTTTTGAACGCCCGCATGTAGTCGACACCCGAAAACTGCAATCCGGCTTCAAACCGGGACCGGATTTCCGAAAACATGACATCACCGTTTGCCTCGATTTCATCTTGCCATTGGCTGTAAGCCTCCACGGTGAACAGAACGGCGGAATCCCCCATCACAGCTTCCACGGATGGCAATTCAACGCTTTCCAATTTTGCGCCGAAACTTTCCAATCGGGCACAGGCCATTTCAAAACCCTTGGCAACCGGCGCATCGAGATCATCCAGAGCAATGGATTTACAAATGCCAAATCGGCGGCCTTTCAGGTCAGCCCCGGTCAGGTCCGTAGAAATGCCGGTCATCGCCTCCAGCATAAGGCTCGCATCTTCCACAGACCGGCAAAGCGGGCCCACGGTGTCGAAGGTCTCACACAGCGGCACCACGCCTTTCAGCGAGATAAGGCCCGATGTCGTCTTAAGCCCCACAAGATCATTCCAAGCCGACGGGATGCGCACCGACCCGCCTGTGTCCGACCCAATGCCCACCGCGGCCAAACCAAAGGCTACACTTGTTGCTGCACCCGAAGAGGAGCCGCCGGGAACCGCGTCCCGGTTGTTCACGCACGGCGGCGTTGCTGTGATCGGATTCAAACCCAAGCCGGAGAACGCCAGTTCCGTCATATGGGTCTTGCCAAGGCACACGGTGCCGCGTGCTGTGGCGGCGGCCAAGCATTCCGCATCCTGATCTGGCACTCGCCCCTTGAGCAGGGCAGACCCTGCCTCTGTCCCAACCCCTGCGGTGTCGAATAGGTCTTTCCAACTGATGGGCACCCCATCAAGCAGGCCTAACCGTGTGCCCGACTGCGCGCGATGACGGGCGGCGCGGGCCTCTGCCATTGCGCGATCTTCGGTTAGACGGGCATAGGTGGACGGCGCAGCTGGATCGGTCCGGGCAGCATCGAGATAACATTCCGCCAACGACACCGGATCAATGTCACCGCTTGCGATACCACGTCCCAGATCCGCTGCTGTCGTCCAACGCCATTCGTCCGCCATGGAAGCCTCCGTTACCCTCGCAGGACCGTAGCGGCGCATTCACGCATGGACAATCCCACTGAACGGCCCAACATGGGCCATATGAAGAATGATGCTGATATCATTATTGTAGGCGGCGGGCTGAACGGTCCTGCCTTGGGTTTGGCGTTGGCGCGGATCGGTTTGCGGGTAACAATCGTAGATGCCCTGCCAGCGGCAAAACGCGCCTCGAAAAAATTCGACGGGCGCGGGTATGCCTTGGCCCTGACCAGCGTGCGTATGTTGCAGGCCCTGGGTGTCTGGCAAGGTCTGACGGACCACGCCCAACCTATCCTGGACATCAAGGTATCTGATGGCCGTCCCGGCGAAGGTGCGTCCCCCCATCACCTGCATTTTGATCACCGCGAAATCGACGAAGGGCCGATGGGCCACATGGTTGAGGACCGTTACCTGCGGGCGGCCCTGATTGACGCGGCCAAAGCAGAACCCGGCATAAACCTGATCAGCGGCCAGTCGGTGACATATCAAACGCTGGAGCCCGGCGGAATTGAATGCACCTTCGCTAACGGCAAAACGCTTCGGGCGCGTTTGTTGGTAGGGTGTGACGGGCGGCGCAGTGGCGTGGCCCAGCGCGCAGGCATTCGGCGCAATGGCTGGGATTATACCCAAGCGTCGCTGGTTTGCGCGGTTGATCATGAAAAACCGCATCATGGGATCGCCCACCAACTGTTTTTGCCATCAGGTCCCCTGGCCATACTCCCTTTGCCGGGCAATCGGTCGTCGATCGTTTGGACGGAAGATCTAACAAATGCGCAAGAAATTCATGCGATGACGCCGGCGGGCTATCTTAACGCACTGCGCCCGGTCTTTGGTGAGTTTCTCGGTGATATCAAATTAACCGGTGAGCGGTTCCTCTACCCCTTGGGGCTGTCCCTGACCGCACGGTTCATCGCACCGCGTGTGGCATTGGCTGGAGATGCCGCCCACGGCATTCACCCGCTTGCTGGGCAGGGCCTCAACTTGGGTTTGCGTGATGTGGCCGCGCTGGCAGACGTGCTGTCAGATGCGGCACGTCGGGGCGAAGACATCGGCACGATGACCGCCCTCAAGCCGTACGAGACTTGGCGCCGGTTCGACACCACAGGGCTTGCAGCGGCGACGGACGGCATCAATCGTCTGTTTTCCAACGACAATCCAACTCTGCGCGCCTTGCGTGATTTTGGTTTAAGTGCCGTTAACAACGCCCCTTCGTTGCGGCGAAGCTTTATTCGGGAGGCTGCTGGGTTGACCGGTGACCTGCCCCGATTGATGCAGGGGCGCGCAGTTTAGTTTGATAGCGCCCCAACCGGGACGCGCCGCCTCAATCAAGCTCGCGCGCTTCATCCATCAACAAGATCGGGATGCCGCCCCGAATGGGAAATGCCAAGCGCGCGGCCTTTGAAACCAGTTCTTGCCGCTCTGCGTCGAAAGACAGTGTCTGGTGGGTCACTGGGCAGACCAGCGCCTCCACTGTCTTTGGATCAAAAGAACCACCGCCGGTCATTGCAGCCTGTCTTCGTCCATGCCACCGGCAAGTTCGAACTCCATCAGCGTGGTCAGCGTTTCGCGCCGCGATTGCAGGCAAGGCGCCTCCAGCAAGGCTTGTTTGTCTTCCGGCGCGAACGGACACAGCATGGACAGGCTGTTAATCAACAGCTCTTCGTCAGCTTCTTTCAGGCTGTCCCAATCGGTGTGCAGTTGGGCAGACTCAAAAAACTTACCCAACAGCTCCAAAAACTTCGGCCGATCAAATTCATGATCCGGACGCGGACCCGCCAGATCGCTGGAAAAACTGTCCCACTGCACGTCGGCGCAGATATAGGGTTTGAACCCCTCGTTCGTGTCCGCGATCCGAAACCGGCTGACGCCTGACAAGGTGATCAGATATCTTCCATCTTCGGTCTCTGAAAAAGAAGTCACGCGACCGGCACAGCCAATTTTGTGCAGGCACCCTTTTTCGCCATTAGGCGTGTCACGGGGCTGCACCATGCCGATCAGCCGGTGTTGCGATGACAAAGCGTCATCCAACATCGCCAGATAGCGCGGCTCAAAGATATTCAGCGGCAGCCGTGCGCGGGGCAGCAACAGTGCTCCGGGCAGGGGGAAGACTGGAACAGACTTCGGCAGGTCTATAAGGTTCTTCATGATCGGCGATATAGCCCGGCCTTGCAGCCCGGCAACGGGTCAAAGCAATCAGGCAAAAATCATCGACGACAGGCGTCGGCGCGCTTTTTGGGCAATTTCGTCTTGCGGCCCGAGGCTGTCGAAAATGGTGAAAAGCTGGGTTTTCGCCGCAGCGTCGTTCCATTCCCGGTCCCGGCGGAACAGTTCCAGCAGTTCATCAATGGCCGCTTCTGTATCGCCGCCCGCATGCAGTGCGATGGCCAGATCAAGCCGCGCTTGGTGGTCATCCGCGTTGGCGTCCAACTTGGCGCGAAGCTCTGCAGTTTCCCCGGCTTCTTCGGCCTGAGCTGCCAGTTCCACCTGCGCACGCACGGCAGACACCAGCGGATCGTCGGCAATTACCTCTGGAACGGATGCCAGTAACTCACCTGCCCGCTCAGTTTCACCCATTGCCAGATGCGCTTTGATCAAGCCAGCGTAGGCTCCAGCATGTTCCGGCGCCTCTCCCAGAATGGCAGCAAAGGTTTCGACCGCATCAACAGCGGCGCCTGCTTCCAACATCTCTTCGGCTGCTGCCACGGCGTCGTCCAGCCCACCGTCCTCTTCTGGTCCAAGCGCCGCAATCTTGTCGACAAAGGCCTGAATTTCTGACCCCGGCAAAGCCCCCTGGAAAGCATCCACTGGCTGGCCTTGAAAGAACGCGTATACAGTCGGGATCGACTGAATGCGCAGCTGGCTGGAAAGCATCTGGTTTTCGTCAACGTTGACCTTGACCATCCGGACCCTGCCACCTGCCTTCGTCACCGCGTCTTCCAACGCCGGGCCAAGCGTTTTGCACGGCCCGCACCATGGCGCCCAGAAATCCACAATAACGGGGACTTCCTGGCTGGTTTCGATCACATCAGCCATAAAGGTGGCCTCAGATGCGTCTTTGATCAGGTCTTCTGGCGGGTTGGTGTTGAGTTCCATAGCGGGACCTCTTTCATCTGCTTGGTTGAGGGGCATGTAGGCGATGCCGCATGCCCTGACAAGCGATCAACCTTTGGCAAAATCCTCTGGCGGGCGAAGGCAGCCGGTCAATCCTGCTGGCAAAACAAGCCACGCGCCCGCTGCGTAAAGATCTGCCGTCAGCCCAGGCGCGCTTTTCAACGTCACCGTAACGCCGTCCACATCCGTCACCGCGGCCCCGTCTGGTAGGTTCTGCATCAACGCATCGCTGGGCATAACAACCCAGGCACCGGGTGCTGCGTCCGTCAGCGCCATGACGGCCGCGCTTAGCCCGATCCAAGCGGCCAGAATGGCGCTAATAATCAAAGATATGTTCAAGACGCGCGCTATCTGTCGCCTCCAAAATGTTTATCAGATCGGCCAAACGGTTCAGCGGCAGATCCAGCAACCAACGGGTGTCATTGTACCCTTGCCGTTGCAATTCAGCCAGAACTGTCCCGTAGGTCAGCGCCGGAGGGGCCTCATCGCCGGTGATTGTGACCATAATGCGAGTGTTGCCAGCGATTTCCACGATCTGCCCATCAGACGCCGCGATCTTTTCTAAAAGTTCCGTGAAGGCAGCGTAGCGCGGCGTTTCTATTTGCACCCCATCGGGCATGGCCGCGATGATTGTCACATCACCCAGATCACGCAATTCTTCCACGGGGATGCCAGTGACCACGGACCGAATGGTCAAGTCCGCCGGGCCAACAGCCTCCACCGCTTTGGCGATAACACCGGCGTAAGCCTGCTTTACCCCGTATTCCAGGCCCAGCGCAAACCGGCGTTCCCTGTTGCGGAAACCATCACCCGTTTCTGACAGCTCTCCCGCATCTGCGTCGAAATCGTATTTGTACCAGGGGACTTGGTGCAGGAAGTCGGCATAGTCCCGCGCCTGTTGGGCCGACGTGTCATCAGCCGCTGCACGGTCGGTGCCACGGAAAAGCGCCACAAGGCGGCCAATAGTCTCTTCATAGGCCGCTTTGGCGAGGAGTTCCGCCGTGAAGCTGACGCCAATTACATAGACCATCCGCTGGGTTTCCGGCGCACCCCCGGCAGCATCAGACACCTCCGTCAGGTTGCAAAGCGCGCCCCAAAACCCTGAAATTGCTTTGATATAGCCGAAGGAGTGAGGATCCTGTTCTGCGATGACCCTTGCATAGTCATCGTATGCAAAAACGATGTGCCATTCCGGATAGGTCAGATAAGTCGCCGCCGGTGCCCGGTGATGCTCAGCATCAATCACGGGGGTGTTGGCAGTTTCCACTGCGTCCCCACGGCATGCGAAATGGGTGTACCCAACAGGCGCCAGCAACAGCAGAACCAGCACTATAAGCGCCAGCATCCCGCGTTTTATCCAGCGCCAGAGAAAGTTCATGTCCGGTTGCCCCAAACCCATACGGCCATCAATGCGAACCCGCCCAGCGCCAAATGCGGCAAGCTGGCGAGAATGTTGAAAATCAGGCTCTGATCTAGGATTCCATAGGTAAAGATGCCGAAGTCCAAGATGCCTGATCCGGCATAAACTCCGATGAGCCCGTCAATGAAGTAGGCCGCCCCGAAATAGGTCAGAAATATCCATGAAGCGCGGTGACTTACCAGTGCAGCCGCAAGTGCCCATAGGGCTGAGACCGCGTGCAAACTGTCATCAAAAATATCGAGAGCAAAGATGCCAAAGGTTCGCCCTTCCGCATCCGTCAGACCGGGGATGTAGTTGAGCGTCGCCACAAGGGCCAGGATCACAAAATAGCCAAGGCAGATCTTTCGGATTAGGGACATGCGAACCTCCTTACATCTGAGCCATATAGGTATCCCAAAGGGCATTTCGGAAGAGCCCGCCCGGATCAATCGCCCGTTTCGCGGCGGCAAACTCACGCGCGCGGGGGTAGACGCGTTCAAACTGATCCTGTGTCGCGTGCAACCGGTAAGGCAGATAGTAACTGCCGCCCAGCGCGGCTGTGCCCTCAATCAACTCGCGTGTCATCCGGGCCATATCGGCCTCACCCCGTTCAGTCATTTCCTGTGAGAACAGCATTACGCAGGCGATCCGGTCCGTCGGTGCATAGCTCAGCCAGCTTTCGTCGTCCTGCGCCACAAAGCGCAGCGTGATGTTGAGCATTTCCTGATAACTGCCTGGAATCACTAGGCGACACAGCTTCACCCAATCCGCAAAACGGTCCGGGTGAATGAAATATTCATGCAAGATGTCTGTACGGTTCGGATCACCGTCATCAATGGTCTTCACCGGCTCGTTGATCAGACTGTTGCGCGTCGTCTCCCCGTCCGCAACCATTTGTTGAAGGTCCGTTTCCACCCACCAGCGAACGTCTTTCATTGTCTCATTCCCAAGCTGCGCACGGAACACACGCGCGGCGAATTTGGACACGAATCCACTGGTCCCCGCCGCAGGCAGATTTTCCTGATCCGCAGCCGGTTTGTAGGTTGTCAGCAGCGCGGTAGAGAAAAACTCCCCCCGATCCACGTTCAACCGCCCGTAGGCCATGTTCACGTCCGGGTCGGTCAGCGCCTTGACCATGGCGGGGCCGTAATCTTCCCCCGGCATTTCCTGAAAGGTCGGGACGAGACGCTGGTTAGGCACCATTTCCACGTCCATCTCTGTAATCAGCCCGGTCAGCCCGTAGCCACCCATAGATTGATTAAACAGATCCGCATTTTCCGTTCGCGAACAGGTCACTAACTCCCCATCTGCAAGCAGCATCTTCAGGCTTTTTACAGTGGATCCCATGCCGGAATATGAGACCGGCCAGCCATGCGCATTCACACAATATGTGCTGGCGATACCAAAGTCATTGTTGGACTGCATGACCTTCGGGGAAAACCCGATGGCGTCCATCTGGGCAATCGCAGACGACCAGAGCAGGCCAGAGCTGCACCGATAAGCGCTTTGGTCCGTGTCAGGCTCAAAAAAGTCGGTTTCCATCGTAATCGCCGTACCATCGCGGGGAATGGCTTGCCCGCCCATCGTGTGGCGTGCAGCAGAAATGTTGATCGGGCGCCCTTCTGCTTGCGCCTCTTTCATCTCTGCGCGCAGCTTTTCGACCAAGGCGTCACCGGGATCTTCTTTGACCATGATATGCTTGGCAATCGGTGTCTCAGATAAAAGCGAAGCGTCGTTCAACGTGCCTTCCGCGCCCGTGGGCTGGATCGCGCGTGTGCCCTCCAGAACCGGGTTTTTTGCGCTATATCGGGCGCCCAGCCAACCGCCAAGGACCGCCCCCGTTCCCAACAACAAGGCGCGTTTCGTAATTAAATTCATGACGTTCCCCTATAAATCTAACGTCGCAAAAACCGGCGCGTGGTCCGATGGCTTTTCCCATCCGCGTGCGTCCCGCAAAATCCTGCTGGAATGGGCCGCATCTGAAATATCGGGCGTGACCCACACATGGTCCAACCGGCGCCCTTTGTCCGCAGTGTCCCAATCTTTTGCTCGGTAAGACCACCATGAATACAGCCGCCCATCCGGGATGTCCTTGCGGGTAACGTCCACCCAACCGCCCGCGTCCTGGGTCTCTGCCATGCGCTCCACCTCAATCGGCGTGTGGCTGACGACCTTCAGCAGCTTTTTGTGGTCCCAGACGTCATCGTCGCGCGGTGCAATGTTAAGATCACCGACCAGGACCGATTTCTTGGGGCTTTCTGCCGCGAACCAATCGCGCATTTCTGCCAGGAAATCGAGCTTGTGGCCGAACTTCTCATTCACATCCCGATCTGGCACATCGCCGCCAGCAGGAACATAAAAATTGTGTATCATCAGACCATTGTCCAGCGAAGCTGCCACATGGCGCGCGTCACCTTTTTCGCAAAAGTCGCGGTGGCCAACATCGGTGAGCGGCAGTCTCGACAAGATCGCGACGCCGTTATAGCCCTTCTGCCCGCGCGCAACCATGTGGCTATACCCGAGCGCGGCAAACGCCTCGGTCGGGATCTTTTCGACCGGCGATTTACACTCCTGCAGGCACAACACATCGGGCGCTTCTTCTTCCAGCAGCTTGAGCACGATAGGCTCCCGCAATCGGACGGAGTTGATGTTCCAGGTCGCAATTGTGATTGGCATGGGGTCTGCTCTCCCTCTTTTCGGGTAAGCTACCGCAAGCGGACTAGTCGGCGCCAGCAGAAATACCAGCCAATGCTTCGATCAGGATTTTTTGGAAAGCCGCTGGGTCTTCGATCTGCGGAATGTGGCCGATATCTTTCATGACCACCAGCTTCGCCCCGGGGACCAAATTGGCCAGTTCCTCACCCTGTGCCAGCGGCGTAATTGTGTCTTTGTCACCCCAGATAAGCACCGTTGGCAGGGTAAGAGCCCGATAACTCTCTGGCCGGGTGCTGAGCGCGTCTTTGGGCGGGGTTAAAAGCGTTGGCAACCATTGAGCGTACGCCTCCGTCAGGCCTTCGCCCGCCATCGGACGTTTCAAGATGTCCACATAACGCTTCTGCGCCTGATCCTTTTTATGCAGCATCATGGCGAGCCCACTTTTTGTCACGAGCGGGTTGTTCAAGGACACTGAAACAACCGTCCTGCGAAGTTGAGAAGATCGCAAGGGAGCGGCCAATGTCGCGTCGCTGTCGTGGGAGTTCAAGGCAACTGCCCCTGCGACCAACACCTGCCCGACAAAGGCGTCGGGCTGCTTCATGACAGCCTCAACCGATGGGCCTGCACCAAAGCTGTGTGCAACCATGATGGGCTTTTGACCCATGGCCGCGACAAGGGCCAAAATCCTGTCGGCTTGTGCTTGGCGGCGGTAATCCCAGTCAGCTGCGCGTTCAGAAAATCCAAAAGGGGGGACATCCATCGCGTGTGCTTTGTATCCGGCTGCGGCCAATGCATCTGCCGTTTCCTGCCACAACCCACCCCAGGCACCGGTCCCATGAGTCATTAGCAAGGGCGGGCCTTGGTCGCCGGTTGTCGTCACAAACACGCCGCCCAGAGCAGTTTCGATAAGGCGTCCGGTGTCAGGCCGTAAAACCTCTAACGGAGTAGTTTCGCGCAATATGGCGGCTCCGCGAAACCCACAAAGCACAATAAAAACAACGGCTAGAAGCCCAAAAATTATGCGAAAAAACCACTTCATATGCTTAGGCTATGAGGTCACGCGAAACAGTGCAAGAAAAAGGCCCGCCAAAAGGCGGGCCAGTTCAACAGGGAGGTTGCGCCTGTAACCCGGGCGCCGGGAACTTTGCTCAGGCGTTCAACCGGTAACCGCCACTTTCGGTAACCAAAAGCCGCGCGTTTGATGGATCCGGCTCAATCTTTTGTCGCAAGCGGTAGATATGGGTTTCCAGCGTGTGTGTGGTGACCCCGGCGTTATAGCCCCAGACCTCATGCAACAGCACGTCGCGCGCAACGACGCCGTCCTGGCTCCGATACAGGAACTTGAGAATGTTGGTCTCTTTCTCGGTAAGGCGAATTTTCTTTTCCGCCTCATCTATCAACATCTTGGCCGCCGGCTTGAAAGTATATGGGCCGAGGTTGAAGACCGCGTCTTCTGACTGTTCGTGTTGGCGAAGCTGCGCACGGATACGGGCCAGAAGGACCGGAAACTTAAACGGCTTAGTAACATAGTCGTTTGCACCCGCGTCCAACCCAAGGATCGTATCCGCGTCTGTATCATGTCCCGTCAGCATCACGATAGGTGCTTTGACGCCTTGCTTCCGCATCAGGCGGCACAGCTCACGGCCGTCCATGTCTGGCAGACCCACGTCCAATAGGATCAGGTCGTGGTGGCTGTCCTTGGCCCGTTCCAGGCCGTTGGACCCATCTTCGGCTTCAAACACATCAAATTCTTCTGTGAGCACCAATTGATCGGCCAGTGTCTCGCGCAGGTCTTCGTCGTCATCGACCAAAAGAATCTTTTTCACATTGCTCATCGGGTGGGCTCCCTTGTTGCGCTAAAAATGTTGCGAATTTGGGCCGGAGGCAACGTGGCTCACGGGCATGTGTCAGAAACGCATGGATTGTTTCACTTCTAGACCCGCAAGTGTAACAAGAGGTGGTCAAATGTTTCAAAGCAAGGCTGAAAATGGCTTTTTCGATCACCGCATATGATCGCCGCGCGCGCGCGCGGGCTGATTTGCGCACCGGTTTGCCTGTTGCAATCCAGACGGCGGACGACGTTTTGGTTGCAGCGGCAACCGAAACACTGACGGCAGATCGATTGGCCGAAATGCGCGCGTTGAGTACGGTCGAGGTGGCTTTGACCAAATGGCGCGCTCAGACGTTGGCCGCCCCGGCATACGACGTTGATCTGGTACGTATCCGCGCCGCGTCAGACGCAAGTGTGCATTGGTTTCACGCCATGGGTGACCCGTCTTTGGACCTGGCGATGCCGATCAAAGGACCCTTTAATTTTGTTCGCGAAGGATCGGCTGACATACATCGAGCCATGCTGCAGCTTTGCAAAGATGCAGGTCTTCTGCCGGCAATTGCGGTTGCGCGAGCTGATACAGTGCCCGTCGGTTTAAGTGAGATGACCTTCGCTGACCTGAACATAGTAGAGAAGAGCCCGCTCGACTTGATCTCTTCTGCGCGCGTCCCGCTGTCGGTTGCAAAAAACTCCCGTGTAATTGTTTACCGCAAGCACGATGGCGGTGAGGAGCACTATGCGATTGAAGTTGGAAATCCTGCGCGCGATGCTCCGGTACTTTCGCGGCTGCATTCAGCGTGTTTCACCGGCGATTTGATTGGCTCGTTGAAATGCGACTGCGGGGCTCAGTTGCAAACTGCGTTGGATCACATTGGCGCAGAAGGTGCCGGGGTTCTGCTGTATCTGAACCAAGAGGGTCGTGGCATCGGCCTGGCCAACAAGATGCGCGCATACGCGTTGCAAGATCAGGGCTTTGATACGGTGGAGGCAAACCATCGCCTTGGGTTTGAAGACGATGAACGGGACCTGCGATTGGGGGCAGAGATCTTGCGAGGGCTCGGCTTTTCGTCTGTTCGGCTGATGACAAACAACCCGGCCAAGCTGGCCCGGATGGAAGAAAACGGGATCACCGTGGCCGAACGCGTGCCTCTAAAAGTGGGGCAAACCGTTGAAAACAAAGCTTACTTGGAAACCAAGGCACGTAAGTCCGGGCATATTTTGTGAACGCCCGAATTGACGACCTTATAGTCACGAGATGGGGCGCTCGGTTTCAAGGGCGCCAGTTTTCCTGCGCTATAGGACGCGCCGGGATCGGTGAAAAATCTGGCGAAGGCGACAACATCACCCCGCGCGGTGTCTGGCGGTTAAAGCAAATCTGGCACCGCCCGGACCGTGTCAGCATGGCGCGTGAAACACTGCCCGGATTTCCAATTACGCCCGGTGATGTCTGGTCGGATGACCCGAAGGACAACAACTACAATGCACATCGACATGCGTTTGGCACGTATCCTTTTGGGCATGAAGCGATGCGCAGGCCGGATCCAATATATGACTTGCTGGCTGTAACGGATTTCAATTGGCCAGATGCTGTTTCAGGTGCAGGATCCGCGATATTTCTGCACGTTTGGCGCAAGCCGAGGCATCCGACAGCGGGCTGTGTCGCCTTCGACCTTAGCGATCTATCCTATATTTTGGCAAATTGGCGGCCCTGGTCCCGGCTAATTGTGCGCTAGGAGTAAACCCGCGCCCCAAAAATTGCCGATCCGACCCGGATATGGGTCGCGCCCAAAGAAATTGCGCTTTCGAAGTCGCCGCTCATGCCCATGGACAGGCCCGCTAGTCCGTTGCGGGCGGCTATTTTCGCCAGAAGGGCGAAATGCAGGCTGGGTTCTTCGTCAACTGGAGGAATAACCATCAACCCCGCAATGTTCAGGCCCATCGCACGACAGTCTGCCACAAAAATGTCAGCCTCCTCTGGGAGGCAGCCGGCCTTTTGCGTTTCTTCGCCTGTGTTCACTTGAATGAACAACAATGGAGACTTCCCCTGCGCCTGCACTTCATCCGCGATTTTGCGGGCAAGCTTGGGCCGGTCTACCGAATGAATAGCATCAAAGAGGGAAACGGCCGGTTTGACCTTGTTGCTTTGCAACGGTCCAATCAGATGCAGATCTACGCCTGGGAATTGCTCGCGAAAGGTGGGCCATTTGCCCTGCGCTTCTTGCACTTTGTTTTCACCAAAAACCCGGTGGCCTTCGGTTAGCACAGCTTCGACCCGTTCGTTGGGTTGAACCTTTGAGACAGCCAACAAAGTGGTGGAACCTTCATCCCGCCCGGCCGCAACTTCGGCATCAGCGATGCGTTTTTTGATTTCGATCAAAGACATATGCGCGGTTTGGCAAGCTGTGCGGGTTAAAACAAGCCCAAAACGAAAGAAGCAGGGCCGAGGCCCTGCTTCAATGTCTACCCTACTAAGCGTTGCTTAGAAGGAGAAACGGATACCAACGTCAGCTTGGATGTTCTTCTGGAAGTTGCGGGAGATACCGCCTGCCAGAGTAGCGCCGCCCAGCGAGTGGGTGAAGCCAAGACCAACTTCAGTTTCGGATTTTTTACCAGCTGCGAAGCCGATGGTGCCAGCAACGTCAGCGGACGTACGAGCAACGAAGCCAGTCACAGTTGTGTCGCCGAAGTTGTAGGAACCGGACAAGACAACTTTGTTACCACCGTTGTTGGCGTTTTGCGCCTTCTTGATGTCGGACCAACCAAGACCAACACCGAAGTCACCGATGGAACCGGAGATCGAGATCGATGTCATGTCTTGCTCAGCAGGACCGGTTGTTGCGTTGTTCACGTTTTTCGCGAAACCAGCAGCAACAGTCCAGTCGCCGAAGTTGTAGGAAGCTGCGATTGCAGATTCGCTACCTGGGCGAGCTGGTGTCTTAAGCGTAGTACCGGTTTGGTCTGTCGACAAGGACACACCGAAGCCGCCTACGTTGAAGTCTAGACGTACAACGTCAGCAGTCGCGCCACCACGGGAGCTGTACGAGCTCAGCAGGAAGCGACGAGTACCGATGTTGAAGGATACGTTTGCCCAGTGCAGACCGGTCAGACCAACAGAACCTTGGTAGTAGTTGATCCGGTTCAGCATAGCGCCGTCAGTGTTACCAACAGTCACACGGAAGGTGTCGTTGCCGACCCAAACGTTTGCTGCAGCAACTGCGGAGCCCGCGCGTTCGTCGGAACGGATCCGAATACGACCACCGAAGTCCAGGCCAACGTCAGTTGAACCGGAACCGTCGATGTTGATAGTCATCCGCTTTTCAACGCGAGTTGTGGCCAGCGCATTGTTTTTCACGCCGTTGGTTTTCTGGTTGTTGTAAACCAGACCAATACGACCAGAACCGCCAACTGTCACTTCAGCAGCAGCCATTCCGGCGCATGCGACAAGTGCGGAGGTCGCGAAGAGAACCTTTTTCATGGTTATTCCCTCGTTAGGTTTAAGGTGCACCTCTATCCGAGGTTTCCGAACAGAGTGCGCCAGTTCTCTGCCTTGTGGCGGTTGAATTCAAGGCGGCCAGGCTGGTTTGGATTAAACACGCTGCCATTGGTGCATTGATGTCACAGTGGTATTTGTTCACTTCTTTGTAGGTGGCTGCGCGCTCACCTAGGCAGTCAACTTAAAATCTCTTGTCGGCAGTTGTTCCAGCCGATAGAGGTCTTTGCGACAGGCGTTACGGGGCGGTTCATGGTACTTAATCGGTGTTTTTCAGCGGTTTTAGCCGGATTGGTGTGCGTAGGCGTTGCAGGCTGCGGTGCGATTCCCCGAGGGGCATCTGACTTTTTCCGCAACGGAGACGGTGGCAGAGCCCAACAAACAGCGGCTAACCAAGCACCCGGCGGTGGGGCGCAATTGCGTGCGTTGGGTGAAGACAACGGCCCAAACCAGCCATCTCTGTTGGATTCATTCATTTCACCTGATCAAAATATCAATATTCGGGTGAACCGATTCCTTTGGAACGCGTCTTTGGAAACGCTCGGATTCTTGCCGCTGGAAAGCGCTGATCCGTTCTCTGGCGTGATGGTGTTTGGCTGGGGTCGCGCGCCGGGGTCATCACGGCTGTATCGCGCCACGGTGCTGGTACAAGATCCTGCGCTGGATGCGCGTTCTCTGAAAGTATCCGTACAAACACGAGGCGGTCCCGCCAGCGCCGAAGTTCAGCGACGGATTGAGGACGCTATCCTGACCCGTGCCCGCCAGTTGCGCGTGCGCCAGAACAACCTATAACGCCCGCAATCCGGGCCCGAAAAGCTTAACGCGCCGGGCAACACCCGGCGCTTTTCATGTGTAAGGACACGTAAAATGGCACGCTACAACGCCAAGGTGACAGAGCCGAAATGGCAGGCCGCTTGGGATCAGGCAGAGGTTTTTAAAGCCGAAACCGATCAAAGCCGCGAAAAGTACTACGTGCTAGAGATGTTCCCCTACCCGTCCGGGCGCATCCACATGGGCCACGTACGCAACTACACCATGGGTGACGTGATCGCCCGCTACAAATCCGCCAACGGTTTCAACGTCCTGCACCCCATGGGCTGGGACGCCTTTGGTATGCCCGCCGAAAACGCGGCAATGGCCCAGGGAGGCCACCCGAAGGACTGGACCTACAGCAACATCGAAACCATGAAGGCGCAGATGAAGCCGCTGGGCCTTTCCATCGACTGGACCCGCGAATTTGCGACCTGCGACCCGGAATACTATGGCCAGCAACAGGCGCTGTTCCTGGACTTTCTGGAAAATGATCTGGTTTACCGCAAAAACGCTGTGGTGAACTGGGACCCGGTGGATATGACGGTTCTCGCTAATGAACAGGTCATCGACGGCAAAGGTTGGCGATCGGGCGCAGAGGTAGAGCGCCGCGAACTGACCCAGTGGTTCTTCAAAATTTCTGATATGTCAGAGGAATTGCGATCCGCGCTGGACGGGCTGGACAATTGGCCCGCTAAAGTACGCTTGATGCAGGAAAACTGGATCGGCCAGTCGCGCGGATTGCAATTTGCCTTTGACCGCGTCGATGGCGGCGACCCGATTGAGGTCTATACCACGCGCCCCGACACGCTGATGGGCGCCAGCTTTGTGGGCATCTCACCAGACCACCCGCTGGCCAAAGAACTGGCAAAGAATGATCCGAAGGTTCAGTCTTTCCGGGAACTGGCGACCAAGGGCGGCACCACCGAGGAGGCTTTGGAAAAGGCCGAAAAACTGGGGTTTGATACGGGAATAAAGGTAAAGCACCCCCTGAACCCTGCGTGGGAACTTCCGGTCTGGATCGCCAACTTTATCTTGATGGACTATGGCACCGGTGCAATTTTTGCCTGCCCGGCCCATGACCAACGCGACCTCGATTTTTGCCGCAAATATGATTTGCCGGTGATCGACACCTTTTTTGCACTTGGCGATGAAACCCCCGTTGGAAAAGAAGCATTCGTCCCACCAAAGACCGAAAAGGTCAGTTGGATCGACCATTTCGCCGGGCTGACGGAGGCGACTGGGTCAGAGGCGATAGAGACCACAATCGATTTTGTCGAGTCGGCTGGCTGGGGCAAAGGCGTCACTCAATACCGCCTGCGCGATTGGGGGCTTAGCCGTCAGCGCTACTGGGGTTGCCCGATTCCCGTCGTTCATTGCGACGCCTGTGGCGTGGTGCCTGAGAAGAAAGAGAACCTGCCGATTGAACTGCCCTATGACGACGGCAACGGCAAACCCATCGACTTCTCTATCCCCGGAAATCCGCTCGACCGACATCCGAACTGGCGTGATACGCCCTGCCCCGCCTGCGGAAAGCCCGCCCAGCGCGAGACTGACACGATGGACACCTTCGTCGATTCGTCCTGGTATTACGCACGCTTCACCGCGCCGCGGGCGGACACGCCGACAAACCCGGCGGATGCGGCCTATTGGATGAACGTGGACCAGTACATCGGCGGGATCGAACACGCGATTCTCCACCTGCTTTACTCGCGCTTTTTCGCGCGAGCGATGCACATTTGCGGACACTTGCCCTCGACGGCGAAAGAGCCTTTTGACGCGCTCTTCACGCAAGGCATGGTGACCCATGCGATCTATAAAACCGACGGTGCAGATGGTCGCCCGGTCTACCACTACCCAGAGGACGTGGACCTGCGCGATGGCTCCGGTTTCCTCAAGGACGGGACAGAAGTGCAGATCGTGCCATCGGCCAAGATGTCCAAATCCAAAAACAATGTGGTCGATCCGGACGACATCATCGACCAATACGGCGCCGACACGGCGCGTTGGTTTGTGCTGTCCGACAGCCCGCCGGAACGCGATGTGGAATGGACGGCAGCCGGGGCCGAGGCCGCGTGGAAGTTCATCCAGCGTGTCTGGACGCTCTGCGACCGTGTTGCTGAGGCGCCGGAGGAAGGCCAGGGCGACGGCGACCTCCACCAGGCGGTCCATAAAGCCATCGACGGCGTGACCCGCAACATTGAAAGCTTTGGCTTCAACTCTGCCATCGCGCAGCTTTATGGCCTGGCCAACGTCATTGGTAAGTCGAAAGCGGGCAAAGCCGCACAGCAAGAGGCCGTGCTGACGCTCGCCCAATTGATGATGCCGATGACGCCGCATCTGGCCGAAGACGTGTGGCAGACGCTCGGCGGTGAAGGCATGGTGACAACAGCGCCTTGGCCCAAGGCGGACCCGGCATTGCTGGTCGAAGACACGGTCACGCTGCCGATCCAGATCAACGGCAAACGGCGCGACGAAATTGAAGTCAGCAAAGACATGCCGAAGGAAGAGGTTGAAACCCTGGCCCTAGCGCGTGATGCTGTGCAAAAG
>JBCCET010000026.1:0-47339 GCA_039030095.1 Pseudomonadota bacterium | reverse complement strand
CCGCCTCAACGCGACACCCAGAAAATGCCTGGGATGGAAGACACCGGCCGAGGTCTTCCGCGAAAAGATGATGGAAGAGGTGGGCCGATCCCCCTACCCTCGAAAGGAATAGGAGTCGCAGTTCAGGTATCGCTCACAGGCCGCTGGCATCTTTAGGCCATTACTTGAGCTGATTATTGAGAATTTGAGCGATGGCACACCCGGATCATTTGGTGAAATACGTCTGCAAGGGCGGCGAAACGATGCAAAGTTTAAGCAAGAAGCACGACTTCTCGCGTCCGATGTTTTGGCTCAAGCAAAAGGAAAACAAGGCGGCATTTGCCCATTTCAACAATACCAGGGGACAACCTTTCCCCAAAGGTTTGGTTGTCTACCTGCCCGACGTCAAAGGGAAGAACGTAAAATACTACAAGTTCAAAGGCCCTAAAGGGGACATGTACCTAAACGAGCGTGACTGGAAAGCCGTCCAGAACGAGCTCGCCAGTGTCATGATCAAGGCATACAACAAGCTGCACACCGCCTGGGAAATGGCTGAGATGCGGTACGATGGGCAGGCGAAGGTAAACAAAGAATTCCCGATTGTTACCTTTATGTGCTCCACATGGGTGGGCTCCCAGGGGCGCGAGCCGATCAAGTCCCGAAAAGCGGCAACCAATGCGCTTAGCAAGCTCAGCAGTGTGGTTGATGCGCGCAAGTACGACCGGTTTGAAAAGGAAATGCGAGCTACAGAAAAAGCAATCAACACTTACCGGACCGAGGTAATCCAATGGCAGGATAAGCTGATTGGGTCAGCGGGTAACTGGGTCAGTGGGTTGTCGCTGACGCGGGATGTCAGCTTTGTGGTTTTTGCGGCGGCTGCGACAACTGTTGCTGCACCTGCGGGCGCTGTAGCGGTGGTGACCACCGGCATGAAAGTTGGCGCAGGCGTTGCGTTCATGAAAGAGGGCGCTAATCAAGCAGGGCGAAAAATCGCAGGCTATGATGTGACGCTGAAAGGGGCCGGGGGCGACATCGCCAAAGCAATGCTGACAGGCGCTATCGCGGGCGGTCTTGGCGCAGGTATCGGCAAATGGGTCGGTGGCCATGTGGCACCGAAACTGGCCGCACGCATCACATCCAGCCCCCTTGCCCAACGCGGGGCGATGTTAATGGTTGCGGGCACAGTCAAAAGCCCGGTCGCAAAGGCGCTTTTGGGTAAGTTTCAAGGCAAAGGTATTGAAAGGATGATAGATGCCGCCGTGAAAGAAAGCGGCCGCAACATCACACAAGGCACCATTGTGATGTCTGTGAAAGAGGTCGAAAAGATTGTCGCAGACAACATTGCGAAATTTATCGTGCGTCTTGGGGTTGGCGGCACACTTACCTTCGCCAAGAAAAAGCTGTTGGAAGGCGGCAAGAAAAGCCCGGTAGTTGAGATCACCAAGTCAAAAGCAATGCGGTCCAAAAAGAAGGTGGATGAGGCCGGATTGGCTGACCTTATCATGCGCGATCTGGAACGTGATCCGGTGGTGTTCCAGATATACGAAGACCTTTGCAAATCGAAGAAGAGTACGTTGGAGTCGCTTATTGAGGCCGACCTGAAAACCGCAATTGATGCTAAGATCAAAGCGGCGCGATGACCTCCCTTTGGCCGCCAGAATTTCACCCGTAAGTGGTATAAAGCGACGGACCGAGTGTGTGGTCGGTTGCACTGCCGCGGCATTTTAGCGTTAGATGTTGATGTTCTCTGATGCGGTTTTGGGAAGAGGATCAGTAGATGCCCAGTATCAGAAGTTTGCTGCGATTTTTGTCGCTCCTACTGGTGACATGTATGGCGGCCATGCCTGGAAGCGCTTGCATGGGGCCACAGTTTGAAGATCATCACTTCCCCAGTTGCGTAATCCCGCCGCCAGCCCAGTCAGAAACGGTGACCGTAGTGTCGCTTGGATCCGGGCCGCCTTATGCCAGCGTGCACGTTGGCCTGCCGACCCGCAAAACAAGTCTTGTCACACTTGAGATTCTGCCTAGCGACAAAAAGCACTACATCGTTCTTCAATCCAGCGGCCAGATTATTTGGCAGTTCAAAGGCGACACGCAAAGCGTTTCGCGAGTCATCGTGCTGGGGTCGATTTGGTTTGGCGGTTGGGCAGGTGGTGTTGTCGGGTTGCCGATGGACCGGATTACCCATACGACTCCCGATAAGCCGCCTCTGGATAGCTTTTTAATAACATCCTGCACGCGCATCGGGCGCGGGTGTTTGGCATCCCAGTGGTTTGGCAAAGGGCTGTCAGATCGGGTCACGCTCTATCCCCAGCCATCCCAAGGACGCTTCAAGGCAGACAAGTTCCTGAACGAAGGGAACTTCGTTCGCAAATCTGACTGGCCCGTTCAACTGGTGAAATTGGCGGGCGTGCGCGATCTTGTTGAGGTGCAGCCGGGGGACGTCATCGCGCCGAAAGGTGCGGCCTTCTACGATCAGCGGCCGGGGCAAGCTGGTTTGGATGATTTGGTTGCGTCAGGTACCCTGATTAGCCCGGGGCAACCTGGTTTCATAAAGGCAACTGACCAATGGTCAGAGGCATTCAGCGCCCGCTACCGATCCCGTTTCGACCCTGATTTCACGTTCAGCCCCAACGTCGACTATGTCGTGACGCGGCAAATCACTTTACCAGCGGAGATCCCGCCAAAGACCTTTCTGCTGGCCAAGAGCGTACCGGTGCCGGATATGAACGGCAATGCTGACTACCGAACCTGTTTTTTGTCGCTAGATCAGGTGACCAACACGTTCTTAAAGCAAAGTCAAAAAAGCGTTTTATGCCGTGAGAAAGTAATCGGGTTGCGCGACCATGATGGCGACGTGATCAAAGCAGCCAGTTGGTTTGATAAATTGCAGCTAGGCAACAACTGTCTTCTGGCTCGTTTGCCTTCGGCTGCAAAGATAACTGTGGTGTCCGTTCTGGATGAAGGCAAGCGTCGGCGAAAGAACGCCGCGCCGTTGGAAGTTGAGGTCAATGTCAGTGGTGACAAGCCGACAGTGCTGTTTTTGCAAACCACCCACGGGCGCGCAAAATGGATGATCACCGGCGCGCAAATAGAGCGCGTATTCATGACCCGGCCGCCAAGTTTCGGGCAAAGCCAAGTTGTCGTCAATGGTCAGGTAACGCCCCATGAAAAACTGGACAACCCTGCCGATGGTTGCCCGCATTTTGCGCCGTATGATCTGCACCTGGGCGGCCCGACGTTTCTGCATTTGGACAAAATGATGGAAACGCTTTTGGGCCAGCCAATTGACCAGATTTTGCAACTCAAAGCGCCGAAAGAGGGGCGCCTTGTGGTTGCGGTGGATTGAGCGCCTGGTTGACCTGTTACTGTACCCAACCGTCCCGTTTTAAACCGTCATAAGTCGCATCCAGTGCTTTGGTTGCGCGGTCGATCAGCGTATCAATCTCCTCAGTCGACAGGATCAGCGGCGGAGAGATGATCATCGTGTCGCGCACGTGGCGCATCACAAGCTTGTTGCCGAAACACTGCTCGCGGCAACGTAGGCCGACCGTGCCGGGTTCTGGAAAGGCGCGTCGCGTTGCCTTGTCAGCCGTCAACTCCAACGCGCCCATCATGCCGATGATGCGGGCCTCACCGACCAGTGGGTGATTGCCAAGCTCTGCCCAGCGTTTGGCCAAATAAGGTGCCGCCACATCGCGCACATGATCAACGATGCCTTCTTCTTCGATGATCCGCAGGTTTTCGAGCGCCACAGCGCAGGTCACTGGGTGGCCGGAATAGGTGTAGCCGTGATTGAATTCATGGGCGTCAATCACCGCCGCGACTTTGTCGGACACAATGGACCCGCCAATAGGCTGATAGCCAGATGAAAGGCCTTTGGCGATGGTCATGATGTCAGGGTCGATCCCCAGCGTTTGGCTTCCGAACCAGTTACCCGTGCGCCCAAATCCGCAGATAACCTCATCCGCGATCAAAAGGATGTCGTATTTTTTGCAGATACGTTGGATTTCTGGCCAATAGGTTTCGGGCGGGATGATAACTGCGCCAGCACCCTGCACCGGCTCGCCTATGAACGCAGCCACGTTTTCGACGCCGATACGGTCTATCTCCGCTTCCAGGGCACGGGCACGGATCAGCCCAAATTCAGCCGAATCCATATCACCGCCTTCGCCATACCAATAGGGTTGGTCAATATGCACGATATCCGGGATCGGCATGCCGCCCTGGTCATGCATGGCCTGCATCCCCCCAAGCGACGCGGACCCCATAGATGACCCATGATAGGCGTTCTTGCGGCTGATAATCGTCTTCTTCGACGGCTGGCCTTTTTCGGCCCAATATTGGCGAACCAGCCGGATGTTGGTGTCATTGGCCTCTGATCCGGAGGATGCAAAAAAGACGTGGTTCAGGTCACCGGGCGCCAGTTCTGCCAGTTTTGCGGCCAGTTCGATCACCGGCGGATGAGAGGTTTGGAAAAATGTGTTGTAGTAGGGCAGTTCAGCCATCTGGCGTGCAGCGGCATCGGCAAGCTCTGTGCGGCCATACCCGATGTTCACGCACCACAGGCCTGCCATTGCGTCCAACAACTCCACCCCATCGCTATCGGTCAGCCATGGCCCGGTGGCAGAGGTGATAATCCGTGTCCCCTTTTTGCCGAGCTCTTCGTTGTTGGTGAAAGGATGCATGTGATGCGCCGCGTCGAGCCGCTGCAATTCCGCCGTAGGGTATAGGTTGTCGAGCCGTTTCATGATGTGTGCCTCCCGTTTGGGATTGCGTAGCACCCGTATGCGCGCGTGGGAAGTGGAACGGTTGGGAGAAAGCTCCGCGCGGAGGTGTCGCTCGGGATACCCGCCCCGGATCAAGTCCAGGACGCGATGGCCTATCGCAACCCTATCTCACTCAATGCTTGTTCCATCTTCGCCGGCAGTGCTGTTTCCGCCCGCCGATGGCTCGGCAGGTCAGGTGGGGCATCCTCAGGCTTTAGATACCGCCAGCCCTGAAACGGGCGGCGCGGGGCAGCGGCTGTGCGCACCACTTGGGGGTCCATGACAATGGCACAGCGGCGGATGCCGTCGGCGCCGGTGACTTCATCCAGGCCGATGATTTTCTGGCGACACTGCATCACCCCTTTGATCACCCAATAAAGAGACCCGCCCGCCAGCACTTTTGCCTCTTGCTTGGGCCACATCCGCGTCACATGCACGTGACGAAACGCATCGCCTTGTTCCATCGCGCGGCGCTTGATCCAGGCTTCCAGATCGGCGATGGTCTCTGCTCCGACGCAAAGCTTTGCTAGGTTGATGTGGTCGATTTTTGGCATTCTGCCACTATATATGGTATGTTGCTGGCTCACCACTATCTAGGGCGATTCTGCGCGCGGGCACAAATAGAATCGGCCACCGCTTAAGACGGACCTGTTACAGGTCTCGCTAACCCCACCAAGGATCGCATTCCCTATGTCGAGTTTCGCCGCCCCCATCGCAGAGCAAATCTGGGACATGAAGTATCGCTTCAAAGAGCCGGGTGGCCGGACTGTGGATGCGGATGTCGAGGACAGCTGGCGCCGCGTGGCCCGTGCGCTTGCCGCCGCTGAAAAAACACCGGAGCTGTGGGAACCACGCTTTTACGACGCGCTGGCGGACTTCAAATTCCTGCCCGCAGGCCGCATCCTGGCGGGTGCTGGCACCGCGCGGTCGGTCACACTCTTCAACTGTTTTGTCATGGGCACCATCCCTGACAGCATGGGCGGCATCTTTGACATGCTGCGCGAGGCGGCGCTGACCATGCAGCAGGGCGGCGGCATCGGGTATGACTTCTCGCCCATCCGCCCGAAAGGCGCACCGGTGGCAGGGGTTGGCGCTGATGCATCTGGGCCTTTGAGCTTCATGGATGTTTGGGATGCCATGTGCCGCACTATTATGTCCGCCGGATCCCGCCGGGGCGCGATGATGGCCACCATGCGGTGTGACCACCCGGATATTGAGGACTTCATCGAGGCCAAGCAAGACAGCGCGCGGCTACGCATGTTTAACCTGTCTGTCCTTGTCACCGACGCTTTTATGGAAGCGGTAAAGGCGGACGGCATCTGGGAGCTGACCTGGCGCGACAAGGTGATCAAGACGATCCCGGCCCGCGATCTTTGGAACCGGATCATGCGCGCGACCTACGATTACGCGGAGCCCGGTGTGATCTTCATCGACCGCATCAATCAGCGTAACAATCTGCACTACTGCGAAACGATCTCTGCCACCAACCCATGTGGTGAACAGCCTTTGCCGCCTTACGGGGCCTGCTTGCTGGGATCTATTAACCTGGCGCGGCTCGTGGAAGATGCGTTCGAAGATGGCGCACGGATCGACGAAGGCACCCTGGGTGGACTGGTCGGCACAGCGGTCCGGATGATGGACAATGTTGTGGATGTTTCGCGCTTCCCGCTGGATGAACAACGCGCCGAAGCGCACGCCAAACGCCGCATCGGGTTGGGTGTCACCGGTCTTGCGGATGCGCTGATGATGTGCGGTCTGCGCTATGGCAGCGACGCCGCCGTGGCGCAAACGGAAGCCTGGATGAAACACGTCGCGCGGGCTGCCTATACCGCCAGTGCCCTTTTGGCCGAGGAAAAAGGTGCTTTCCCACTGTTTGACGCGAAAAAGTTTCTCGACAGCGAAACCATGCTGGAAATGGACGAAGACGTGCGCGAACTGGTAGCTCAACACGGCATCCGAAACGCGCTGCTGACCTCCGTCGCGCCGACCGGGACGATCAGCCTTTATGCAGGCAACGTATCCAGCGGCATCGAACCGGTGTTCGCGTATTCCTACACGCGCAAGGTGCTGCAGAATGACGGGTCGCGCACCGAGGAAAAAGTCGAAGACTACGCGATCGCAAAATGGCGGGAGTTGAAAGGGGATGCACCTTATCCCGACTATTTCGTGAGTGCACAGGAGCTGGAACCCGGTGATCACGTTGCTATGCAAGCGGCTGCACAAAAGTGGGTCGATTCAAGTATCTCGAAGACAATCAACGTGCCCGAAGATATCGGCTTTGATGCGTTCAAAGAGGTCTATCTGCAAGCTTACGCCACGGGCTGCAAAGGCTGTACAACCTACCGGCCCAACGATGTGACGGGGTCCGTTCTGGAAGTGTCGGACGAAAAGGCAGAACCGCCCGAGCCTATCGCGGAAGAGGTGCCAGCGCCGATCCAAACCCACGGTGATGTGGTCTATATTGCGGAGCCGCTGGACAGGCCAATCGCGCTCGACGGGCATACTTACAAAATGAAATGGCCGGAATCAGAGCACGCACTTTACATCACCATCAACGATATCGTTCAGAACGGTCAGCGCCGCCCGTTTGAGGTGTTCGTGAATTCCAAGAACATGGAACACTACGCCTGGACCTTGGCGCTGACCCGCATGATTTCGGCTGTGTTCCGGCGCGGCGGCGACGTTTCTTTTGTGGTGGAAGAACTCAAGGCCGTTTTCGACCCGCGCGGTGGGGCCTGGCTGCATGGCAAATACATTCCATCCATGCTTGCAGCCATCGGCGGGGTGATCGAAGAACACATGGTGCGGATCGGATTTATCGAGGGGGAAGGCAAGCACCTGAAGACTGACCCGCATGCGGAGATCATCGACATGGGCAATCGCAAACGGGGCGCTGCTTGCCCGTCTTGCGGCAGTTTCGGCGTGCAAATGGTAGAAGGTTGCCTGACCTGCCTGGACTGCGGTTATTCAAAGTGCGGCTAGAGACCAACTGATCGGAACAAAAATTGGTTTTTAGCGGCAGGGTGGATTCCCAATCTCGCCCGTTTTGGTTAGGGTTGCCGAAAAACGGGGTCATCGAGCAATGAAACTCCTCTCTACATTCGCGCTGGCGGTTTGTTTGGCTTTCCCGGCTATTGCCCAGCAGGAACGGGGCTTCCTGGGGTTTTCGGACCTGTTCAACAACGACGCCTTGGGCGACGGCAAAGACCGGTGGCGAACTGCGTCTTACATGGCGTCGATCACTTGGGGTGAGTTCAACGACGGCGCCCCAGCTGTGCCGTTTGCGTTAGTGGAATACCGATTGCGGGCGGACCTGATTACGCCTGTCAATCTGGCAGGCGCCACTGCGTTTCCAGATCGGCCGTATGCTGGCGTGATCGGGCTTGGCGCATTTACGCACATCAAGCGCGGTCAGACAAACATCTCTTTCGGCGGCGAGCTGGCTTTTGTTGGGCCGTCCACCGGACTGGGCGACCTGCAAAAGGCGTTGCACGACGCGCTGGGTTTGCAAGAGCCGATCGTTCGGGGCGACCAGTTGCCTAACAAAGTTTATCCCACCGTGTCGGCTGAAATTTCTCGCGAGTTGCGGTTGGGCGACACGCTGATACGTCCGTTCTTTGAAGCGCAGGCGGGGATAGAGACTTATGCCCGAGTGGGTGTTGATACGCTGATCGGACGCAACTACTCGCGCAACTTCTTCCTTCGGGATCCGGTCACGGGGCATCTAACCACAAACGTTCGGGCATCGAACACACCGGGCTGGGGCTTTGCGCTGGGCGCGGATGCGGCCTATGTCTCCGACAGCAAACTTTTGCCGTCTTCGCGCGGATATCAAGTTGAACGCACACGGCTGCGGGCACGGGCAGGGGTCGCGTATGAAGCGAAGGCGTCACGGCTTTTCTACGGGCTGACATACCACGGCAAAGAGTTCCAAGGGCAAAGCGAAGGCCAAGTGGTTGGGTCGTTGAGCCTGCGGTTCAAGTTCTGAACTGACTTAACCGGCTCAGAATTTGCCAAACTCGCGCCTCAGGTCACCGGCGTCGTCAACACGGTCATATAAACGGCGGTCAGGAAAGCGCTTGTGCCAACCAAAACAAAGCTGTGCCAGATTGCGTATCGAAATGGCTGCGTCTTTCGTGCGTAAAAGAACGTTCCAGCAGTGTAGATCAGCCCCCCAGCAATCACAAAGGCGAGGGCAGCGACCGGAAGATTTCGCCACATGTCCGGCAATGCCAATACGCCGATCCAACCCAGCGCAAGATATGATACAAGCGACCACTTGCTGTCGAGGTTTTGTACGAGCAGTTTCAAGAGCACTGCGGGAATGGCAATTACCCAGACGGCTGCCAACACAACAAAGCTCCAGGTGGAGCCCACAAAAACAAGCAAAGGTGTAAAAGTCCCGGCGATCAGCGTGTAAATCGCCGCGTGATCCAGGCGGCGCAAAAGCGGCCTCAAAGCATCGCGCGGGAAGGTGTGATAGAGCGCGGAAAACACCTTCGATCCTATTATGGTGGTCACGTACAGTGCACAGGCCAGCGCCAGCAGCAACTGCCCGCTGCCAAAGGCCAGGATCACCAGGATAAGTCCCGCCAGACCTGCGCCAGAGACACCCATGATATGGACGATTGTGTCGGCGAACCGTTCATTCGGTGTTTTGCTTGGGTATTTCAAAAGGTCACGTCCTTGGCTGGAGGATTAATGGGTACCACAGGGGCCACTAGGTATACTCGATCCTAGAAGGCCAAGGTTCTCTTTTTTGGCTGAATTTCAACTGACGTGGGGTTAAGCCAGCGTGCGCGTCAGTGGATCGTTGCTTTGAGCGACTTTTATGCAGGTTTTTTTGCCGGATTAAGGCGCATGGCGGCATCTATTGACTCAGGTCACATACCGTCTATAAGCCGCGCTTCATTGGTGTTGGTGGCCCTCGCAAGGGGATGCCTGTCGGACCGGCAAAATCCGGTTGCCCAGGACAACGCCCTCTCAAACCTAGAAGAGGAGATCAGCCGTGACCAAACGCACGTCTGCCAAGTACAAAATCGACCGCCGGATGGGCGAAAACATCTGGGGCCGTCCGAAATCCCCGGTTAATCGTCGTGAATATGGCCCAGGTGTCCATGGACAGCGCCGCAAAGGCAAACTGTCAGACTTCGGCATCCAGTTGCGCGCAAAGCAAAAGCTGAAAGGCTACTACGGCGATCTGACCGAGAAACAGTTCCGCCGCATCTACGCCGAAGCTGTGCGCCGCAAAGGTGACACCGGCGAAAACCTGATTGGCCTGTTGGAAAGCCGCCTTGACGCTATCGTCTACCGCGCGAAATTCGTGCCGACTGTATTCGCCGCCCGCCAGTTCGTGAACCACGGCCACGTGCGTGTGAACGGCAAGAAGGTGAACATCCCTTCCTACCGCGTAAAAGAAGGCGACGTGATCGAAGTGCGTGACCGCTCCAAAGACATGGCACTGGTGATCGAATCCCTGTCCAGCCAGGAACGTGACTTCTGCGAATACGTGAACGTGGACACGACCAAGAAAACCGCGGAGTTTGTGCGCATGCCCGGCCTCGGCGATGTGCCGTACCCGGTTATGATGGAACCGAACCTGGTGATCGAATACTACGCTCAGAACTAAACTGAGCCGCGTAATCGCAAAAGGCCGTCCATCAGGGCGGCCTTTTTTGTTTACAGGGACCTGACGCTACCCATCGTTTGCCAGATCGGGATGGCCTTGCGCGCTTGGTTCGCATGTTTTCGGCGCTACTCCCCCAGGGCAATCCCTTCGCGCCGTGGGTCTGCGCCCCCTTGTAAACCTTCACGCACCGCAATCCCATGCAGGCCGGAGGTCAGAGGCCGCACGTTTGTCTCAAACCCCATCGCTTCTAGCGGGGCTTTGAACTGGATGGCGGCTGGGTCGATCTCATAGGTGCCAAAACGGTTCGACAAATGCGGCAAGCTGATCGCGGCCTGTATGTCCATGCCCCAGTCGATATGGGCGATGATGGTTTTGGCCACATACCCGATAATGCGTGACCCACCGGGGCTGCCGATCACCAGAACGGGCTTTCCGTCTTTCAGCACGATGGTGGGCGACATGGATGATCGCGGCCGTTTGCCTGGCGCGATGGCATTGGCAATTGGGCGCCCGTCTTTGTGCGTGCGGAAGGAAAAATCTGTTAGTTCGTTGTTCAGGATGAACCCGCCTGCCATAAGGCGCGACCCAAAGATATTTTCTACCGTCGTGGTCATTGACAACGCATTGCCGTAACTGTCGACAATCGAGATATGGGACGTAGACGGCAATTCCAGGCTTTCGTCATCTGCATAGCCGTGGTCCCAGGTGGGTTCGCCCGGGGTGACGTCAACCAAGGCTTTTGTGGTGGCCAAAAGGTTGGCCCGGGTGCCAAGATAGAGCCCGTCAATCAGCCCTTCGACCGGCACCGCTACGAAATCGCTGTCAGCCATATAACGCCCACGGTCCGCGAATGCGAGCCGGGATGCATCGCCGATCAGTCGCCAGCTTTCAGGGTTATCCGGGCCAAGCTTGGCCAGATCAAATGGCGCTAACAGGCCAAGAATTTGGGCCACGGTTAAACCGCCAGACGATGGCGGCCCCATGCCGCACACGTCATATCCGCGATATGGCGCGCAAACGGCTGCGCGCTCCTTGATGCGGTAAAGCGCAAGATCGGCCATATCGAGTAAGCCAGGATTACCCTCGGCGTTTTGCACGGTGGCCACGATCTCTTCCGCCAACGGGCCAGCATAGAACACATCTGATCCGTTTTCCGCCAGCGCGCGCAAGGTGGCTGCGTAAGACGGGTTGGTCAAAAGACTGCCTGCCGCCTTGGCCCTGCCGTCTTCGTTCAGAAAATAGGCTGCTGTTGCAGGGAAACGGGCGAGCCTTTCTGCGTCCCATTCGATAGATGCGGCGAGCCTCGGGGAGACTGGGAAACCATCAGCCGCCAGTTTGGTTGCGTTTTCAAACAAACCGGACCAATCTGCGGTGCCCCATCTTTTGTGCGCCTCTTCCATCAGTGCGGGCGTCGCGGGTACGCCGACCGACAGACCACCGACAACGGCATCAAAGAACCCCAGCGGATCGCCGTCTTTGTCCAGAAAATGCTTGGGTTTAACGTTCAGTGGTGCGGCTTCGCGCCCGTCGAGCGTTGTGACTTTCCCGGTTTTTGCGTCGTACCAAACCAGAAACGCGCCGCCGCCCAGGCCCGATGATTGGGGTTCAACCAGACCCAGCACAGCTTGGACCGCCACCATTGCATCGGCAGCTGTTCCCCCCGCGCGCAAGACCTTGGCGCCTGCTTCTACCGCCAGCGGGTTGGCTGCGGCCACCATCCAGTCAGCGGCTTTGGTGGGCGTGCCAGCATCGCGGGCAGCAAACGCATTCATTGCCTCTGGTGACACCTGTGGGGCAAAGAAATCTTCTGCCAATATGGGGGTTGCGAATGTGGTGAGGGCGAACAGGAAAGCTGGTAGGCGCATGGGAATACTCCGCATTGGATATTCCTGACGGTAGGACGCCGGGTAGGGCGCGGCAAGGTTAAGCGGCGGTATTGCCGCTTTCCGCTTGTGCTTCCACCTGGGCCTGCAATTCACCGACCTGTCTGCGGGCTTCCCCCAGACCCTCCATAGCGGCTTTCAATTCAGCTTCTGTCTGGGTCAATTGGCTGGTCAGTTCCCATTCTCGCTGCTGGATGTAGGTCATAGCCTGATCGCGGGCTTCTTCGGCCTCGTGCAACCGGTTCGCTAGGTCGTCGATTTCGGTCACATTGACCGAATTCACGGCGTTTAGTCGCCCGTATGCCCAACGCAGAACCCACCCGGTCAAAAAGGTAAGGAAAAACGCTACCGATATGATGATGACGAGCTCTGTGCGGTTCACTCTTCATCCCCTTCTGCCGTCGCTTGGGCTGTGTCTTCGGTTTCAGGCAATATCAGGCGAAAAGCAATACGCCGGTTGGACGCACGGCCTTCTTCTGTTCCATTGTCCGCGATAGGCTGGGTTTCGCCATAGCCTTTTGCGGTGATGCCAGCGGTCAAGATGCGGCGTTGTATCAAACCGGCTAGAACGGCCTCGGCCCGGTTTTGCGACAGGTTGAGGTTCATTTCCTCACGCCCCTGGCTGTCCGTATGCCCCTCAATCACAAACGTGGCGTCTTCACATTCCCGCAGGATTTCCGCGATCGCGTCGAGGATACCCTGACTTTCCGCCTCAATATTTGTGGACGACGGGGCAAAGGCTATCTGTTGGGCGTCCAGCACCGCGTTGATCTGTGTTTCGCAGGCGCGGGCGTCCAACTTGGCCTCCAGCTCGTTCCGCTTGGGTTTCAGGTTTGGGTCGAACGTTACCTCGATCTTGTAAGTCTTCGCATCGCCAAGGCGGGTCGCAAATACACGGGACACTTCGGCGGAGATATCTTCTTGCGCGCCAACACCTTTGATGGAGACAAGTTCTGGCTGGACAATGATGGAACCGTTGTTCAGTTGTGAAAGTCCCTCCAGACCCGCAAGCACGCGGATTGGCCAGCCGTCGGGAAGGTCCGCATCAATGCGTGTCTGGTTGTAGACTGACTCTTCCCCGAAAAGCGACTTCGCGTACACTCCGATGGAGGTCTTCGCCAGTTCGTTAGGCACGCGGCCACGCAGCTGGACCAACCCTTCCGGGCTGCGCGTGGCGGTGAATTCTGGCAGTTCCTGTTCTGCCTCAGCGCCGCTTTCCAGAATTTTCGGCGGCAAGATTGCCTGTAGTGAGAAAAGCTGCGGCAGGTCGTTTTCCAGTTTGCCGATCACCCTGTCAAAAGTGTCCTGTTTTGTAGTGTCGAGCGCGACCAAAGACACGTCGCTGTCGGTAAACGTCAGCGTGCCGCCGCCCAACGCGCTCAGGGCTTCTATGGATTGAACAATCGCTGTGTCCCAATCGGTTGTCGGAACGCCCAGGCCTATGTTGCAGATACCTTTGCCCTGATGCCCCGCTTTCGCCACGGCGCGCAGGATACGGGCGCGGCTGGCCTTGGTGTCCGCAGAACAGTCCAACAAGCGAACGAATTCACCGTCCAAGTTCATCCGAAACCGAAATGGGGTGATCACGGGACGAGGAGCAGAAATGTCCATCACCAGGTTGGTGCCGTCGGGTTTTGTGCGTGCAAGTAATTGTTCCACCTCAGCCTTTTCTGACGGGCTCTCGGTAACGGCGGTAATCCTAACGGTGTCCGGCGTGATAGATATCTTTGATCGCGGCAGTTCCGCCAAGCTTTCCAACCCATAGTCCAGATTACGCTGCCACCCTTCCGGCAGGGCATATTCCGCGCTTTCCAACATGTCCGTCACGGCGCCGCCATCGGCGATTTCTTCCGCTTTGTTTAGGATTGAGGCTCGCCCGGCGCGAGCCGGGATCAACCCGATCAGCGAAATCCGATCGACGTTGCGCAGCACTTCCAACGAAAAGCGGGGTTCCTGTATGCCGGACGACTGCAAAACGGTGGTGCGGTCTTCCAGACGTCGGGTGTCGACCATCTGGCCGATAACCTCTATCGCGCGCAGGCGCGCGGCCTCATCAGGCGCTAGCCCTGTCAGGTGCACCAAAAGGCCGTCCGCGCGAATGGTGGCCCAATTTTGGCCAGACGCTAAAAGAGCGCTATCGACCTGTGTCTGAGTTTCTGACTCCAGAAAATCCACCGCGCGATTGGACATAAACCAAGCCGCACTGGCAGCCAGCATGAAGCATATCGCAGAAAATAGAAGCGCTGCGCGGTGCATGGTTGGTGGGTTGCTCTGACCTCTGTTCTGACGGAAAGTTTATGGCATCCGAAGCGGTCGCACAAGCAGGCTGGAAACTCTTCGTTAACCGCTGCCGTCACGACAAGAGGTCCCGCTCAGGGCCGGGACGGGGTCATGCGACCGCGATGGCCAGCACCCAGCCGGCGGTCAGAATAAGCCCAGTGTCACGGTTGGATCTAAACAGATGCATGCAAACTGTACCGTCGTGAATATCCAAGCGCCGTAACTGCCACGTCAGATGCCAGCCAAAGGCCCACACCGCGCCAAGCGCAATCGTCAGTTGGATCGGGTTGGTCAACATGACCGCTGGTTCTGCGATACATGCGCCCAGCAAAAACAACATCGCCGCAATCTGAAAAAACAGGAGTGCTCTTGGGGTGTTTTCGGCAAAAAGCCGGGCGGTGGATTTTACCCCGATCAGGGCATCATCTTCGGTGTCTTGGTGAGCGTAAATCGTGTCGTAGAAAAGCGTCCAGCAAATACCTGCGAGATAGAGCATGAGTGGCGCGGGGCTAAGCGACCCGTGGTGCGCAGCCCAGGCCAGCAATGCGCCCCAGTTGAAAGCCAGTCCCAAAAACACCTGGGGCCACCAGGTGAACCGTTTTGCAAACGGATAGACGCAAACAAGCAGTAAAGATGCGACGCCAAGCGCCACGGTAAACCAGTTGAAGGTGAACAGTATTATTGCGGCCAGAAGCGCTTGAATGACCATCCAGATGAGCGCCTGACGCACCGTGACGGCACCGGACGGTATCGGGCGCGACTTTGTCCGCTCCACTTTGTCGTCGAAATCCCTGTCAGTGATGTCGTTCCAGGTACAGCCCGCCCCCCGCATCAAAAAGGCACCGATGCCGCAGCCTAGAAATATCCAGCCGTCAAAGAGAGTTGGGCCTGCAGGATCGCTGAGCACAGCAAGGGCTAACCCCCACCAGCATGGCAACAACAAAAGCCAGGTACCCGCGGGACGATCTGCCCGTGATAGGCGAAGGTAGGGCCGCGTGACCTGCGGCGCATATCGGTCCACCCAGTTGTCATCGACCGCGTCGGCTACGCGGCCTGTGTCCGGGGTGTCTGGCGCTGGCGGGATTTCGGACATATGTGTTTCCCATGAAGGAACGGGCCAAGATTAGGATCTTTGTAGACGCCGCCCTTGCCGCTGGGCAAGCGGTCGCACTGTCGCGGGATCAGGCGCACTATCTGTTTGGCGTGATGCGGCAACAGGTTGGTGCTCACATTGCCTTGTTTAACGGACGCGACGGCGAATGGACCGCCGAAGTGGCGGAGGCTGGCAAACGGCGCGGTGTTTTGGTGTGCCAGACGCAGACTGTGGTCCAGTCCACGCCACCGGATGTCTGGCTGCTTTTTGCCCCCATAAAGAAGGCCCGAACCGACTTTATTGTGGAAAAGGCCGCTGAAATGGGTGTGCGCCGTATCTGCCCGGTCCGAACCGACTTCACAAACGCGGAACGTATCCGCCGCGACCGATTGCAAGTCCATGCCGTGGAGGCAGCGGAACAATGCGGCGGCGTCTTTGTGCCTGAAGTGGCCGAAATTTCGCGCCTGGACACGGTGCTTTCCGGCTGGCAGCCCGACCGGCAGCTGATGTTCTGCGACGAAACCTTAGCGGGGCAGGGCGCCAGCTTACCCGACATCCCCGGCCCTTGGGCAATCTTAATTGGCCCGGAAGGTGGTTTTTCAGAGGCTGAGCGCGTGCGTCTTGCCGCACTCAGCTGTGCCCATGCCATCAGCCTTGGCCCCCGGATCCTGCGGGCCGATACCGCAGCCGTGGCGGCACTTACCGTCTGGCAGCAGGCGCTTGGGGACTGGTCATGAGTTTTCTGCGACCAGAGGCACGCGCCACGCTTTGGCGCTGGCGCGAAGTGGCGCTGACGGGCGGATTAACGCTGTGGGGTGTGCATATGATTGGCCGCGCGGTCGCTGCCCAAAGCCTGACGCTTGGCATGGTAGGGGTGGTCCTTACCGGGACGGCCACAACCTTGCTGTTTTTTGCGATATTGCGTATGCGTCTGGTCCCGCCGGGGCAATCGCCCGGCGTGGTGGAGGTGGATGAACGCAAGGTCGGCTATCTGAGCGCGGATGGCGGCGGATTTGTCTCCATCGACGATCTCACCCGGCTGGAGGTCGTGGCCAATGCAGCCGGTGCGCAATGGGTTCTGACCCATTTGGGCGGCCCACCATTGATGATCCCGGCTAATGCCGATGGTGCGGAACAGCTTTTTGATACCTTTGCTGCCTTACCGGGGCTGCAGATTGAAGATGCGGTCAGGGCCGTTTCGGCTGGCCCCGGTCGGCACCGGGTCTGGCAGCGCGGCTAAGCGCCGCAAAATTTGAAAACACCCACCTTGACGCCCCCTTTGTGTCAGGCCACCTATGGGGTACTTGGACAACCGGAAAGCCCGCGCCAACCATGTCAATTCCCCAGTCAGGCGGCGGCCCGATCGAAAGCTTCGATCAGCTCGCTGAATATCTCGAAAAAGGTTGCAAACCGACGGAAGATTTCCGCATCGGGACCGAGCACGAAAAGTTCGGCTACTGCAAAGACACCCTGCTGCCGTTGCCCTATGAAGGTGACCGGTCGATCCGCGCAATGCTGGAAGGTCTGCGAGACCGGTTTGGCTGGGCGCCGGTTTCAGAAGGCGGCAACATCATTGGTCTTACCAAAGACGGCGCCAACGTATCCCTGGAACCCGGTGGCCAGTTGGAACTGTCCGGCGCGCCGCTTGAGACCATTCATGAGACCTGCGATGAGGTGAACCAGCACCTGGATGAGGTCAAGGCAGTGGCCGAAGGCATGGGTGCGGGGTTTATAGGTTTGGGGGCTGCGCCGGTTTGGACGCACGACCAGATGCCGATGATGCCCAAAGGCCGCTACCGGCTGATGACCGACTATATGGGCCGCGTTGGCACCCACGGCACACAAATGATGTACCGCACGACATGCGTTCAGGTGAACCTCGACTTCCAAAGTGAAGCCGACATGGTCAAAAAGTTTCGTGTCGCGCTGGCGCTTGGTCCGGTGGCAACTGCGCTTTTTGCTTATTCGCCGTTCTTTGAAGGCAAACCCAACGGCCATATGTCCTGGCGATCCCGCATCTGGCGCGATCTTGACGCCGACAGAACAGGAATGCTGCCGTTCGTTTTCGAAGACGGAATGGGTTTTGAACGCTATGTGGATTACGCGTTGGATGTGCCGATGTATTTCGTCTACCGCGACGGCGACTACATCGACGCGCTTGGCCAATCCTTCCGCGACTTCCTGAAAGGCAAACTGCCTGCTTTGCCCGGTGAAACCCCGACCCTGTCAGACTGGGCGGATCACCTGACAACAATCTTCCCCGAGGCCCGCATAAAGCGCTTTATGGAAACGCGCGGTGCAGACGGTGGCCCATGGCGCCGGATCTGTGCGCTGCCTGCCTTCTGGGTGGGATTGATGTATGACACAACGGCACTTGATGCTGCCTGGGATCTTGTAAAAGACTGGGACGCCGAAACCCGCGAAGCGTTGCGGGTTGCTGCCAGTGAACGCGGATTGGAAGCGCAAGTGGGCGACATCAACATGACCGACCTCGCGCGCCGCTGCGTCGACATTTGTCGCGAAGGGCTAAAGGCCCGCGCACGCGCTGGCGCCGGTGGGCTTATCCCCGATGAGACCCACTTTCTGAACGCATTGGAGGAAGTCGTGGATCGCGGCACATCCCCGGCGGCAGAGCTTTTGAAAGACTACGAAAATGCGTGGAACAAAGACCTAAGCCGCGTCTACGCAGAACACAGCTACTAAGGTTTTTTGCGACAACCTGGCTTACCCAGTTTATCGTGTAGCCCGCTAAAGCTTGTGCACTTGCTGTCTATTGCCAAAATGCGCTTTGGGAAATGGCCGCAGGCCAAAGATGCAGTGTACCCAAAAGCGATTCAGATCAGGGTCGAGAGGCTTTAAAAAACACGCCCGATCAGAACCATGATCAACCCGATGGCACCGACAAAAACGCTGCCCAAATTTACCGGGATAAGTTTTTGAAGCTCTGCGGCTAAGGCTTCGCCGTCCAATCCGGATCGGCGCAGGCCAAAAGCACGAACGATGCAGTAGCCAAGCCCTGCAACACCTAAAAGCGTTATCACCACGCCGGGGAGTACCAACCATTCCATAGCAGTCGCTTTAGCGCCAAGCCTCCTTGCGGCGCAAGGGGGGCGCATATACGCAGGGGGTGGTTTGATTCAGGAAGGCAAACGCATGCAAGACGATAGTGTGGTGGACGGCAGCCACCGAGTGGCGGCAGATGAACTGCGGGCATTTGTGGAACGCTATGAGCGGCTGGAGGCGGAAAAGAAAGACATCGCTGACCACCAAAAAGAGGTGATGGCAGAAGCCAAGTCGCGCGGATACGACACCAAGGTCCTGCGCAAAGTCATCGCGCTGCGCAAAAAAGATCCGCAGGAAATCTCCGAAGAAGAAGCGGTGCTGGAAATCTACAAAGACGCCTTGGGCATGTAGCCATGTCAAACCCGCTCTATGATCAGCTTTTCGGGTGTTACGCCGGGGCGGACAGCGTGTTTTTGCACCTGCCAGGTGGCGCCTCGTTGTCCCACGGCGCCTTTGTTGCGCGTGCGGCGCAATTTGCGGGTGCGTTAACTGCAGCGGGTGCCAGCGCTGGGGACCGGGTTGCGGTTCAGGTGGAAAAGTCGGCTGAATGCCTGGTCACATATGCGGCCTGCGCCCAAGCCGGGTTGATCTTTTTACCGCTGAACACTGCCTACACTGCCGAAGAAGTCCGCTATTTCGCGGAAGATTCCGGTGCAAAAATCCTGATTTGCGATGCGGCGAAAGCTGATGCCTTGCGCGCCGCGATCCCTAATTTGCGTGTGGAGACGCTCAACGCTGATGGCAGTGGTAGTCTGCCCGATATGGCCGCAGGCCAGCCGACTGAGTTTGCAACTGCGGTCAGAGGCGAAGATGACTTGGCGGCGTTCCTTTATACCTCTGGGACCACCGGGCGATCCAAAGGGGCGATGCTGACGCAAAAAAACCTGTTGTCGAATGCCGAAGCGCTGGCCCAACTTTGGCAGTACACCGACCGCGACACACTTTTGCATGCGCTGCCCATCTTTCACACCCACGGGCTCTTTGTGGCCACCAACGTCATGTTGCTGGCCGGTGGGTCCATGATCTTTTTGCCAAAGTTCGACCTCGACGCGATGATCGCAGCTATGCCGCAGGCAACTTCGATGATGGGAGTGCCTACGTTCTACACCCGGCTATTGGCAGACGACCGTTTCACCAAAGATCTGACGGCGAACATGCGGCTCTTTATCTCTGGCTCCGCGCCTTTGTTGGCAGAAACCCATGTGGCGTTTGAGGCTCGCACCGGCCATCGCATCCTGGAACGCTACGGGATGACAGAGACGAACATGAACACGTCCAACCCTTTTAACGGAGACCGACGTGCGGGGACTGTTGGGCAACCGCTGCCGGGCGTGGAATTGCGGGTGATGGGCGATGCCGGGCCACTGCCTGCAGGTGAGATTGGCGTGATCGAGGTGCGTGGTTCCAACGTTTTCAAGGGTTACTGGAACATGCCGGATAAAACCGCTGCAGAGTTGCGCGCGGACGGGTGGTTTATTACCGGCGACCTCGGTTTTCAGTCGCATGACGGCTATGTCACCATCGTAGGGCGGGGCAAAGACCTTATCATTTCAGGCGGTTACAATATTTACCCCAAAGAGGTGGAAGAGGTCATCGATGCGGCCCCCGATGTGCTGGAAAGCGCGGTTGTGGCGGCGCCGCACCCGGATTTGGGGGAAGTCGCTGTGGCGTTTGTTGTGCCAAAAGCGACGGGCTTTGATGCGGGAGTTTTGCAAAAGATCCTAACGACGCAACTTGCCCGCTTCAAACACCCACGTGAAGTGATCGAGATTGAGGCTTTGCCGCGCAATACTATGGGGAAGGTCCAGAAAAACCTTCTCCGCGATCAAGTGGTCGACCGCTTCAGATCCTAAGTCTGTTGCGGATTTACCTGACTGCCGGATACTGCGTCCACCGCGTCAGCCTGCTGCTTGTATGCAAGCGCCAGTTCTACCACCAATGCGTTCTTTTTCAGCGGCTTGGCCAGATGTTTGTTCATCCCCACGTCCAGGTAACTGGACACTTGGTCGACCATGGCGTGGGCCGTTAAGGCCACGATCGGCACTGCTGGTTGACGGTTGAGCGCCTCTGTCGCGCGGATGTGGGTGGTGGCTGTCATCCCGTCCATCTGCGGCATGTTGATATCCATGAAGATGATATCAAAGCGCGCTTCCCGCGCGGCGGCAACCGCTTGTGCGCCAGTTTCAACAACGGTCAGATCAAAGTCGAAGTCCTTGACAAATTTCTTGAAAACCAACTGGTTGGTGCGGTTGTCCTCCGCCAACAGCACTTTCATGCGCGCGTCCTCGAGGGTCTTCAACGCAGCTTCATGATCCAAATCAACGCCGGCATGGGCGGGTGCCAATGCGGGAATGACCTGCGCGGTAGCTGTAAAGGTTGATCCCTGACCCGGGCGGCTGTCCACGATCAGATCGCCGCCCAATAGCTGGCAGATCTGGCGTGAAATTGTCAGGCCCAGTCCGGTTCCGCCAAATTGCCGGGCGGTAGAGGCATCAACTTGCGAATATGGCTGAAACAGCCGGGACATTTTATCGGGTTCGATCCCTATGCCGGTGTCCGTGACCGCAATGCGCAACAGGCTTTCACCCGGCATGGCATCCACCATTGAAACCTCGATCGTAACGCTGCCGTCGCCGGTGAACTTGATCGCATTGGACAAAAGGTTGCCCAGCACCTGCCGCAATCGGGTTGGGTCGGACCGGACCCAGCGGCGCGCGGATTTCTTGATGTCCACTGTAAGTGCCAGGTCCTTTTCCCTGGCTTTCGAGTCAAACAGCTTTTGCGTGGCGGAGATGACGTCTTCGATGCTCATCGTAACGCGCTCAATCTCCATCTGACCTGCTTCGATTTTGGAGATATCGAGTACGTCATTGACCACCGACAGCAGCAGTTCCCCGCTTTCCAAAATGGTGTTTGTCATGGCCCTTTGGTCCGGTGACAGCATTGTATCCGCCAACGCTTGCGCCATGCCCAAGACACCATTCAGGGGGGTTCGTATCTCGTGGCTCATGGACGCCAAAAAGGCGCTTTTGGCTTTGCTGGCTGCTTCCGCCTGGGTGGCAGTGTCCTGCAATTCTGCGGTGCGCTGGGCCACATGCGCGTCGATTTCTTCGGTTTGTTTCACTAGCCGTTTGGTCAGGTCCCAAAGCTCTTTGTTGGTCAAATTGACCATGTCTTCGGCAAAACGGCGCGCTTCCACGGCACTGTCGTATTTGTGGCGGGGTACGCTGTCGGGGGTACTGGGGTACGAATTATCGGTCATTGGGCCTGCACATTATTTGTGCGACTGAAGTGACTGCAAAACGTAAACTGAAGTTTAATCCGGCCCGCCGAACATCCTAAAATTCTAGGCGTTCTCGGCAAATACCTTGGGCGTGATCGCTTCTACATTTTCCATGCGCTCAATGTAGTACCAATCGTCCTCGTAGCTTTCGGTCATGCCTTCCATCATCTCATTCGGCCACAAAAGAGGGTCGCCAAACCCTTGGGAAGATGGGAATTTTTGTACAAAAGCGTTGCGGATGCGATCAAATTCTGCGCGTTCTTTGGTGGGTTTTTCGGCCAAATACTCGTGCAAAAGCAGCGCACCCTTCAATGACAGACCCGGATCTATTGGTTGGGTGGAACCGTTCAAAAGCTCCCTATTGGACACGCCGGTCAAGGCCTGAGCAACCTCGCGCCAAATTTTGGGATAATCTTCATGCCGCCAGGTGGTGATACCCAGTTCATCTGATTTTAATTGAGCACGATGCAAAAAGTCGGACCAGCGCAGCCCCGGCAAATTGGTGTCTGCGATAAAATCCGCAAAGCTAAGTTCGGGGTTGTGGCTTTGTTGCGCGGCATAAGCTGATGGCACGAAAGTCGCCGGATTGCGTACCCCGCAAAATATGCGCAGCGGCAGGCCGTCCAGCACGCCGACGATGCGCTGAAGCGTGATCGAAATACGCGGATAGAACAGCTCTTTTCCCATCGGCCGCAAAAGGCTGCCAGCCATATTCGGGTCGACCATAACGATGCGCTTGAGTTCTCGATCAGCGGTCAGTTTTGACATCAGTTCCGCGTTTACGGAACCGAGTGGCCGCCCATCCCGCAGGTCCTTAATGGCCACGGCAAACGCACGTTCAGCGAATTCCGGGTCGAGCACACGCACGCCTTCCTCCGCCAAGAGCTCCCGGTTGGCCGACAGCATTGTGCGCAGATGGCGGGTGGCGGCGCGATGCACGCCAATATGCAGACGCAGGTCCATAGTCTTGTGACTAAGGCGCGGTCGTGGACAGTGCAAGGGTGATGGGCTAAGCGAGGCGTCCAATGACAGATCTAAGCACACACCGACCGGCCCGAAGGCTTTGGCGGCCCGATGGATGGGCCGTGCTGGCCTTGGCGTTGGCCGCGCTGGTGATCCTGCCCATTGCCACCGTGGTCTGGATCGCGCTGAACCCGGTTGAAAATATCTGGCCACATATGATGGCGACCACGCTGCCACGGTATTTGACAAATTCAGCTGTTTTGATGGCTGGAGTGGGCATTCTGGCTGGGATTATCGGCACAGGAACCGCTTGGCTGGTGGTCATGACACGCTTTCCCGGGCGGGCAGTGCTGGAATGGGCTCTGCTGTTACCATTTGCCCTGCCAGCCTACATCGCCGCATTCGCCGTAGTGGATTTCTTTGAATATGCCGGGCCGCTGCAGACTGCGTTGCGGGGCGTCTTTGAATGGGAAACCCGACGCGACTACACATTTCCAGAGGTCCGGTCGCGAGGATTTGCCATCGTAGTGCTGGCCTTTGCACTTTACCCCTACGTCTACTTTTTGGCCCGCAGTGTATTTCGCAGCCAATCCGCCGCCGCCTTGGAGGTCGCCCGTGCGCTAGGCGAAACTGGCTGGGGAGCATTTTGGCGCGTGGGCTTGCCATTGGCGCGCCCCGCCGTGGTGGCAGGTGTTGCGATTGTGATGATGGAGACGCTGAACGAATTCGGCGCGATGGAATTTTTCGGCGTGCAAACCCTGACCACGGGCATCTTCACGGTTTGGTTGGAGGCGTCCAACGCGGGCGGGGCCGCGCAACTCGCCTGCGTTATTTTAGTGTTCGTTCTGGTGCTGGTCGCGCTGGAAAAGGTCAGCCGTCGCAACATTCGTTTTCATGAAACCGCCCGGCAAGTGCGCCCCCCGCAACCTGAAGAACTACACGGTTGGCGAGCGGCGCTTGCAGCAGGGGCCTGCTCGGTGCCGGTCTTGGTGGGTTTTGTGGCGCCACTGCTGATACTGTCGGACCTCGGGATCAGCCGGATGGGGGCCTGGGCCAGCGCCGATCTTTGGATGGCTGCTGGGCGATCCGTCTTTATGGCGGCGGCGGCGGCGCTTATCACTGTCAGCGCCGCAGTCCTGCTCGTGTACGGCGCGCGGATGTGGTCTCAGCCGATGGTACGCGGGCTTATCCCCGTGACCACAATCGGGTATGCGGCGCCGGGTGCGGTATTGGGTTTGGGCGTGCTGGTGCCGCTGGCCTGGGCGGACCACAGGTTCGCGGACACAGTCCTTTACCTAACAGGGTATGATCCAGGCCTGTTGTTAGTTGGGTCCGCAGGAGCGGTGATCTTTGCCTATTCGGTGAGGTTCTTTGCAATCGCCGTTGGCACTGTAGATGCGGCATTTGGAAAGGTTTCACCCAACTTAGGCCCAGCAGCGCGGTCCTTGGGCCACAGCACGCGCGGTGTGCTGCGTCGGGTGCACCTGCCACTTATTCGCGGATCCATCGGTACAGCGGCACTTTTGATTTTTGTCGACTGTGTAAAAGAACTGCCTGCCACACTGCTCCTTTTCAGCGAAAAGACCCTGGCCACCGAGGTCTACAACCGTGCGAGCGCGGAGGACTTTGCCGGAGCTGCGCCGCCTGCGTTGTTTGTTGTTCTGGTCAGCTTGATTGCCTTCGGCGTGATGGCGGTAAACACACGGTCTGGGTGAACCCGTCAGTCGTTGAGTACTGTGATTTTCGCCTGCCAGTCCATGCTTGCCACAAGGTCCACGATTTCGTCGCGATAGTTGGGGTTCATTACAATCAAGTTGCGCACGCCCATGTCTTGGGCTTTGGCCGGGCTGACGATGGGCAGCCCTGTCACGGGCATAAAACAGCCCTGCTTGGCCGTGTTCAGGTCAACCGCACAGGTCAGTTCCGCCGAACCCCGTTCTGCCATCAAAAGCGCAAAGGTCACGCCTTTTGATGCGCCGCCCCAAAGCGCCACAGGACCGTCGGCCTCTTGCAAGAACTGCTCCCATCCGTCCAACATCGCATTGCTTTGGGCGATGTAAGACGGGGCAAGTGTCATATCGATTGGGGCGGCGGCCTCGGGAACACCGGCCTCCGCCTCGGTCCACATATACTGGCCGCCGTAAACGGGTGTCGTTGTCGCCCGCATCCCCTGTTGGGCCAGTGCTGCGGCCATGGATTCAGGTGTGTAAATCGAACAGTGTTCGTAAAAAAAGTCCTGAAATGCGCCTTGACGTAAGACCCAGTTTACATTCGGCGTTTCGATGAAAAGCTTGCGGCTGCCCTGTTGAGCCGGTGATGCCAAGGCGCTGACAAAAGACTGTACATCCGGCACATGTTCAATCGTATGTCGCGAACAGATAACGTTTGTGGCCGCTGGCACCAGCGGCAGTTGGTCGGGTCCGAAAAAGCTGCGGTGCACCACGGCGCCGTCGGGTAAAGGGTCAGTGCTGGCAAAGGACGGATCAAAGCCAAAGGCAGACACGCAACGCCCGTTGGCGCGATCCATCACCAACTTCAGAAAGTCTGCCTCTCCGCAGCCGATTTCCAGATAGTGAATAGGTTGATCGTCCGGAACAGAGGCGATCACCCGGTCGGCCATCGCCTCTAAATGCGCGACATAGTAAGCGCTGTAGGACACGTCATTGTTGTAGCCTGCGTTATAAGAAATCAGGTCCGCATCAAAGGCAGCGTTCCAAACAAAGCTACACTTCGCACACCATTCCATTTCTATTTCGCCAGTGGAAAATTCCTTTGCGGCCGCAGGTTCCCGAAGTGTCACGTTTTGCAAGGTCGGAACCTTGGCGCGTTGGTCGAGCGTCAGGTTGCCGTCTGTATTTTTGCAGATTGGGCAAGGGATGGCGGGCATGGGGCTAAATCTCTGATCTAAAAGCTGAGTGTTCCTAAGCCACGGGCCGTTGAATGTACAATCCAAATTCCCAACAACAGGTGGCAAAGCCCTGGGCGCCACAGGATTTACAAACACCCTTTGCGGGGCTAAAGGCGGCCAACTGCGGCATTCGGGTTTAACGTGAAAATCAGCATAATCATTCCGACGCGTGAGCGAGCGTATTATCTGAAGTCATCGATTCAGACAGTGCTGGATATCAAAGACGACAATATTGAGCTTATTGTGGCCGATAACGCGTCCACCGACGGAACCAGGCAGGTCGTCGCTGGATTCGACGATCCCAGGCTGATCTACCTACCTTCAGAGCGACGCGTTTCCATGCGAGAGAATTTTAACAGATCGGTTCTCGGGTCTTCTGGCGACTATGTGCTGATTTTTGGTGATGACGACGCAATTGTTCCGGGCCAGTTCAAATATCTGCGCCAGATTGCTGAAGACCGCCGCCCTGATGCTGTGACCTGGGGCAAGGCCGGTTATTACTGGCCGGTGGAAAATTACGGCAAAAACCCGGGGACAATTCGATTCTACCGATCCCGCAGCTTCGGTCCGATCTTTCACTATGATCCGTCGACACAAATTGAACCGCTTTTGGAATGCAACTTCAGCGTGATGAACCCACCGCCGCATATTTATCATGGGTGCGTCTCTAGGGCCTATCTCGATAGGATAAGTCCGAAACCAGATCTCTATTTTGACGGGGTGATCCCGGACGTTAACTTTCAGTTCCGCGCGATCTTTGAAGGCGGAGACTTTTGGCACGTTCATCACCCTTTCACGATCAATGGAGCCTCACCGGCTAGCAACGGTAGTGCGACAGTCGATGTCAAAGCTGCGTCCGGGTCCCCGAAAATAGCCCAAGCCTTCAACGAAGAAAACAAAGTTGACCCCTACGATGACGTCATCGATCATGCTCAAACGATTGATCTAGTGATCTTTTCCACACTTGAAACGCTGCGGGAGCGTGGCGGCTACGGCCATCACAGGCCAAACTTTCGGAATTGGTACAAGTATGGTCTGAACGCTGTTAATCGCCGTCCAGATCTTGAAGATCGAATTATGCAAGCTTTGAACCAGCACGCGGAAAAGACCAACACGCAATCAGAACTTGCGCAAGCGGCGAGTGCAGTCTTGCCAAAGCGCACCTTCTCGCAACGCTTGCAAAAGGCCCTTGGCCAGGTCGGCACTTTTAAACTCGATACCGAGCTTGACGGAGAAAACACCGTATTGAATGCAGCGCGCATCATGGATGCTGTCCTGGGTGACGGGTTTGACGCCGTCGTGTCAGGCACATCAACCAAATCCGCCGCGTGGCGCAAGGCAAAGCAGGCGGCCAAGAGTTTTCTCTAAAGCCAATCGCAAAGCGCCTACGCCCCTGTCACTTTCCAGCCGCATGTGGTTCAGGTTTAACGCGCTAGGCTGCGGAGTGTGTCCACCCCATCTTGAGACCGGTCTGGGCTGGACGCGCCAAAAAGCCTCAATTTTTGAAAAGCTTTCAAGAACACACCGACCTATCTTTTTGTAAGCCGAATTAAGATACCCGCTTCAGATAGCCGTCGTGGGCGACTGTAATCTGCAATTTGTCAGGGATGGCTTTGTCGATCTCAAACTCCGGATGCCGTCCGACGTAATCATGCACTGCTGTTTTCGGGTTGTCGCCAGGGCCCCAAGACCGATCGGGGTAAGCATCTTCGCCCATATCTTCGATTAGCGTGTCAAACACCACGCAATAGCTGCCAACCGAAGTTAGAGGCGCATAAGCTTCCAACTCTGCCAGGACGTGATCATGGGTGTGATTACTGTCGAGGCAAACCAATACCCGTTCATAGTCTTTAGCGAAGTCGTGAACTTGGGCAATAATGTCGTCAGCGATGGAAGATCCTTCGATCATCTCAATCCGCGACCGCATCGGATGTGCGTCCATTGCAGCGAGGTTGTGGGCACGGATGTCGATGTCCACACCCAGCACTTTGCGGTCCGATTTTGAGGGGTCGAGCGTTTTGCCGCCCTCTATCGCGTCACACATGTCCATCAGCGCTAGCAAGGATGCGCTGAAAATCAGGGATCCGCCATGGGCGATGCCCATTTCAACGATCAGGTCAGGTTTGACCTCCCAGATCAGTTCCTGCATCGCAACCACGTCTTGCGGGTATTGGATGATTGGGCGATCCATCCAGTGGAAGTTGTAGGAATATTCCGCCACCGCGGAGGCCCGTAGAAACTCGAGCCCCGGCCCGGTCAGCGCGTCATTGGCGCGCATGTCTGCAATGCGTTGTGGGATAGCGTCTTTGAAATCACTCATGCTCTTTTACCTCTTGTCACGCAGCTATGGCCGCAAGCCTATGATTTTAGGCGGGTCGGTCAGGTTTGCCGCGCGCGCGCCGAAGTTGAGAAGATCCCGGCGTCCATACTCATCTGCAATCGCTTCCGCAAGCGCGCGTACGGTTTGACCCGTGCCAGTGGAAATATTGGTGGCATCAGTACGATCCCCCATGGCCTCGGCTACAATCAAGCGGGCGGCCTGGTCCACGTCAATGAAGTCGCGGATCTGCGTGCCGTCGGTCAGGTTTGCAATCTGCCCACTTTCTAGCTGTTGGCGAATGTATGGGGCAAGCCTGCGTGGGTCCTCACCCTGCCCATAAAGATAAAAGAGCCGTGCCCAAAGAAAACTAATGTGTTTTTGAGCCAGAAAGGTCTTTAGCATTAGGTAGGCGCTTACTTTGGCTGCTGCATAAGGTGTCTGAGGATCCAGAGGACCGTCTGGATGCAAAAAACCGTCGCCAAATTCATATTCTACACAGGTACCGGCACCCACAAAACGATTTACCTGAGCAAGCGCTGCGCCTTTTGCCAACGCAAGGGTTCCTGTTAAGCATTTGAGGTTTTTGTCAGAAGTAAGGTATTTGCCTGGTTCGGCATACCAAGCAATGTGCAGGACAAGGTCAATGTGGTGGCAAGCCTCGGCCCACCATTCCGCAGTTTCCGCGAAAAGGTCTTCCGTTTCAATTGTTTGGTCCGCGCCGGGAACAGTTGACCCGCGTCGGACGACACAGGTGGTATCGATTTCATGAGTTGCAAGCGTCCGCATGACAGCAGAGCCGACAAAACCCGTGGCGCCAGTGATCAACCAGCGTTGCTTTTTGTCGTCGGTTTTCGTTATTGCCATTGGCGCCCCTTTATTCTTCGGGGTTAGCGCGAACGCCAGCGCGCCACAAGCACTGCGGCATTTTGGTGGCCCCCATTGCAGCGTGCTGAGCAAAGCTTTAGGCAAGTTGCAAGCCCAAGATAGGCGCCATGCGCCACCAGGGCACCCCCCAATCTGAGGTCGTGGCATGTGGGATAGTCCCCTCTCGAAAATTAGCCCGTTGATGTCGGGTTTGATTATCGTCGGCATCATTGCTTTGGCAGCGCGGTTTGTATCAGACCACTACGGCGCGCCGGCGATGCTGATGGCGTTGCTCTTTGGTATCGCGCTGCACTTTCTGACCGAACAGGAAAAGCCGCGTCCGGGCATCGCGTTTGCGTCACGCACCGTGCTGCGGCTGGGGGTTGCACTGCTTGGATTGCGCATTAGCGCGGATATGGCGCTTGCACTCGGCTGGGAAACGTTGGTGCTGGTGATCGGCTTGGTCCTTGCCACCATCGCGTTTGGCATGGGCGTGTCCCGCGCCTTTGGATTTCGCAACCGGTTCGGATTTATTTCTGCCGGGTCGGTTGCTATTTGTGGTGCGTCTGCAGCGATGGCTATTGCGGCGGTCCTGCCAAAAGACGAACGGTCCGAGGAACGCTTGGTGTTTACGGTTGTGGGCGTCACAATCCTCAGCACCGTGGCGATGATTGCCTACCCGATCCTTGCCGAACGGATTGGCCTGTCACCAGAGGTGGCGGGTATCTTCCTGGGTGCTACAATTCACGACGTGGCCCAAGTCGTAGGCGCCGGTTTTTCCCTGTCAGATGAAACCGGAGAGATTGCGACCATCGTAAAGCTGGTTCGAGTTGCCATGTTAGCCCCGGTCATCATTGTGGCCACGATCATCATTCGCCAAACGGCAGCAGAAGTGTCATCGCGTGATGAACGACAACCGCTAATCCCGGTCTTTGTGGTGGCATTCTTCCTCTTGCTTGCGGCCAATTCCACCGGCTTCATTCCGACGGTCGTAAACGATGCCGCAACTGAATTGTCGCGCTGGGCTTTGCTAGCCGCCATCGCAGCCGTGGGCATGAAAACATCGCTGAAGGACGTGCTGGACGTGGGTGGGGCGGCGATCGGGCTATTAGTCGCCCAGACCGTTTTTATGGCAGTGGGTGGCCTGGTGCTTTTGATCACATTAGGCTTTTGACGCGCGCACCTTTTGGGATCGTCGGTGGCGCTGCATTCAGCGCGTCCATCGCAAAACCTGCAGCAGCTTTGTACTTTGCCATGAACTCTGCGCGTTCTTCGGGCGGCAAAACCGCGTCTAGGTCGTCGAAAACGCCACCGCAGCGGTCATCGAGAATGTTCAAGAGCCCAAAAGGCCCGTGGCCCCGGTTGCGCAAAATCAGCTCTGATATTGGGCCGCAAAGCTGCGCGTTGTAGGCCGACAACGCGGCTGGCGTAGCGCCGTGGTCCAGGATCTTGGCGCCAATCACGCGGGCATCCATGATGGCCTGGCTCGCCCCATTTGACCCAGTGGGATACATCGCATGGGCTGCGTCCCCCATCAGGGCCACTGGTCCATCGACCCAGGTTGGTACAGGGTCCCGGTCAATCATCGGGTTCTCATAAGCTGCGTCTGCACCTGATATCAGTGCCGGAACGTCGAGCCAGTCGTATCGCCAATCCGTAAAATGATGCAGGAAGTCAGCAAACGGCACTTCTTGAAACCAGCTGTCCGATTGCCAGCCGCCAGCATTATCGACAGCGACTTCCGCGATCCAATTGATCAGGGCCAACCCGTCTGAATCCACCTCTGATATCGGATAAATCACCATCCGCTGCGTGGCGGTGCCAAGACCTACAAAACTGCTGCCGGTACGCAGTGGTTTTGCCCGGACGGTTCCACGCCATAAAATCGCACCGCCCCAGTGGATCGGCGGTTGACCTGGATGCATGGTTTCCCGGATGGCAGAATGGATGCCGTCAGCACCTATGACCAAGCACCCGGCGACCCCGCCATGGTCTGTTAGAACTGTGCTTCCTTCATAACCCCGCACTCGCTGGCCGAGCGAAACCGCATCAGCCCCCAAACGGTCCACTACTTTGCGGTAAAGGAGCATGTGGAACTTACCCCGATGCACGGCATATTGCGGCCATTTGTATCCAGCGTACGTGCCGCGTGGTTCGGCATACATCTCTTGCCCGTTCAGACCCACCATGGCCCATTCCCGGGCAGGTACGCCAACGGCATCCAGATCTGCTTTTGTGATGCCCAGATCAAACAGCTCACGCACTGCGTTGGGCTGCAGGTTCACACCGACCCCAAGCGGACGCATTTCGCGCGCCGACTCCAACACACGGCAAGGCACGCCGATTTGATGCAGTGTCAGGGCAAGGGTTAGCCCGCCAATTCCGCCGCCTGCGATAATAACCGGTTGATTGTTTTCCATACCCGCCCATTGCGACAGAGCGTCGCCAGATTAATGGTAATTATGCGTCTACAGTACCCCGCAACAAAGGAGGGCGCGACCCAGTGCAAGTCGTCTGGTCCAAAGGAAGTCCATGCGCGGCCTCGCGGCAAATATCGGCCAGCCGTCAATCTGACAAATGTGACTGTCTCTTTCGAGGAAGGGTTTCTTCGGCGTGATGCAACGGATACCCGAACCGCGCAGAATCTTGGGTTTGTACCCATGACCGACCGCCCAAAGAGCCGGCCATTGCAGGTGCCTGCGGGCCGTCTAAATCGTTTTGCTCGGCTCAGTGGGATGGCACTGGGGATTGCGGGGAACATGGGTGTCGGCGGCATTAAGGAGTTGAGCCGGGGGGCAAAACCCGTTTTGCATGATCTGCTGATGACACCGGGAAATCTGGGGCGCGTGGCAAATGAGCTGGCCAAGATGCGCGGCGCGGCGATGAAAATGGGGCAGCTTTTGTCTATGGACGGTGGTCAGGTGCTGCCGCCAGAGCTTGCCGATGTGCTGGCCCGTTTGCGCGAGGACGCGCACTTTATGCCGCCAAAGCAATTGCAAAGCGTTTTAAATGAGGGTTGGGGCCAGGGCTGGATGCGCCAGTTCGATAATTTTGAGGTCCGCCCTATCGCAGCGGCTTCCATCGGACAGGTGCATCGCGCGGAACTGAAAGATGGGCGCGAGGTGGCGATCAAGGTTCAATACCCGGGCGTGGCGCGAAGCATCGACAGCGACGTGGCAAATGTGGGCACGTTGATCGCCCTGTCTGGGTTGGTGCCTAAAGGTTTTGATATCAAACCCTATCTGGAAGAGGCCAAGGTTCAGCTGCATCAAGAGACCGACTACATGCGCGAGGGAAGGTACTTGGCTGAATTCGGTCGTCGCCTTGCGGAGGATCCCCGGTTCGAGGTGCCTGAGATCGTAGAAGAGCTGACGACAGAGCAGATATTGACCATGACCTACGTGAAGGGCGGCCCGATTGAAGGCTTGATCGACGCCCCGCAAAACGTTCGGAACCGGATAGCGACGGATCTGATTGATCTGGTACTGCAAGAGATCTTTTCCCTGCACCTGATCCAGAGCGACCCAAACTTCGCCAACTACCGCTACAACGCAGAAACCGGGCGTATTGCGCTGTTGGATTTCGGTGCCGCGCGCGAGATCGCGCCAGCACTCGCCGGGCATTACGCCAGTCTGTTCCGCGCGGGTCTGTCAGGGGATGCGGCGTCCATGCGGCAAGCCGCGCTGGATGTGGGCTTCATCGCCGTGGACGTGCCGGAACAATTCCAATCCAGGATTTTGGAAATGATGGGCTGGGTGTTTGCTGAAATCTGCAAACGGCCAGACTATGACTTTGCGGACAACAGTCTGACAGATCGCTTGAGCGCCGCTGGCGAAGCGATGGCCAAAGAAGGGTTCATCCCTCCGCCAGTGTCGATGGATGTCCTTTTTCTGCAACGGAAGTTTGCGGGCATGTTTCTGTTGGCCAAACGCTTGGGTGCCCGCGTGCCAATGCGGGCCCTAATTGAGGCCCGGACGTAGGGCTGGTTTTGTTATGGGTCGGTTTTAGGTTTGCGTAGCGAGGCCATTCCGGTGATCAAACGGGCACCTTTGGCGCGGAAAATATAGCTTGAAAACCAACTCAACGCGACGATCAGCGGGCGGCGCACGCCAATCAGGAAATAGATGTGTGCAATACCCCAGATCCACCAGGCGACGAAGCCGGATAGTTTGAATCGGCCAAAGTCGATCACGGCTGAGTTGCGTCCGATGGTGGCGAGGTTGCCGAGGTGTTTGTAAGCAAAAGGCGCAGGTGCTTTTGTTCCTGCAACGCGGGCTGCGATGGTTTTGGCGGCGTATTTTCCGGCTTGTTTGGCTGCCGGTGCAATGCCGGGAACGTCGCGGTCATCTTTCCACGGAATTTTAGCTGCATCGCCGATCACAAAAACCTCCGGCCGGTCGGGCAGGGATAGGTCGGGCGCCACCGCCACGCGACCCGCCCGATCGGTCTCTGCCTTCAACCACTTGCCGACACCGGGCACTTGGACACCTGCGGCCCAGATAACTGTGGCCGCCTGCGTCGCTTCACCGTTTGCGACAACGCCGTCGGCATCAATGTGTTCCACCCGTGTACCAGTTCGCACGTCCACGCCGAGTTTGGTCAGCGCGGCCTCTGCCTTGGCGGACAGGTCCTCTGGGAAAGCCGCCAGGACCCGTGGGCTGCCTTCCATCAGGTATATCTTCGCGTCTTCGGGTCTGATCCGGCGGAAATCTTCGCTTAGGCTGGCGCGGGCTAGCTCAGCTATGGCACCGGACACTTCTACCCCTGTGGGCCCACCACCGACCACAACAAAGGTCAACTCTTTTGCTTGCTCTTCCGAACTGTCGCTGAGCTCAGCCCTTTCAAAAGCCATCAACACGCGGCGGCGCACCTCGGTTGCGTCTATGATGCGCTTCAATCCCGGCGCATGTTTGGCCCATTCATCCTGCCCGAAATAGGAATGAGACGACCCGCTGGCCACGATCAGATAGTCGTAGCCCAACACGATATCTTCGCAGATCACATGCCGATTTTCCAAATCCACGTCTGCCACGCGCGACAGTGTGACGGAGACGTTCTTTTGGCGCGAAAATATGCCGCGAATGGGCCAGGCGATGTCTGCGGGTGACAGATCCGCTGTGGCCACCTGGTAGAGCAGCGGCTGGAAAAGGTGGTAGTTCCGTTTGTCGATAACCTCGATATCCACCGGAGCGTTTTTCAGTGCCCTTGCGGCTGAGATGCCGCCGAAGCCTGCGCCAATAATCACTACTTTTGGCCTGGAACTGGAGGTCGTCATCGCTATCAACTCCGTCTTATCGGGGGTTCAATCGCTTGCTTGAGCGATGATCGACGTAACAACAACTCACGTTCCTGCCACCTTTCAAAGGCTCACCTATCCTTGATGGGAAGCCCCATTCTTCGCCCGGCTGTTACAATAACGCTGGGGCGGGTGATCAAAAGGAGATGCGCGTCCGGGCGGTAAGTATGCACGGTTCCATCTACCTTGGCCGCCAGTTCCTTGACCAAACGCAGAGGCACAATGGTGTCGTTCACGCCGTGGTAAAAGCGCACTTTGGGTGGGTTGGCGCGGACCTCATCTGATAGCGTCCAAACCAAAAGATTCCGTGTGTGCGACGCACCCACCCCGTCATCAGGGATTTCCAGACTTTCTTCGAACCAGTCCACGTAGGCATTGGCCCAGTCGCGCGTGGCTGGATCGCTTTCCCATTCCCAACCAAACAGCAGGGTTTTGAAGTATTCTAGCCAGACCTTTTCAGGCTTGAGGGACTTGGCGGAAATTGCGGCACGGGTCAGCCCGTAAGCCCCGCGTGGCCCGGCACCCAGCATGCCGGGAAAGGGGACTGCCGCAGATATGGCGCCGACTTCGACGTCTGCATTGTCAATGCGCGCGGCGGCCTCAATCGCGATTGCTGCGCCGGTGGAAAATCCCATCAGCCGGACGCGCGCGTTTGGGTATCTATTGGCGACGGAGGCGATTTTTTTAGCCGAACGCTGGATATAGACGTTTCGATCCGCTGGCAGACCGTCAAAGCCGGGAAAGCGGTATTCTACGACTGCTACACCCTTACCGCTGACCCGCCGGGCTGGTCCAAAAAGTGTGGTGGATGCCAGCGCCCCGGGGACCAGAAAAACGATAGTGTCCGCGCTGCCCAAATGCCCGCCCACTATGCGCATATTGCTTTCGCGTGGCTCCGGCGGTTCCGGCGTCGCGCAGGCGGAGACCAGCAGGGCTACGGCCAGCAGGGAAAAGAACACTCGCATGGGTTCGAGTATGGTGCGACTGGGCAATGGCGGCAAGCGAGGAAAAGCCAGAGGTGAAAGCAAAACCATCCCGAAACAGGTCCCGGATCAAGTCCGCGACTGTGCTTGCTTGGCTACGGGTCTAGTAACCGCCTTTGGCTGGGCCGGATCCGGTGGCCGCCTGGCCCAGCAGCTTTCGCGTTTCATCCACGGTGTCACTCGCCGCTGCTGCCAACAGGCGCACATCCCCATTGATAGTGGCAAAGTCAAAGCCCCAGCCCACCGTTTGCGCGGCATAGGCAGGCGTCATGCAATGGATACCGGCCCGCAGGCCCTGCGCCTTTGCGCGGCTAAGCACGTCTTTGATTACGGCCTGCATTTCCGGCTCTTGCCGGTCGAGGCCCGGAGGCAGGTTGCCCTGGCTAACCCCTAAGGACAGGTCCGATGGTCCGATGTAGATACCGTCCAATCCGGGCGTGGTAATGATCTCATCCAGCCGTTCTACAGCCTCGCCGGTTTCAATCATCGCGATGGCAAGGATAGATGCGTTGGCGTTGGTATAATAGTCAGGCCCGTGGTGATAGTTCGCACGCGTTGGGCCGAAACTGCGCGATCCGAGTGGGGGATACCGCATAGCGCGGACCAATGCCTCAGCCTCTTCCCCCAAATTAATCATCGGACAGATGATACCCAGTGCGCCTGCATCCAGCGCCTTCATGATCGCACCGTTGTCCAGCCACGGCACGCGCGCCATCGGCACCACGCCAGATGCCCGCATGGCCTGGAACATGCCCATGGCGTGGGAGTAGTCCAGAAACCCGTGCTGCATATCTATGGTGAGGCTGTCATAGCCCGCACCGGCCATAATCTCTGCCGCGAAGCTGGAACCAATGGACATCCAGCCATTAACAGTGGCCTGACCAGCGGCCCATTTATCTTTCAGCGTGTTCATGATGCGGCTCTCCTGTTGCTTATCATGGCTTTCCACGGCGGGCATGCAGGGTCAAGCTACGTTGCGTAGCAGCTGCCGTCGCAGGACAGAGGCGACCAGCACCGTCAGCACTATGCGGTAAGTGTGGTGGGCTACGACGATTACCGGCGAAATCTGGAGCGAAAGGGCAATCAGCCCCATCTCTGCCACCCCGCCGGGGGAAAAGCTTAGGATCAAAGGTTCCACACCCATGGAAGTCCTGCCTGCCAAAAGGATCGCAACCGCGACCGTGAAGCCGAGCACGACAATCACCATCGTCAGGCTGGTCATCACCACCCGGCCAGCCATGCGCAGCGATGCGCCGCCCATTTGATAGGCAAGCCCAGCCCCGACGATCAACTGGGCGACGTTCAAAAGCCAGTTTGGTGCCCCAAGTTGCCAGATCCCGCTGGCCTGAACCGCTGCTGCCAGGACCATCGCGCCAAGTAACTGTCCGGCAGGCAGTTTAAGTACTCGACCCAACAACAGCCCGATAGCCGCAATAAGGACTACAACAGCGACGTCCAATCCATCGTTTTTACCGGCCAAAGACTGCCCCACTGCGCTGCCCACTGCTTCGCCCTTCCAAACGAAGAACAGGATAGGCACCAGAACCGCGACAGATATCACTCGGGCAAAGTGGTGCAGTGTCAGCGCGCGAACGTCACCGCCAACCTCTTGCCCGAAAGCAATGCCTTCGATCAGCCCTCCGGGCATCGCACAAAAAAGCGCGGTTTGGTGATCATAGCCGCCCACACGACGGCAAACCACATAGCCCACCGCATGGGCGCAGGGGACAAAGACGGTCATCGCAGCAAGTGTCAGGGGCAGAGATGGCAGGACAGATAACAAATCGGGCGTGAAGGTCGCGCCGATCAAGACGCCGATGACGGCGACAAAAAAGCCGCGCAGGGGACGAGGGAACATATGGGCAAGTCCGACACGGTTCAAAGCCGGGACCACCAAAAGGCCCGCGAATAGCCCGCCCAGCATGAAAGGCAGTGGCGCACCAACTGCTTGTGCTGCCAATCCAAGCACTGCGCCCACGGCCAGCAACAGGCACAATCCTGGTACGCCTTTGAGCGTCACATGTTCAAAAAACTGATTCACTGTCGGCAACCTGCGTGCGCGCGTTGCCGGGTGCAAGGCGATAGGGCTTGACCTTCCAGTGACTAGAACCTTTATGAGAAGCGTATGTTGTCTAAAAGTGCTGCGAACCAATGACTGAAACCGTCACATTGCAGGTTACCGGACTGCACTGCGCCTCCTGCGTGGCGCGAGCAGAAAAAGCACTTTCTGCCGTGCCCGGTGTGACCGGCGCACGGGTCAATTTGGCAACGCATACAGCCAGCGCCGATCTTGCGTCCGGGGGGCTGCCAGCGGCTTTGGAGGAAGCTCTAGCCAGTGCGGGTTTTGGGGCTTCCCTTGGACTTGCAGCGCCGGATCCAGCAATAGAGTTGCGCAATCTGCGGCGGAATACGATCTTCGCGGTGGTCCTGACACTGCCGGTCTTTCTGATCGAAATGGGCGGGCATTTGATCCCGGCTGTCCACCACTGGGTGATGGCCAATATCGGCCAAACGGTCAGTTGGTGGGGGCAGTTTTTACTTTGCTCCATCGTGATTTTCGGCCCCGGCTTTCGGTTCTTGCGCACAGGACTGCCTGCGCTTTGGCGACGGGTGCCGGATATGAATTCGCTTGTGGCGCTGGGCGCGCTGGCGGCCTGGGGATATTCCACCGTCGCGTTAGTGGCGCCCGAAATTTTCCCAACAGGGACAAAAGCGGTCTACTTTGAAGCGGCCGCTGTCATTGTATCTTTGATCCTTCTTGGTCGGTTTCTGGAAGCGCGCGCAAAAGGCCGGGCCGGGGATGCGATCCGCAGTTTGATGTCTTTGCGGCCAAGTATGGCAGAGGTGCAGCGCGGCGACGGTTTTGAGAAAGTCGCGATTGCGAATTTGCGCATCGGGGATGTGGTACAGATCCGCCCCGGTGGCCGGGTGCCTGCGGACGGAAATGTGGTGTCAGGCGCGTCATACGTGGATGAAGCGATGCTGACCGGCGAACCAGAGCCACGTGCGAAAGCCGCTGGCGACGCAGTTACCGGCGGCACGGTGAACGGAACCGGGCTGTTGCGCGTCGAAATCAGCGCCACAGGCGCAGCCTCAACACTCGCGCAGATCATTTCGATGGTGGAAGCTGCCCAGGGCGCAAAACTCCCAATGCAGCGTATCATTGACCGGGTAACTGCGGTGTTTGTGCCGGTGGTCATGGTTGTGGCGCTGCTGACGGCAGTGGTTTGGTTCTTCATCAACCCCAGTTTGGCGATGGTCACGGCGGTCAGTGTGATGATCATCGCGTGCCCCTGTGCGATGGGGTTGGCCACGCCGATTTCTATCGTAGTGGGGATAGGGCGCGCGGCCCGGCTCGGGGTATTCTTCCGCAAGGGCGAAGCGTTGCAGGGACTAAGCCAAATAGGTGTGGTGGCCTTTGACAAGACCGGCACCCTGACAGTTGGCAGGCCAGAAGTGACGCAGGCGACTTACACGCCGGGACAAGAGTCCACGTTGCCACTTATCGCGGCGGTGGAGGCCGGGTCGGAACATCCTTTGGCGCAGGCGCTTGTGACCTTTGCCGGCGAAACTGGTCGCGTGCCAGCGGTCACTGGTTTTGAGGCAGTTTCAGGCAAAGGCGTGAAGGCAAAGGTTTCAGGCCAGACCGTTCAGGTCGGATCCGCCGCGTTTTTGGCAGACAACAAAATAGATCTGGGGCCGCTGGAACACTTGGCAGAAACGGCGCGGGTTTTTGCCGCGATTGACGGGGCGCCTGTAGCGGCGTTTGAGATAGCAGATGAGGTTAGAAAATCCGCAGTGTCAGTGATCGCCGGCCTGAAAGCACAAGGGTTGCAGGTGGCGATGATCACCGGGGATGGTGCGGCGAACGCTCGCCGCGCAGCGGAAGCACTGGGTATTGCCGAGGTCCGCGCCAATGTCCTGCCGGGGGGAAAGCAAGACGCGCTGCGGGAATTACGTTTGGCGCATGGACCGGTGGCCTTTGTGGGTGACGGGATCAATGATGCACCTGCGCTGGCCGACGCGGACGTCGGCATTGCCATGGGCGGCGGAACGGATGTGGCAATTGAAAGCGCTGACATTGTTTTGATGGGCAACGACCTGCGCGGTGTGGTCACAGCGCACCGTGTTGCAAAGGCGACCATGAGCAACATCCGTCAGAACCTTTTTTGGGCCTTTGCCTATAATGCGGCGCTGATCCCGCTGGCGGCGGGCGTGGCGTACCCGATGTTACTGTCACCGATGCTTGCCGCAGGTGCCATGGCCGCATCATCTGTGTGCGTTGTGGCAAACGCCTTACGGCTTCGAAAGGTTGGAGGGGAAGCATGAACATCTCTGACGTGGCTAAACGGGCCGGACTGCCCGCAAAGACGATCCGGTACTATGAGGATATCGGACTGGTTCGGCCCCTGCGCAGCGCCAATGGCTATCGGGCGTTCCAAGAAAGCGATCTGCATAAGTTGGCATTTTTGTCGCGCGCCCGCACGCTTGGATTTTCGATTGAGGATTGCAGGATACTGCTTGCATTGTACGAAGATCCGTCACGGTCGAGCGCGGAGGTCAAAGCCGTTGCGCGTGCGCATCTGGATCAGATTGAAGCAAAGATCGCCGGGTTGGTTGAGATGCGCGATACTCTGGGTGAATTGGTGCAGTCTTGCGCGGGCGACAGCAGACCGGATTGTCCGATTTTGAAGTCCTTGGACGGCGGATAATTGAGGTTGGATCGTTGCCCACGTGGCGCTTTTTGGAAACAGAAAGAAGCGGACCTAGGCCAACAGCGTCGGGGGCGGGCTTTCATCCATCGCTGCGGTCATTTCTTCGATTAGCGCGAGGCTTAGGGCTGACTTCTGTTCGGAATAGTCGGGATCATCCCATAAGTTTTTTGTTTCGTGCGGATCGGAGCGGAGGTCGTAAAGCTCCCCCCAGTTTTCCCCGCCATAGGTCGTCAAACGCCAATCGGGTGACGTGATTGATCGCACCCGCGCAGGCGTGTCGAAGCCGAGCCGGGCGAGGGCGTCGTTATATTCCACAAACACCTGTTTCCGGTGTGGCGCACCGTTGAGCGCAGGCAGAAAGCTGCGGCCCTGTATCCCATGGTAGGGGTCGAGGCCCGCGCGCGCCAGGACGCTGGCCGACAAGTCGATCGTCGAGGCCATGGCCGCAACCTCTACCGGTTTGGCATCCGGTTCCGACCAGATCATCGGCACACGCGTGATGCCGCGCATGGGCACTGCGCCTTTCAGGATCATGTTGAAATCACCGAGATAGTCGCCGTGATCTGACGTGAAAACCACTACTGTGTTGTCTGACAGCCCCGATTGCTCCAGCGCAGTCAGGATGCGACCCACCTGGTCGTCTATCAAGGTGATCATGCCCGCGGTCAGGGCCATCACCTCTTGCACATGGCGCTTGGACGCACGGAACGCAGATTGCGGGGTTTCTGGTCCCTGGCCTGCCGTAAACCTGTCGGACAAGTAGCGCATAGGCGGGGTTGGATTATTGTGCGCCTCATAAGGTAGGTCGACCGCGAAGTCGTCGGGGTCATACATATCCCAGTACCGACCCGGTGGATTGAATGGGTGGTGCGGGTCGCCGAAGGACACGAAAGCAAAGAATGGGGCGTCCGCACTGCGCGTCGAGATCCAGTCGGCAGCTTGGTTGCCAACATATGCGGTTGGGTAAAGCTCTTCGGGGATCGGTGTGCGATAAGCCTGCGGGCAGGTGTAGCTGTGAGGCAGTTCATTCGCCTCATCATGCAAGTCTTGCCAATCCGGGTGCTGGGTTCGGAACCATTGGGCATAGTGCCCGCCAGCCCGGTCCCCGTGAGAGGTGACCATATCCACATGGCGGAAACCGTAGTAGGGGGCGTCAAAGGCGTATCGCTCTGACCCTGCGTAGCGATCAGGTTGTTCTTTGCCGTAGTCCGCGTCATCCGGCGCCCATGCGTCAGCGATGAGTGGATTGCCGCTGGCCGCGCGGTAAGGTGGCACGGTGGTGAAGGGTTGCAGGTGGCTTTTGCCGATCAATGCCGTGTCATACCCGGCTTTCGCCAACACATCGACAAATGTGGTGGCGTTCAGTGGCAGCGGGCGCCCGTTAGTCCGCGCACCGCAGGCGGACGGCATACGGCCGGTCATCATAGCGGCCCTGTTGGGCATGCAAACCGGGCTTGCCACGTGGAAGTTGGTAAACTTGGCCCCCTTGGCCGCGAGGTTGTCGATATGGGGCGTCCGGACCACCGGATGCCCCATACATCCGAGCCAGTCCGCCCGCAGCTGATCGGTACAGATAACCAGAAAATTGGGGTTATCTGCCATCAGGCCGCCGCAGCGCGGTTGGTGGAGATGCGGTTCCACACGACTAAACCGATGGCTACTGCTGCGGCTGGCGCCCAAACTGCCGGGTTTCCTGCGAGGATTGCAGCAGTAAGGGCCAGGCGCAAAAAGGTCTCCCACAATGGCAGTGGCCGTGCGTCGTGGCGGGCCAGCGCGCTTGCCAACACATAGAGCGCCAACATCAGACGTGTACACAACAGCGCCAAAGCGCCCCAATAGATATTGCCGTCGTAACCCGGCAGGTAGGCGATTTGGTTTGCACTTGTGTCGGGCGACAAAACGGCGGCCTCAATCAGCAGAAGTTCCGGGTAAAGCGCGAAAACAAACGGGATCACAAACATCACAACGCCGGACCTGACAGCCGAAAAGCCGGTGGCCATCGGTTCAGCCTTGGTGATTGAGGCAGCGGCAAAGGCCGCCAGCGCCACAGGCGGCGTAATGGCTGAGGCCACCGCGAAGTAGAAGATGAACATATTGGCGGTGAAAAACGACAGCCCAAGGCCAGCCAGAACCGGCCCCATCAAAAGTGTAACGTTGATATAGGCGGGCACGGCAGGCATGCCCATGCCAAGCAGGATTGCCAAACACATAGTGGCGAAAAGTGCGATGAACTGGAACGCAACGGACCCGCCCTGACCTAGCTCAAAACCCCGCAACCATTGCAGCACATCAAGTGAAATAAACACCGGCAAGCCCGTGAACTTCAGGCAGAAGTCGATGATCGAGACCGCCAGAAACATCAGATAGAGCGTAGATATCAGGGTGCCAGCATTCGCAAAACAGTCGAGCAGTTTGCGCGGTTTGGCCCGCATTTCCGGGTCAAGAAACAGCAGGATTGTCAGCAGCAGCACCGCCCACCAGCCTGCGCTGCCCGCGTCCCCGGCTGAGTTTTGCACCAGTTGCAAAAGGAAGGGCAGGCTTTCGACGATGCAACGTCCATCAGTGATTGTGCGCTCAACACCTAAGAATGGGCCAAGAAAGCCGCAGCCTACGTCTTGCTTGTAGGTCAGGAGCAAGAAGAGGATCAGACCAATAGGCGCAAAGATCATGACCAGGTTTAACCGATCCTGACGGTCGAGCATCATGTCTTCCGTCAACTCCCCTATCGCCTCAATCCCTTGCTTGCGCGACTGGAACACGGCCGACAGAAACAGGCAGAAGAAATAGGCCACCGCGGGGATGATGGCCGCGATAATGACCTGGCTGTAAGGGACACCTGTTAAGGCTGCCAGAACGAATGCCGCGACCCCCATCACTGGCGGCATGATCGACCCGCCAGAAGAGGCGGCCGCCTCCATCCCGCCAGCAAAAACGCGCGAGAAGCCGCGTTTGATCATCATCGGGATCGTCAGAACTCCTGTCGACAACACGTTGACCACCGGCCCGCCCGAGATGGTGCCAAACATCGCCGAGGACACGATGGCGGCATGTGCTGGCCCGCCACGAAGGTGCCGTGTCCAGCGGAAGGCAAGCTTGATCAAAGACTGCCCCCCGGCAGAGGCACCAAACAGCGCGCCCAGTACCAGATAGGGAAAGATCGTGTTCATGATGATATCCATGAACCGGCCCAAAAGCCCGCTTGCGTTGTTTGTCAGAACGTCGTGCACTTTGGGGCGCCCGTCAGACAAAAGCCTCGGCTCCCCACCAATTTTTGTGACGAGATACTTGTTGATGTCCTCGGCGCCGTAAATCCACCAGATGAAGATCGTGCCAAACGTGTAGCCCACAACAAGGATTGCGATGAGGACCAGCGGCAGCCCCCAGACTTTGACATTGTAGGCCAGGAAAATGACCATCGCGATGCCAACGATGGCCACCAGCCAGCCGCCTGTGGTGCCGACGCAATTGGGATCGTCCACGGTTGTTGGTTCTGGCAGGCCGAAAAGTTCGGCGTTTTCTTTTTCAATAGCCAGCGATTCCGCAATAAGCCGCGCGCGTTCGCCCGTGAATTGATCGACCAGGCATATGGCCTGAAGCTCCACCATATAGGTCAGCGATATGCCCAGCGCAGCGGTTACCAGAGCTACATCCATCAACAGGCCAAAGGCTCTGCGCGGACGTGATCTTTCAATCCAGTCGCGCCACATGGAATGTTTCAGCGCCACAATCAGCATCATCGCGGCAAAGACGCCGGGGTAGAACCATTCGACCGGGAAACGTCGGATGGCGAGCCAGCGCATACCGGTCGCCTCCCGCGCCCAGTTTTCCAGGCCCGGAATGCCGGGCATCGTGTTGACCAACCCCACAATCACAAAAGCCGCAGACAACCAGTACACCAGTTTCAATGCAAAACTGCGGTTCTGGATTGGGTCGATGGCAGTGTCAGTCATAAGGCAGGCGTCCAGCGTTGCGGCAGAGAACAAAAGCCGCCGACGTTTCGGTCGGCGGCTTTCAAAAGGGTCACTTGCGTCTTAAGCGTCCGGCTTTGCGCAATCGGGCACGGTGTATCCTGCCTCTTCCCAGGCAGCCACTGCGCCGGGGTGGTATTTCAGCACGTTTGGTCCGCACGTGGACGCAACCGCTGGGTCAAGCTCGCCGAAGGCAGAAAACCGCATGAACGGCGCCTTCTGGACCACGGAATCGAAGTTTGCGATCATCGCAGCTGTCAGTGCCTTTGCAGTGTCGAAGTCCATATCTTTATGCACCAGATCGCCCCCAACCGTGGCTATGGCGCGCAACTTTCCATCGTCATCGGGTACAATGGTCAGGCCTTCTTGAGTGCCAAATTCCGCTACATCCACGATCATGGCGCCAGAGCCCGGCGCCTTTGCATATTTCTGGAAACCTTCACCTTCAAAAAGCTCTTTTGGGATGCCCCACAAAGTGACGGACCCGGCGGAAAGGGCGCGGGTGATGCGCGTGTCGGGGAAGTAGGACGGCAACATCATCGCATCGACGCTGTTGTCTGCGATGGCCTGTGGCATTTGCCCCCAGGTCATCTGCACTCCTTCATAACCTTCACCGTCATCAAGCCCGGTGGCCAGTTTGATGATCGCACGACCGTTGGTCAGGGCGCCGCCGCGTGGCGGGCCGTTCAGGACGCGTTTGCCTTCCAGATCGCCCCAACCTTTTACGGGCGAGCTGTCGTAGGCGTAGAGCGCAAAGATGCCAAAGCGGTAGGTGTAGAGCATGCGCGCATTCTGAATAAGCTCGGCGCCTTTTTCCTTACCCATCTTAGCGTAAGGACCTGCGCCTTTTGACATCAGAAACGGCAGGATAAAGGGCGCGGCGGCGATGTCCGTGCGGCCTTCCACAAGGTTTTGCAAACTGTTGGTCAGCGTCTGGCAGTCTGTCACCTGTAGGTTTGCGATGCCTTCGGCTGCTGCAAGTTCACCCAGCGTGATAACGGTGGTGCCAGGCGCCCCACCGGCACATGCCGTTTCTGCGGTCATTGTCGATTGCGCTGATGCCGGCGCTGCGAAAGCCAGAGCGGCGGATAATCCGAGCGCCATTTTTGTTAGATTTTTCATGTTTCCTCCCTGAAGCACACGGCACATGGGCCGCGCGCGCCCCCCAATTGGTACGCAAACAAATTAACAAATCAAGGAGTCTTTGAGGCGCTGCGGCCTGTGAAGTTCCCTACCTAACCGGTGCCGCGCTGCAATGATGGTGATTCAGATGCCTGAGCTTAAGTGCAGACGATAGGACGAACCTAGAACCTGCATCGGTTGATCAGCTGCTCCTAGAATTAGAAGACTGGGGCGAAGTTCTCAAGGCAGAGCCCAAGGTTATCCACAAGTTGAAGGCCTTTGAAGCCGCAGCGCGGGAAAGCGATCAAACAGAGACTAGGCCACTAAAAAAATCCATTGCCACGTAATTCACGGGGGCCGTCCCTATGAGCAAAGCCCTGGAAGCAAAGCTTGCCTCGATATCCCCTCTAATTCTGCGCTTGACGACGGGTGAGCGAGCCAAACTGAAAGAGCTTGCGCAATGGACGACCTTGAGCCAATATCCGCGACTGCTTGTTTGCCGAGGAAGAGATGCGACGCAACCGGCGTTCCTAGTCTGTGGTTAAAGACAAGAAGGCCGTTGCAGAAGCCTTGGCGCTGTTAAGCCGGTCGCTTATCGCCAACAATCTCAATCAACTCGCATATCATGCCGACATTGGCGAGCAGGATATGAACGACAGTGAAAGGACGGAACTGTCTGAAGCCTATGAGCATTTGTTGTGCCTTCGCGGCCTGCTTGTGATTGCGCTTGGGTAAGGCACATGATCCTGAAGGGCAAAGAACGCGGCTATGACGCGGAGCTTGCGCGGCACCTATTGAATCTGCGCGATAATGATCGCGTCGTGGTTTATGCGCTGGACGGTTTCATCGCCGATGATCTCTTTGGCGCGTTTGCTAAAGCGGAAGTTGTCTCAAAAACGACGCAATGTCAGAAGTACCTGTTTTCGCTGTCACTGAACCCACCACCTTAGGTAAAGGTTTCGGTGGAAGCCTTTGACGACGTCATAGCTGACATCGAGGGAAAACTTGGACTCGCCGGTTAACCTCGCGCAATCGTCTTTCATGAAGACAGGGGCAGTCGCCACACGCATGTGGTTTGGTCGCGCATCAATGGTGCACAGATGGGGTCGATCGACCAACCACATTTCAAACGCAAGCTGATGGACATCCGACGCGAGCTCAATCGCACCCATGAATGGGATATACCGAATGGGTTTCGCGATCCTGAGACACGTGCCCCCAGCAACTATGCCAACGAAGAAGCCGGACAGGCCAAACGCGCCAAGGCCGATCCCAAAGCGCTCAAGGGGATGTTTCAGCGCTGTGGGAAGACATCAGACTCGCGAGAGGCTACTGCTGCTGCATAATGGGCTGAAGGAATTGTTCTGACCAAAAGAGATCGGAACGGCTTTGTCGCCGCCGATCAAACGGGCAAGGTCTGGTCTTTGTCGCGCTGGTGCGGCGTCAGGACGAAGGAGTTGAAAGCGCGTCTTGTGGCCTTTGATGATCTGCCGACCATCGAAGAGGCAAAGTCCTTGCTGGAAGGGATACCGTCGCGAGATAGATCAGACCAGACCGACCTCCGTTATGAGTAAAGGCTGAGCGAATTTGCAAGCCGCCAGCGAAAGGAGTGATCTCGCCTCCCACAAACAACAAGAAGCACGCGCCTATCTGAAATTGCGGCGAGACAGGCGCGCTTTCCTCGTGGGCACAAATCTGTTTTGGCCAGGCTGCGTGGAAAGTATCAGAGCCTTGTCGATGAATTGGCCAAAGAAAGTAAAGCATGAGCTGCACGCGATGCGCTGGAACGGCAGAGGCAGATCGAACGCCATTTGTCCGAACGCCGCGCGCTGGATCGACAGTATCAATCACCTGATCTTGCCGAGCAACTGAACGCTATATTCTCAGAGGTGATCAAACCTGACCCACGTCAGCGACTTGTATTGCCACTAGAAGACTTCGGCTTCAATCGAAACGACCTGACGAAAAACCCTGAACTAATTGTGGACTTCTTGTCACATAAACAAGCGCGCTTTTCCGAGCTGGATATCAAGCGGGCACTGGCCTAGTTCATTGATGATCCGCCTACTGTCTAGCCCCCTTTTTCTGTCCCACTGATTTGGGGTTTTTCTTACTAGGTTTCAGGGATTAGCGGACGCATGTTTATGGCATGGTGTGGCCGGATTTGGTTGTATTGTCTTAGCCAGATGTTGATGGCGACCTGGGCTTGTTTCGTGCTGTG
>JBCCET010000025.1:0-48923 GCA_039030095.1 Pseudomonadota bacterium | reverse complement strand
TGGCTACGGCGCTACGCTCAGCTCTTTCCTGCGGATCCATGAAAACTCCTAGTCCGGCTCACCGTCGAAAATCATCTGCTCTTGCACCGGGGCCACGCGCAGGATGTTGGTGGAACCTGGCTGTTTGAACGGAATACCGGCTGTGACCACAATCTTGTCACGCCCATCTGCAAACCCATCATTACGCGCAGCCCTGGCCGCTGAAACGACAGCCATCTTGAAGCGCTCTACCTCATTGGTTTGAACACAATGTAGCCCCCAAACCAGCGTCAGCCGCCGGGCCGTATTCACTAGCGGGGTCAACGCAATGATCGGCACACTGGGGCGTTCCCGTGCCGCCAGGCTCGCTGTCCGCCCGGACTGGGAAAAACAGCAGATCGCCTTGATTTCCGTCGTCTCTGCCACCTCGCGGGCAGCAACGGTAATTGCATCTGCGACGCTGGACCGGCTGGCCACGCGCGAGGCCTCTAAAACCTGACGATAAGTGGGGTCTTTTTCCACCTCTTCCGCCACGGCGTTCATGGTGCGCACGGCGTCCAAGGGATAATCCCCTGCGGCACTTTCAGCCGACAGCATGACCGCATCAGCGCCTTCATAAATCGCTGCGGCGACATCGGACACCTCTGCCCGGGTGGGCACAGGGCTAGTGACCATGCTTTCCAGCATTTGCGTTGCCACTATGACCGGCTTGCCCACACGTCTGCAGGACCGCACAAGGCGTTTCTGGATTGGCGGCACCTCTTGCACGTCCATTTCCACGCCCAAATCGCCGCGTGCGACCATGATCCCATCGGAGGCATCAAGGATTGCGCCAAATTCCTTCACAGCCGCTGGCTTTTCAATCTTCGACAGAACCGCAGCACGGCCTTTTGCCAAATCGCGTGCCTCTTCCACATCTTCAGCCCGCTGCACAAAGCTAAGTGCGAGCCAATCAACGCCCAACTCACAAACAAATTCCAGATCGTCGCGGTCCTTTTCGCTGAGCGCGGCAAGCGGCAGAACCACGTCAGGCACATTGACACCCTTACGGTTGGAAATCTGCCCGCCAACGACCACCTCGCAAGTTGCATGATCGGCAGAGCAGTCTTTTACCCGCAGCTTGATCTTTCCGTCATTGACCAGAAGGGTGGAACCGATCTCCAAGGCCGCAAAGATTTCCTCATGGGGCAGGCAAACGCGGGTCGCATCACCGGGTGTCGGATCCAGATCAAAACGGAAATCAGCGCCCATTTCCAGCATCTCTCCGTCGTCTTTGGCAAATACACCGCAACGCAGTTTTGGGCCCTGCAGGTCAGCCAGAATACCAATCGGGCGGCCCAGATCACGTTCTATGTCGCGGATCATCTGGTGGCGTTCACGGATATCCGGGTGACTGCCATGAGACATATTGAGCCGGAAAACGTCAGCGCCGGTCTCAAACAACGCCCGAATAACATCGTAGCTATCAGACGCGGGCCCGAGGGTGGCTACGATCTTTACACTTCTTTTGCGGCGCATGCGGGCTCCCTTTCGATATCGTTAACGGGCTTTTACAGGAAGCCTGTAAAAACGTCGCCCACAAAAAGATGCGACGCGTGTTTCACCGTGGCGTGTTGCCCCCGGTTTGCTTAAAATAGCACCAACCGCCAAGGAGCCTGTAATGGACGATCAAACCCGCATAGAAATAGAAGCCGCTGCCTTTCGCCGCTTGCAGCAGCACCTGATGAACGACCGCCGCGACGTGCAAAACATCGACATGATGAACTTGACCGGGTTTTGCCGAAATTGCCTAAGCCGCTGGTATCAGGAAGCCGCCACTGAGCGGGGCTTTGAGATGGACAAAGACGCCGGGCGCGAAGCGTTTTACGGCATGCCGTTTTCGGAATGGAAATCCAAGTATCAGACCGATGCCACAGACGCCCAAAAGGCCGCGTTCGACCAAAGTCATGGGTAACGCGCTAAAATTCTGACAAATATGTATTTTTACAAAACTCCTTAGGGGAGTTCGCCATCTGTTGGCACGCGGGTCACGGTGAATCCTGCGTCTCGCAAAATTGCAACCATGCCGGTGTCTCCGGGCAAGTGGAACGCTCCCATGACCATCAGCACGCCACCTCGCTGTAACTCTGGCGCGATGGTTTCCAGAAACCCGCGATTACGTTCATCCACTAGATAAGCTTGGGTCAGACCCCATATCCGCGCGCCTTCTTCGGCGCCAAAGTACTTCAACGCCGCTGCACGATCATCCGTCATCATTAGGCCAATCGCCCCTTTGATGTACTGACCAAAAGCCAGTGGCGGTTCCATTTGATACGCTTCGGGGTTTAGGTAGCCTACGTAAAGCCTGATCGCCGCGATCGCAGTTGCGCGCCGTTTCGGATCACTGAGGTCTTTTTTTATCTGATCTGAAGGTTCCATCCCAACGATGGTTGCGCCTGCCTCTACAGCATCTTGCATGATCTCATAGTCTTGGATCTGAAACGCGTAATTGAAGTCCATGCACGGCGCGGACAGAACAAATTCGAACAGCGCGGGCAACGTGAAATAATCCAACCATTCCGGCTCAAAAGCCAGCGCGGTCATCCGTGCTTCAATCCAACTGCGTTCTTCCGGGTTCAGCCAATCATGTGGGCTGGGCAGGCCGTCCGTTTTGCGCCAGCGATCTTCGGCCTTCAGTGTCTGTGTGATTTCGGCGCGCGATTTTGGCCGCGGGTCGAACTCAGGCGCGACTATCCGCGCCTTCTTGATAATCTGCTGGAGTTGCCGCGGCACCGCTGTGATCTTTGGATGGGTGTCATGCATCGACCCCCAAAGGTGGGATACCTTTCCACCCGGCGCCTCAACTCGCCAAAGTCTGCCAACACCGTTCACTGGCAGTGCGTCCCCAGCGGCACCAATGTCAGCGTATAGCTTTGCGTTTGAAAGATCAGGCGGGCCGATCGCGCAAACCTCTGGCGTCACCCAATCCTGCGCAGCTGCCGGGGCGGCGGACAGAAGCATGGCTATCAGAATGTTGCGCATAGCCCCAGTATTGAGCCGAGACCCCGCCTGCACAACAGTTTAGATCGCCCGTTTGCGGCTTTCTTCGATGTAGATTTCGCGCAGCCTTTTAGATACGGCCCCGGGTGATCCCGCACCAACAGTGGCACCGTCGATTTCGACAACCGGCAACACAAAGGTGGATGCAGAAGAGATAAACGCCTCATCTGCCTCTTGTGCTTCTGCCAGGGTGAAGGAACGTTCCTCCACCTCCATCTGGGCCTCGCGCGCGTATTTGAGAAGACTGGCGCGCGTGATGCCGTGCAAGATGTCGTTGGACAGATCGCGGGTGATGATCTTGGACCCTTTGACGATATAGGCGTTGTTGGACGTGCCTTCGGTAACAAAGCCGTCTTCGACCATCCAGGCATCGTCGCTGCCTGCCGCCTTGGCCATCATTTTGCCCATTGATGGATAGAGCAATTGCACCGTTTTGATATCGCGCCGGCCCCAGCGCTGATCGGCAATCGCGATCACTTTGATGCCGGTTTGGCTTGCTGCAGTGTCCATCAATGGTTTCGACTGGGTGAACAGCACCATCGTCGGCTCTGCGTCTTTTGGATAAACAAAATCCCGGTCCGCCGCGCCTCGGGTGATCTGCAAATAGACGCCGCCCTGATCAACCTCGTTCAGGCGCACAAGTTCGCGGTGGATTTCCAACAGGTTGTCGAAATCCTTGGGCTTGCCCATGTCCAATTCGCTGAGGCTGCGTTCCAGCCGCTTGGTATGGCCATCATATTCCAATAGCTTGCCATCCAGCACGCTGGTCACCTCATAAACGCCGTCAGCCATCAAAAAGCCGCGATCAAAGATCGACACCTTTGCTTCGGTTTCTGGCAGGTATTCTCCGTTCAGAAAAACAGTTCTGGTCATGGCTTAGATCTCCTTCACGGTTTCCCGAAACGCTTATCTGCAAGGGGCCTGGCGGTTCAAGCAGTTTCGCGAACTGGACATATCGCAAAAAACTCATTGACTCTGAACAACGTTCATATATTCGTGTGAACATTGTTCATATTATGGAGTACCTCTCGTGACCACCCTGGACCTTTCAGAATTTGTCCGTGGCGAAATTGCCGTCGGTCGCGACAAAGCAGACATCCGAACCAAACTTTTGTCCGCCGACTGGACCGAAACCGAAGTCGAGCGCGCGTTATCAAAATGGCAGGCTGATGCGGATGCCGGCGCAGTGCCACGCCCGCTTCGGTCAATGGCCGCACGGGATGCGATTTTCTATCTGACGCTCTTTACGGCGCTTGGGGTGCTGATCGGAACGATCATCCCGATTGGGTTCCTGCTAGTCGAATACTGGTTGCCAGAAAGTTATGACCGACCGAACCGAGTGCGCATGTCGGATGTTCGCTGGCTGATCTCTACACTGATCGTGTTTGCCCCTGTCTTTTGGGTTCTTGATACCTTCGATGCAAAAGGCCTGCGCACCGATGCGATGCGCAAACATCTGTCCGTGCGGCGATGGTTGTCTGGTATCGCGCTATTCGCAGCCGCGATGACGTTCATGGTAGATGCGATTTGGGTGATCCACGCCTATCTCGATGGGCAGATGACACCTCGGTTCTTGCTCAAATCCGGGCTTGTGGCAGCGCTTGCAAGTTACGTTTTTTTGTACTTTTTGCGGGACAGATTTTCACCATCGTCGATTATTGTTCGCTTTGTCGGAAAGATCATCGCGGTTTTCGCGGCCCTTTTGGTGACTCTGGCTCTTTATGTGGTTGGTGGACCTACAATTGGGCAGCAAGAACAGCGAGACCGCGCAAGGCTTTCCGACTTGGGCACACTCAGCTGGGACGTGCATAATTGTAGAAAGTTACGCGGCAAACCGCTTCCTGAAGACGTCAATTTGCTGGGTTGCGTTGCAAACCCGGCGCGCCTGACGGCTTTTGCGTCCGAGATCACGTATTACCGGGTCAGCGACCAAACCTTCAAACTTTGCGTCGATCTGGAAAGGCCTGAGACGGCAAGAGTTGGTCGTGGAAAGTTGGACGGAAAGACCCTGTGTCGGTCAACGGACCGAAAATAAGTGTTCTTCAACTAAATCTGATCGCGGCACCTGTTTTCAGCGACTCTTGGCAGGCCTCCCGCAGGACCAGACAGGCCTGGGCCGCGATGGGTTGGGCCTGCCACAAAAGGCCATCTGGATCCGGTGTTTCAAGGTGGGTTTGCAGGGCCGTGTCGTCGTGGGTCATGTCCACCGGCAGCGACAGAATGCCTGACAGCTCTTTCAACTCCGCCTCTAGCCCCAGCGTGGATCCGAGCGGCCAAAGATGCTCGGTTTCCTCTGACACCCGCTTGGGCACAAACGGGAGCTCCAGCGGTACAGGTACGTAATAGCCGTCGTGGCTGGAGTGCATGATCAGATGCAAAAAGGGTGGTTTTTTGTGCGGCTCCTTGGCTTTGAAAAAGCTCTTGAGCGCGCGGCCCAGCAGGGTCAGTTGCGCACTGCCGGACAGGTGTTCCAGAAAACTCGCCACCAGATCATCGCTGTGCTGCGTATCATGGCCGTCAATAAGACGGTTTCGGGGGATTTGCGCACCGGCCCAAGTGATCGCCGCCAATTCCCGGAGCGCGAGGATACCCTCATAGCCGATCAGATCGGCAGACCATACGGAACCGGTCGCAGGTTCATCATGGGTGGGCAAACCCTTTGCCTGCAGCGCGTCATTGAGCGCCTCAAAATCCGAAAGTGCCCATTCAGCGCCCTCGGGATCATTGGCCATCATGTCAGCCAGATATCCAACCTCTACGGCCAGCCCCATGGTTTTAGCCCCAAAGCGCTGTGTCAGGTGGGTGTACGCCCGCGTCGTCGAAGTTAAGCGGGGGATCGCGGTCTTCGGCCAGCAAAAGTGGTCCGTCGAGGTCGGTGAACAGGGCGCCCTGGGCCACCAGCGTGGCCGGTGCCATGGCAAGCGATGACCCGACCATACAGCCCACCATGACGTCGTAGCCAGCCTCCCGCGCAGCGGTACGCAGGGCCAGCGCCTCTGTCAGGCCACCGGTTTTGTCGAGCTTGATATTAACAATGTCGTACTTGCCTTTCAGCGCAGCCAGGCTGTCGCGGTCATGACAGCTTTCATCGGCGCAGACCGGCAAGACCCGGTCCAGTTCCAGCAGGGCGTCATCTTCACCGGCAGGCAAAGGTTGTTCCACCATTTCAACGCCGAGCCGCACCAGCACAGGTGCAAGTGTTTGATATAGGTCAGCCGTCCAGCCTTCGTTTGCATCCACAATAATGCGTGCGTCGGGCGCACCGGCGCGCACAGCCTCGATCCGCGCCACGTCCTCTTCCCCACCGCCGAGTTTGGTTTTCAACAGCGGCCGATAGGCATTCTCTGCGGCTTGTTTTTGCATGGCAGCTGGCTCGGCAAGCGACAGGGTATAGGCTGTGACCTCCGGCTTTGGTCGGGTGATCCCGGCCAGTTTCCATGCAGGCGTCTGGGTTCGCTTCGCCTCAAGATCCCAAAGCGCACAATCAACCGCGTTGCGCGCCGCACCTGCGGGTAGCAGATCATAGAGCGCCGAGCGGTCGAATTGATCGGGCAACCACTGGATTTGCTTGGTCACGCTTTCCAGGGTTTCGCCGTAGCGCGCGTAGGGCACACATTCACCCCAGCCGGACACCTCTCCGTCGTCCAGACGGACGGTCAGCACATGCGCCTCTGTCCGCGAACCGCGTGCGATGGTGAAAACCTGGGCGAGCGGGAAGGTATCTGCGGTGACGTTGCGTTTCATGGGGTGTTCGCCCCGGACGTGATCCGGGGCCTCCTGCCGGTTTGTAAGGGGCCCCGGATCATGTCCGGGGCACGGGTCTCTTACACGTCAGCGAGCGCGTCAATCAAGCGGCCCGGCCCATGGCGGAAAGGATCAACAGTAGGTAGGCCCATTTCCGCCTCAACCTCAGCCAAATAGGCGTTGGCGTCATCCTCGCTCATGTGCTGGGTGTTGATCGAGATACCGATCACTTTGCAGTTCGGGTTGCCCACTTGCGCCAGCGGCAGTGCCGTGTCGCGTAGGGTGGCAAGGCTGGGCTGCTGGTATTCCGGCAGGCCGCGCATGTGCGCGCGGGTCGGTTCATGGCACAGGATCAGCGCATCAGGCTGTCCGCCGTGCACAAGCGCCATTGTCACACCGGAATAGCTTACGTGGAACAGTGACCCCTGCCCTTCGATCAGGTCCCAATGGTCGGCGTCATTGTCAGGCGTAAGCCATTCCACAGAGCCTGCCATAAAGTCCGCAATAACCGCGTCGAGCGGAACGCCGTCGCCTTCAATCAGGATGCCGGTTTGACCTGTGGCGCGGAAGGTGGATTTGATCCCACGCTTTTGCATCTCACGGTCCATGGCCATGGCCGTGTACATCTTACCAACGCTGCAATCCGTACCTACGGCCAGACAGCGCTTGCCGGTCCGTTTTTTGCCATTGGCAATTGGGTAGTCCACGGTCGGCACCCGCACGTCATGCAAGGTACGGCCGTTACGTTCCGCCGCTGCAACAAGGTCAGGTTCATCGCGCAACAGATTGTGCAAGCCAGAAGCCAAGTCCATGCCTGAGTCGAGTGCTTGGATCAGCACCTCTTTCCAGGCAGCTGAAATGACACCGCCCCGGTTGGCTACGCCGATCACCATGGTTTTGCACCCGGCGGCCACGGCCTCTGCCACGGTCATATCAGTCAGGCCCATATCTGCCTTGCAGCCTTCTAGGCGCAACTGGCCGAGGGACGCGTCCGGGCGGAAATCTTTGATGCCCTGGGCAACTTTAGCGGCAAGCGCATCGGGGGCATCGCCCAAAAAAAGGAGGTAGGGTGTTTGAATCATGGCAGTTTCCCAAGGTGGAATCACAGTCGGCAGACAGTAACGCAATTGACCGAGGAGTTTCCGCGCTTTTCTGCGTTTGGACTCACAAAATTACGGAAGAATAGACCCAGTTTCGCCCCGTTCGCAGGACATTCTGCGAACCTTGGGTGCATCAACGCGATATCTTCCCTAAGCGATGTCACCGCCGCGGGGCAGCCAAATGCGAAAGGCGGCGCCGTCGGCAGAGTTTTCAACCAACTCCAAACGACCACCATGACCCGCGATCAACTCAGCCGAAATGGCGAGCCCCAAGCCAGTGCCACCCTTGCGCGCACTGCCGCTGAAAGGCTTAAACATATTCTCCGTGGCCTTGGCCGGCAGCCCGGGCCCGGTGTCCTGCACGGTGATGGACCAGCCGCTGTGCTCCTCAACCGCGTCAAGTGAGATCATGCCGCCGTCCTTCTGACCCATCAAAACCTGTCGCCCATTGCGAACGAGGTTCGACACCACGCGAAACAGGTGGTCTTGATCAGCATCAACCTGCATGCCCCCCACATCTGCCGTCTTGATCGTCACCGGCGCGTCGCCGATGGCCAGTCTTTCAGCTTCCACCACATCATCGAACAGCGCCTTCAACGGTACCGGCCCGATTTTCGGGGCAGTCTCTTCTGCTTTTCCAAAGGCCAGCGTGCTTTCGCACAGGTTCACGGCCCGGCTCAGCGAATTGAGCAGCTTTGGTGCCGACCGTCGGACACGCGGATCGTCGGAGTGTTCCATCCGATCGGCCAGCAGTTGAGTGGTTGTCAAAATGTTACGCAAATCGTGGCTGATCTTACTGACTGCGCCGCCCAGCGCGGCAAGCCGCTCTTTCTGGCGCAACGACTGCGTCAGCTGGGTTTCCATGGAATTGAGTGCAACTTCTGCTTCTCTAATTTCGGTCACGGAGGCGCGGGGTTGAATGATACGGCGGGCGTCTTCGGGTGCTTCTTCGTAGACCTTGATTTGGCGCACCAGCCGTTCGATCGGGCGGACCATGAATCGGCGTACGGTCAAAAACAAAAGGCATGCGGTTATGATGGAAATCACCAGCGAGAGCTGCAAAATCCGCAGACCATAGTCCAACATCGCGTCCCGCAAAGGCGCCTCTTCCAGGGAAACTTCGATCAAAAGCCCGGCGCCTTTGACCGGCTCACCCAGAACCCGGACAACCCTGTCTTTGTCGGTCATCAGCGTGCCATAGGCATCCAGGATCAATCGCCAGGCACTGGCACCGCGCAAGTCAAAATCTGCGTCCACCATTGCAGGCATTGGGGACGCAAGGATCAACTCGCGCATCTCATCCCGGCGCAGAACGATGTTAAGCACGTTGGCGTTGTCGAGCAGTTCTTTTTCGAGGTCGTCCATCAACATGTCGTCCGGCGCTGCCAGCACTGACAGCACCGCTATTTGTGACCGTTCCAGACGTTCTTGCAAGTAGTCGATCCGGAAGCGCGACACCGATGGGACGAAGATCAGAACTTCAGCCAGCATCACAAAGATGATGGTCAAAAGCAGGAACCTGCCCGAAAGTGACTTCAAAAACATGGCTGCGCCCTAAGTGCCATTTCGCTTACTTAGCCCCCCACCCGATCCGGCTCATCCGAAGCGCTGCACAAATCGCACAACGCGTTTGACCGTTTTGTTTTCAAACAGCCTGGGGGAGAAATACTGCCCTGCCGCCCGTTTGTTAACCTCCCCCAGGGTTGGGTAAGGCGCAACCATGGCTGCGACCTGGCTCATCTTCATATTATTGGCAAGCGCCAGCGCCCATGTACCGATCAGCTCACCCGCCTGCGCCCCAGCGATGGAAGCCCCGACCGGGCGGCCTTTGACAACCATTACCTTTATCAACCCTTGGGTTTTCAGCTCCGCCCGTGCGCGGTCGTTTTCGGCGTACGGAAACCGCACAACTTCCAGCTTGTCGCCGTGGGCATCTCTCGCCTGAGCTTCGGTCATGCCAACCTGGGCAAGTTCCGGCTCCGTGTAGGTCGCCCATGGAATGTGTGACGTCTTTGCCTTCGACGGCAAACCGAAGAGCGCGGAACGGATTATGACGCCGGCATGATAGCCTGCCACATGGGTAAATTGCAGACCACCTGCCACATCACCGATGGCGTAGACCTTTCGGTTGGTGGTTTTCAGGCTATCGTTGACTTTGATCCCCGTGCGCGTACGCTCAATACCGGCTGCATCTAAACCCAGTGTGTCGATGTTTGGCTTGCGGCCCACAGCCATCAAAAGATGGCTGCCCTTGAAGATCTGGCCGTCTTTGGTTTCAACCTCGATTGCACCCTGCGTGCCGCGCACCTGTGTGGCGGTTGCGCCCTCGACGATTTCCACCCCCTCCGCGCGGATATTGTCCAGCACAACGGCAGCGAGTTCAGGGTCATCTTTTCCAAGCGCCTTCATACCTTCCAGCACGGTCACTTTGGACCCCAGCCGCACATGCGCCTGAGCCATCTCCATCCCGATTGGCCCAGCCCCAATGACGATCAAATGATCCGGCTGATCGCGCAGATCAAAGATATTTTCATTGGTATAGTGCGGGGTATCTTCGATCCCAGGGATCGGCGGCACAAAAGGGCTGGATCCAGTAGAGATCACGAAACGACGTGCCTGAATGATCGTGTTTCCGGCCTGAACTTCGGTCGGTGAAACGAAGTTGCCAAATTCGGTGATAACGTTGACGCCCAGCCCCTCAAACCGTTCGACACTGTCGTGGGGTTCAATGCCTGCAATGACCGAACGTACATGGTCTTTGGCGGTGGCATAATCCACTTTGGCATTTACCGGGGCAACGCCAAACGGCGCGCCGCTGCCCATGGCGTGGGCATGTTTGCCAGCTGCAATTAACGCCTTTGACGGAACGCAGCCGTAGTTCAGGCAGTCGCCGCCCATCTTGTGACCTTCGAGCAAAACTACCTTGGCCCCCATCTGCACCGCGCCCGCTGCGACCGAAAGGCCGCCTGAGCCACCGCCGATCACGCAGATGTCTGTTTTGATCCGTTCCATCGGTTTCAATCCTTCGATTTGCGAAAGCGTTTGATCGCAATCGGCAGTGCGGCCAGGGCGCAAAGGCCTAAGATAGGGCCCAGGATATGTGGTTCAAATATGATACCGAGGTTTGGTGTCTCCCCGCGAGCAAAAACCTCCCCCAAGCCTGCGCCGACGCTGGCGTAGACCACCGCACCGGGCATGATGCCAAAGAAGGTGGTAAAGGCAAAGTTGCGCAAACTGACACCTAGGAATGCAGGCGCAAGGTTTGCCAGAAAGAACGGGATCGCAGGCACAAGGCGCATCAGAAAGAGGTAGCTGATCTCATTTTCCTTCAGACCCGCATCAATACGCGACATCAGCCCTTTTTGACCTTTGATCTTGTCTTGCAGCATGTCACCCAACCCGGATTTTGCGGCTAGAAAAATCGCAATTGCCCCTAACGTGGCGCCCGTGACGCAAAAAATGGCGCCGGGGAAAATGTTAAACAAGAACCCGCCTGTCAGTGTCATGATCGCTGCCCCAGGCAGGGAAAAAGCTACAACAACCGCGTAAATCGCCACAAAAGCCGCTGCGGCAAACAGATAATTATTGTCGCGCCAGGCGATCAGCGCTTCTCGGTTGTCGCGTAACGTATCGAAGGTCAGCAAGTCGCGCAGAAAGATGAAGCCAAGAATCGCAACCAATCCGATTACAAGAAGGGGGATAAGGCGTTTGATCCGGCCCCCGGCCGGTTGGGCTACTGCGTCCATCGGTGTATCCTCGTCGCTTTCCATGTGCCCAACATGCGCGCCAACGGTTAAAAAGGACAGAAGCCTCACGCCCCATTGATCACTCGCGACGGAATGTTTCAGTCATAGCTGATTTCCTGAAACAAGCAGTGACACGGCTGTGAAAAGCTGCCGTAATATTGCAGAAAAAGCCGCTGCGGAGGAATTGACTTACCTGAGAGGCGGATGTAGGCAGCGGTTCTCGAATACACGGGCCTTCGAATCTTTACCGGTTTGGGCCAGACAGATAAGCGGAGCGTAAGCCCATGAAACGCACATTTCAGCCGTCGAACCTGGTTCGCAAACGCCGCCACGGTTTCCGGTCCCGTATGGCAACCAAAGCAGGCCGCAAGGTTCTGAACCGTCGCCGTGCGCAAGGCCGCAAAAAGCTGAGCGCCTGATAGGCGACACCGATCTTATGACGGATTTGAAACCGCCGGTGGGGCCAGAAATCGCCCCGCCGGCGGTTTCCGTTTGTGTGATGCAAAAGCGTGCGCAGTTTTTGGCCTGCAACAATCAGCGACGCTGGGGGACAAAGGCGTTCCTCTTGCAAGGCCGCGATCGAGGCGACAGCGACGCGACCGTCAACGTCGGCTTCACCTGTTCCAAGAAAGTCGGCAACGCCGTGGCCCGCAACCGCGCAAAGCGCCGCTTACGCGAAATCGCACGCCTCACTCTGCCCTCTGCCGCGCGTCCGGGTTGGGACTACGTGCTGATCGGCCGCAAAGGCACAACCGCGTCCATATCTTTCGAGGCTCTGCTCACGGAACTCCGAAACGCGTTGGAAAAAATCCATAGGTCCTAGGCGGTATCCCCGTTTTTGATCACCGTAGTTCTTTGGACTTTCGGGAAGCTGTGGCGCTTAGATCACGCACATTAAACACTTCCTGCCCTGCATCTAATCCAAACTATTCAGAGATACCGGATGATTGTGAAAAGTCAGCTTTGCGGACAAGGCGGAATTTCGCAGCACTTGCAGCAATGGCGGCTTTACTGCGCGGCAACCCATTTTCGGTTTTGTCCGCGACCGCATTTACACCGTCGCGACAAAGGGTGCTGTGCGCACCGTTTCCGCGTCATTTATGATTGCAATCATGTAACCCGCCAGCTGGGAGGCGCTCAGCGTGTTATGCTCCTGTTCCTTGTCCCAATACCCCTTTCCCCCTGCAAGTCGCAGCATCAAACGCATTAATCTGCGCGACAGGTGTAGTTTTTCATCTCCGATTCGCAATCCCGCGCCGCCAACGGCAACGATGCGTTTAATGCCTGCGTTTTGCATCTGTCCTACCAAAACGGTCATAGCCTTGGCGTATTCGCCATTGTTTGGGGCACGCTTCATGGGCGGGCCGATTGTCGTTAGGACTGCGTCAGCACCATCGAGGGTTTGTCCGCGCGCGTCTGCATCAAAATAGTCACCCATGATGATGTTGATCTGATCGGAAGACGCCGCGATTTTTTCAGGCGACCGCACCAGGGCCGTGACAGTGTGATTGGCCGCAAGTGCTTCTTGCAAAATTGCCCGGCCCACCGTGCCGGTTGCCCCGAATACGGCGAGCTTCATGCCCGCGCTCGCCGCCATGTCAGCACAAAGACAACAAGGGCCAAGCCGCCCAGAATTATCCCTGCAATCGCACCCGGACCCAAGTTTCCGAAAGCCGAGAGGAAAACGGCATCATGCAAATTCAAGAATGCCATGGCAAAAGCACCAATCAGCATAGGCTGGGTTGTTCCATTCAAAGCGCCATAGAGAGCGATTAGCGCGAGGCCCAGTTGTCGTGCCAAGAACGCACCTGCAACTGATCCCAATGACGCTACCTCTCCGGTCAGGTTGGCCAGGCCCGGATTGGCCGAGGTGTTTAGATATGCAGGCAACGTAAAGAGCAGCATCACAACGGCAAGGAGACCCAGAAGACCCCGTACAACGTATCCATGTTTTTTCTGTGCCACTATCTTTCCTCCATTTATCTCTCTAGAGAGGTATATTTACTTCTTGTCGTCTGCAAGTGGTTCCGGGCAATTTGTGGGAACCTTTCGGAGGAGAGTGCCAATGCCATTGGCAAAACCAAGACCTTGGTCAGTCACGCCAAATACGACGACTCGCATCGTTTCGGGGCTATTTCGCAGTCGCAATTTCGTTTGGGACAGCGACAGCAAAGTGGCCGCCCGATTTGGCGTTTCCTGGACGCAATTCTTGGTTTTACGTGCATTGCGCTTCACAAATGACACCTTCACGATGAGCCCGACAGAGCTTTATGCGGCGACCCAAGCCAGTTCGAGCGGCATGGCAAAGATGTTGAGGGGGTTAACGGAAAAGGGATTGGTAGAACGTTTGTCCAACCCGGATGATGCACGAAGCAGCCTTGTCCGACTTACGGTGCAAGGGGCTGACCTGGTTGAAGAGATCATTGATCAGTTGCTCGAAACGAACACTAAGCTTTTCGCGGACGTTTTGCCAGAAAAGGACCGTATCAAGTTGGCGGAACTGTTGGAACGCCTAAGCTACTCGCTTGAAGAGCGTAAGAAGCAAAACTGACTTTGCTGTAGGTCGTAGACTCCGTCAATCAGGGCTCAGAGCCGACTTTGGTGTCTCGGGCTTACAATGTCTAATCGGACTTAGTGTCGCCTTCCCTCGGGAAACTGATTAGCCTACCGTTCAACCCAACTTGAAAAAGCAAACAAAATTGGGCCCGTCGCGAACGACAGGCCTCTTCTCTCCCTCCCTTTGCGGGGTATTCGGTTTTAGTGCCCCAGGATCTGGCTCAGGAACAGTTTGGTCCGATCCGACTGCGGGTTGCCGAAGAACTCTTCCGGCTCATTCTGTTCCACGATCTGACCGGCATCCATGAAGATCACGCGGTTCGCGACCTGACGGGCAAAGCCCATTTCGTGGGTTACGCAGAGCATTGTCATGCCTTCTTCGGCGAGCTGGATCATTGTATCCAGCACCTCTTTGATCATCTCGGGGTCGAGCGCGGATGTCGGCTCGTCAAACAGCATGATGCGCGGGCGCATGCACAAGGACCGGGCGATTGCTACCCGCTGCTGCTGACCGCCGGACAACTGGCCGGGGAACTTGTCTGCCTGTTCCGGGATCTTCACCTTTTCCAGGAAGTGCATCGCGGTTTCTTCAGCTTCCTTTTTCGGAACCTTGCGGACCCAGATCGGGGCCAACGTGCAGTTCTCCAGGATCGTCAGATGCGGGAAAAGGTTGAAGTGCTGAAAGCACATGCCGACCTCTGACCGGATCTTGTCGATGTTCTTGAGGTCGGATGACAGCACGGTGCCGTCGACCACAATCTCACCTTCCTGGTGTTCTTCAAGCGCGTTGATACACCGGATGAGCGTGGATTTACCGGACCCGGACGGACCACAGATAACAATCCGCTCGCCCCGATAAACCGTCAGATCAATATCACGCAGAACGTGGAACGCGCCGTACCACTTGTTCATATTGGTGATCTGGATCGCGACCTCGTCGCTTACTTGCATTTGTGCAGCTTCAGCCATTGGATTTGCTCCTTAGCGATGGTCTGTGGCGAGCTTACGCTCGAGGTACATGGAATAGCGGGACATCGAGAAACAGACGATGAAGAAGATCAGGGCGATAAAGCCGTAGAGCTCCCACAAAATACCGTTCCAGGCGGCATCCGCGCGGATGTTGGTGGACAACAGGATCGGGTCCCAAAGGGCGATCACCGACACCAGTGTGGTGTCTTTGAACAAGCCAATGAAGTTGCCGACGATGCCCGGGATCGAGATTTTCAGCGCCTGCGGCATGATGATCAGCCGCTGGGCCTGCCAGTAGTCGAGGCCAAGACTGTCTGCAGCTTCGTACTGACCTTTAGGCAGGGCCGCGAGACCGCCCCGGATCACCTCTGCCATATAGGCAGACGAGAACAGCGTCACCATGATGATCACCCGCAACACCAGGTCAAAGTTTGTCCCCGGCGGCATGAAGATGTTCAAAAGCGTGGAGGCCACGAAAAGCAGGGTGATCAGCGGCACGCCGCGAATGAACTCGATAAAGCCCACACAGATACCCTTGAGGATGATCAGGTCAGATTGTCGCCCCAGTGCCAGCACCACACCGATCGGTAGCGAGGCCGTGATGCCCGTCACACCTATTATAAAGGCCAGCATGAAACCACCGATATTGGCAGATTCCACCGGAACAAGACCAACCAGCCCGGTTGTCTTGTAGATCGCCGAAAGCTGGTTCTGCGCCTCGCTGGTTGCTTCAGCGTCTTGTGCGGCTTCTAAATTGGCTTGCGCATCCGGCAACCGCTTGAACGCACCAAGCTGTTCTTCCAGGAATTTGCGCTTGGCCACGCCAAGGCTTTCGTCCTCCAACTCCAGCGTCAACTGTTCCACAGCTGTGTTTACGCGGCTGTTGGTTACCCATTTTGCAAGTGTACTGTCGATTGGCCCCATAAGCACGAACCACCACACCACTGGCACAAGAACAGCAAGGATCAGAGCGACGATCTGGTTCAGTCGAGCAACTGCGAAAGAAAAAGCATAGTATCCTAGGACAAATCCTGCCAGCACCAGCAAAGGCACCCAGAAGGAGCCGCCCCAAATCAGCCAAACTGCAAGAAACGGATAAAGCGCAGAGAAGGTGATCAGCTTAAAAGCTCTTTCAGGATACAGGATTGGCGACAACGCCAAAAGCAGGCCGACAAAGGCGAGTATGGGTCGCCAGTAGAATTCCGATGGATAAAATCCAAAGAAGATCTGCAACCAACGTTCGTTAATCACTCCCCAGCACGCACCTGCAAAATGGCCCTCTCGGCCCATACCATGCAGGATTTCACGGCAATTGCCCAAGCTTGTCCCGCTCCCCGTCGGAACCAGCGCCCAGGGCAGAACCGATGACAGCAAACGATAGATGAAGAACAACGCAACAACTGTAAGGATGCCGTTCACCCAACTGGAAAACAGGTTTGCCCTCAGCCAGCCAATTATCCCGACGCTGGTTGGCGGCGGTGCCTTTTCAGGCAGCATTTCGGTGCGAACAAAAGAAACTTGTGTCATATCACCGCTCCACCAATTTAACGCGATTGTTGTACCAGTTCATCACAGCCGAAATGCTCAGCGAGATCGTCAGGTAGATGAGCATCCCCAGAAGGATGGTCTCCATCTCTCGGCCCGTCTGGTTGAGCGTGATGCCCATCAAGGTGCCGGTGATGTCCATATACCCCACTGCAATCGCCAGTGATGAGTTTTTGGTCAGGTTCAGATACTGCGAAATCAACGGTGGGATAATAACCCGCAACGCTTGTGGCAGGACCACCAGGCTCATTGTCCGGCCCGGACTGATGCCCAGAGCGTAAGACGCCTCTGTCTGGCCACGGCTGATCGCCATGATGCCAGCACGCACGATTTCCGCGATAAACGCAGCAGTGTAGAGTGAAAGCGCCAACCACAAAGCTATCAGCGAGTTTCGCATCCGCGTGCCACCTTCGAAACGCGGAATGCCCTTTTCAGATATGCCCGGATAATCAAACCCAAGCGCGCGCCCGGTTGTGAAATCAGCACTCATAATATCAGCAGAACCTTCAACGCCGTTCAAAACGGTCAGGTTCCCATCCATCGACGCCAGTATGCTGGCTGCCTGTGCATCCGTCACAACAAGCGCGCTACAGGTGCCTGACTGGAACGCATCGATTGCGCCAGCCGGGGTCAGGAAATTCTTGCGACGAAATTTGATTTCATTTTCTTCGAGATACTTGATCGCGCTTTGGCTGCCGATATGGCCGCCATCGACGCACAAATCGATACGTTTGTTCGCCTCCGCCAGAGCTTCGATGGAATTCACACCCGGCAAATCCCGCAAAATAAGATCGCGTTGTTCGTTGCTGCTGAGCGCGGAAATACCGAGAAAAATCACGCAGAAAGGTACGATGACCATAAGCGTCGAAATCAGGAAAGTGCCGGGTCGGTCGCCTGTTTCATTCTGTATCCGCTCTGCCCGTTTGCGAAGCCAGACAATGGAACCGATAGACAAAGCAAACCCGACAAAGAACAGCCAGTGCAAACTTGTCCCGACCAAACGGGGGAGGAAGATCCCCTGATTTGTCACGGCGATTGAATCGAACAAGTACATCGACGCCGCAGCGTCCTCACCCCGGAATTCTTTCGGCGGTGGCATGATTTCGATCATCACGCCGAAGACGATCAGGATCCACAACAGCAAAGGCACGTTGCGGAACATTTCCACATATACGGTCATCAGCCGCGAAATCAGCCAGTTGTTCGATAGGCGAAGGACGCCTACGAAAACACCGATGATCGTTGCCGTGATACATCCCATAAGGGCAACCAACAGGGTGTTTAGAACCCCTGCGACTGCGGCCCAAGAGTGGGGGTCGCGAGAGTTATATTCGACCAGTTTTTGGTTGATATCATAACTGGCAGGCTCCCCCAGGAAGCCAAAACCGAGGCCTTTTCCTAGAGCCTCCAGGTTTGTCAGCGTGTTGTTAACGAGCCACCATGCAGCCGCCATGAGGGCGATCAGCGCCACTGTCTGGATCGTGTTCGACCGATAGCGGGTGTCATAGATAAGTTGGCTTAAACGGAAGCCACCCTGTGCGGGGTCCGATGTGGATGACATCTAAGTCGTCCTTCCCTGGTCACTGCCCCATTTTTGGGGCTGTCGATCAGTTTTTAAACCCGTCTCCGGGGAACTGGCTGATCGTTATTGTTTTGGAGTTCGTAGAAAAGAAAGGGGCGCGACCCTTGCGGTGTCGCGCCCCATTCGATGCGTTTAGCGGAATGGCGGGCTGTAGAGCAGGCCACCGTCGGTCCACTGGGCGTTCAGGCCGCGGGACAGTCCGATCGGTGTGTTTTCACCGATGTGCTTTTCAAAGATCTCGCCGTAGTTGCCACCAGCTGCGATCGCGTTTTTCGCGAAGTCAGCGGACAGGCCCAGCATCTCGCCGAGGTTACCTTCGGTACCCATCATGCGGTTGATTTCCGGGTTGTTGGTAGGCGCACCGGACATTTCTGCGATGTTTGCAGATGTGATGCCCAGCTCTTCAGCTGCGATCATAGCGTTCAGTGTCCAGCGAACAATGTCGCCCCACTGGTTGTCGCCGTGACGTACAAGCGGGCCGAGCGGCTCTTTGGAGATGATTTCCGGCAGCACAACGTGTGCGGAAGGATCTTCAAAGGTTGCGCGGGTCGCGGCCAGGCCAGATGCGTCTGTCGTGTAGACGTCACATGCGCCAGCCAGATACTGAGCTTGTGCTTCAGCGTTGGTTTCGATCGGAACCGGCTCATAGCTGATGTTGTTCACACGGAAGAAGTCCGCGAGGTTCAGCTCGGTCGTGGTACCGGTTTGGATACAAACCGTTGCGCCGTCCAGTTCCTTAGCGGACGAAACGCCCAGCTCTTTTGGAACCATGAAGCCCTGACCGTCGTAGTAGTTAACACCAACGAAGGTGAACTTCAGGTCAACGTCGCGAGAGAACGTCCAAGTGGTGTTCCGTGCAAGCATGTCAACTTCGCCCGAAGCCAGCGCGGTGAAACGTGTTTTACCGGTGGTAGGCGTGAATTTTACGGCTTGTGGATCGCCGAGAACGGCAGCAGCAACCGCGCGACAAACAGCCACGTCGAAGCCATCCCAGTTCCCGTTGGCGTCAGCTGCTGCGAAGCCGACCAGACCGGTGGATACGCCGCACTGAAGGAAGCCTTTGGCTTTCACGTCGTCGAGCGTACCTGCGGTCGCAAAGCCGGCAGCCATAGTGGCCGCTGCAAAAGCGCCGAGGAAAGTTGTTTTTTTCATTTTTACCTCTTCCTGATGAGCCACCCTTGTGGGGGGCGGCGTTGAAGGGCATGTCCCCTTCGAGTTATCCTACCCTTGCAAGTCCCTCGCAAAGGTTGGGGGATACTGCCCGCGACTCGGCAAGCAGGTCAAGCCGTTTGTCCGCCTCGTTTTTTTCGGATGGGGGCTAATTGCACTCAAAAAAGTCAGGGCTGCTGACGCAATTCCCAGATGTAGCACATTCAAGACACCGGGTGACCTAAGGTCAACAATGCGCGTGCGGCAAAATCGACGTCTTTTTTCTTGGAAGCGGTAAGTGATTCTGCGTCCTCATCGGCGCCCCATTGGGAAATTTGCCAGGCGTCATCGACCCTGCTGGCATCCCAAGCGGCGTCTGTACTGAGCGCTCCTTTGGCCACAGCAAGCCCCAGAACCAGCGACCCGGAAATTGTGACCAGATCGTGCACGGCAGCCAGCGCAAAAGGATCGAATTCCCCAAGCGCTCCGGCCAGATTTTCCAAAGATGCCTTCGGTTGTGCAATCGGGCTAATGCCATTTGTAACGGTCAAAGGCGCTTGCAAGGTGTTTGCCGCCCAGGCCAACGGACCATCCCAAGCTGCTGCCTGTTGCGCCTGCAAGGCCGCCGGTCCATCCGCGCGGTAACACAAAAGATCGCTGCCGCCATATTCCGCCAGCATCGCGATGACCCCATCCCGTTGCGGCACGACCTTATCAACCGCCGAGTTTGCCCAGCGTGCGGCTGGCATGACGCTTGGATCAATCGTTTCTTCCACGGCCTGCCATTCGTCCGCAACCAGTTGAGCCGCTGCCTGTGTCGGAAGGGCCAGGGCTGTTTTGGCCGGGGTAGATACGCGGCGCCCATCAAGTTCCACCGCCCACCCTTCGCCGTCTTGGACCACTGTGACGTCAGTCCAGAACCGTTTCGCCTTGATCAATGACATACGGGTTAGTCCTCAAAAAAGGGATCAGCCGGTGCCTCGGGCGCCGAAAAACCAAGGGTGTCCCACGTGCATGACATGTGTTCCGGCAGCGGTGCCGTCAGGTGCAAAGATGCGCCGCTGGTTGGATGGTTGATCGTCAGAGATCGGGCATGCAGGTGAAGTTTGCGGCTGATGCCGCTGCCAAGGCCCGCGCCCCAACCATCGCCCAGGTTCTCCTGCGCGGATCCGCCGTATTTGCCGTCGCCGGCAATCGGGTGGCCAATCTCTGCCATGTGCGCGCGCAGCTGGTGCGTGCGTCCGGTGACAGGGACGAGCGCCACCCAGGCAGTGCGTTTCGCAAGCGCCTCGATCACGGCGTAATCGGTGGTTGCGTGTTTGGCGCCGTCGGTTTCCTGCACCGCATCCGGGTGTACCGCGTGCATCTTTTCACCTGCGCCATGTGGGCCATGTCCAGATGCCTTCACAAGACCATAGCGGATCGTGCCCAGCCGTGGGGACGGCACACCTGCGACAATGGCCCAATAGATCTTGCGCGTTGTGCGGGCATGAAACGATTTTGCCAAGGCCGCCGCTGCCCGCCCGGTTCGGGCCAGCAACAAAACCCCTGAGGTTTCTTTGTCCAGCCGATGAACCAGCTTGGGGGGTGCCCCATCAAAAGCCAAAGCCTCTGCCATCGCATCAATATGCCGGGTCTGACCGCTGCCACCTTGTACCGGCAAACCCGGCGGTTTGTTAAGTGCGATCACTTCGTTGTCGCGATAGATTACACAGTCGCGGATCATGGCGGCATCTGCGTCTGTCACTTTCGGTGGCGCGGGCGGCGCAGGTGCATCCGACAGCGGCGGGACGCGCACGATTTGGCCCGGACTGATCCGGGTGTTGGCCTTGGCCCGCGCCTTATCAACGCGCACCTCCCCTTTGCGGCACATTTTTTCGATCTGCCCCTGGCGCAGCTGCGGGAACATCCGTCGCAGCCATCGGTCAAGCCGTTGGTCTGCGGCATCCTCTGCCACTTCGATAAATTGCACACCCGACATAGCTCAGGCCCCGCGCATCAGTGTTAGCCCACCAGCCAGAGCAGCGACGGATCCCACGACGGACACCACCACATAAACAGACGCCGCCGACCAACGGCCCTGTTCGTAAAGTGCGATGGTTTCGAGCGAGAAGGCAGAGAACGTCGTGAACCCACCCAATAACCCTGCAGTCATAAAAGGCAGCGCCCAAACCGCGGACGATCTACTGGCAAACCACGCCATAACGACGCCCATAAGAAAGGATCCCAAGACGTTCACAAAAAGCGTGCCAAGTGGAAAGCCGCTGCCAAGCATGCGTGCAGACAGCGTCACCGCGCCGTAGCGCAAAACCGCGCCGATCGCACCGCCGAGGGCAACTTGAAGGATGGGAGACATCGTACCCCTATGTTCGATTTCCCGTTACGGGCCGTCTATAGGATGGCCAATCAGTTTCGCAAGGTCCATTGAAAGCGGTGTATCAGCCTTGATCAGGTCTTCGATCCGATAGATGCCGCCAACCCACTGAACCCAAGTACGGGTTTCCGTGTCGGTTTCCAAAAGTACTTCGATTGAGGTCACAACCGATTTGCGGATCATCGCTTCTACACAATTAAAGGCGGCGCGCTGTTCACCTTCCAAAAGCCCGACCAGCGCGGAACCTTGCTGAACGAGAAACCCGCCCAGCCCGCGCTTTTCGCACTTCGTCCAGATATCGCGCTGTAAAGCCTCAACTTGGTGCAGTTTCAGCCCGGGCTGATACCGACACCGGAAACACAAGCTAATCAAACTTCAAGTCCCATGCTACCAAGACGGATCAGTCCACCCAGTATCGCCACCCAGGGTATTCATACATTATTAATAAGTGAAATGGGAATACGCAGAAAAGAAAATCGAAAAGTTATTTGTCTTTTCTTTGAATCCGCAATTTTGCGAAGTAATCGACGCGTTTTTTGAGCTCCCGCTCAAATCCGCGATCAACCGGAGCGTAATAAACGCCCCTCTTCATTCCCTCTGGGAAATAATCTTTACCAGAAAATCCATCAGGCGCGTCATGGTCATAGGCATAGTCAGCACCGTAGCCTTGGTCTGCCATGAATTGTGTTGGTGCATTCAGGATATGTTTGGGTGGCGGCTCTGATCCGGTGGACTTCGCAGCCTTAACGGCACCTTTGTAGGCCACATACGCTGCATTCGATTTCGGAGCGAGCGCGAGGTAAATGACCGCCTGAGCCAGGGCAAGCTCCCCTTCGGGCGATCCTAGGCGTTCATAAGTCTCCCAACTTTGAAGACAGACCGCTTGCGCTTGGGGGTCAGCAAGCCCGATATCTTCGACCGCCATACGGGTTATGCGGCGCGCCAGAAATCGCGGATCTTCGCCGCCATCAAGCATACGCGTGAACCAATAAAGTGACGCGTCCGGATCGGACCCACGCACCGATTTATGAAGTGCAGAGATTAGATTGTAATGCTCGTCGCCAGACTTGTCGTATTTGGGCGCCCGACGAGAAAGCCGTTTTCCCAATCCGGTCAAATCAACCGGGGTTTCCACATTCCAGGAATACACCTGCTCCAGGATATTTATTAGTGCCCGTCCGTCACCGTCAGCCATTTCCAAAATGGCTTCGCGGGCCTCAGCTTTTAGGGGCAATTTGCGGCCCAAATCCTTTTCCGCGCGCTGCACCAGCAGTTCAAGATCGATCAACGTCAGGCGTTCCAACACCATAACCTGGGCGCGTGACATCACCGCCGCGTTCAGCTCAAAAGACGGATTTTCCGTGGTCGCCCCTACCAGAACGATTGTGCCGTCTTCCATGTGGGGCAAAAAGCCATCCTGTTGTGCTTTGTTGAAACGGTGGATCTCATCCACGAACAACAGCGTCCCCCGCCCAGTCTGGCGACGCAGTTTGGCGGCCTCAAACAGCTTCTTCAGATCTGCCACACCAGAAAAGATCGCGCTGATCTGGACGAACTCCATGTCCGTCTCATCGGCCAGCAGTTTGGCAAGCGTCGTTTTACCAACACCCGGCGGACCCCAGAAAATGATGGACGACAGCTGTCCCGCCTCCAACATCACCCGCAATGCGCCGTCTTCACCAAGCAGGTGGCGTTGTCCGATCACCTCAACAAACCTGCGCGGCCGCAAGCGGTCTGCCAGCGGGCCTTTTGGGCCCGGTGTTTCAGACGGGGGATCTACGCTGTCGAAGAGGTCTGCCATTGGTGGGCACTCAAAGACTGCAGGGCGGAAGAGTCAAACCAGAAATCAATGCGCCCGGTGTCACAGTTGCACGTGAATATGGTCGTCATGGCGCGCCGCACGGCACCCCTGAAATCGCAACTTTGGGTGATTAAGCCTCAGCGCATACTTTATGTGTGGCTCAATCAGGACTTTTCCGACCCTTGGGTCAGACGCCAGGATCTTTAGCATTGCGGATAGGCGAAGTCCGTCAACCGCGTAGTCCCGCCAAAGAGGTTGCAGCAACTCTAAATCCCAACGCAGCGTCAGCCAGTTTTTTGGGCAGTTCGTCGGCCCAGGCTCAAAAGCAAAGTAGCCAAAAGGAGAACGCGTCTTGCCGGGCAAATACGTTCCGTCCTTTTGATAGTAAAACGCTGTATCCACCTTGTCGCCGTCGTCATGTGACAGGTGCGGCAGTAGGGGGAAGCCATCAAAAAACGGGAAGTTGGCATCAAGCACCAGCGTGGTTGTGCCAGGATACTGTGCATCCAATGCACCCGCCGCGTCTTCCAGCACCGCTTTTAGGTCGGGCGCCACGTAGTTTCGGTTCAAGGCGCAGTACATGACGCTTTGAACCTGTAGTGGTCCTTTCTCAAAACAGTTAAGCGGAACGCGGCCGAACAGCGGAGCCACCCAAAGGGTCATCAGTGTCATTGCGATATATGCTGTCACGAACACCCCGGCACGGTATTTGAGAGGGAGTGCGATAAGCCAAGCGAGCCCGCCAATCTGTGTAAGCAGGGTTAGAAAAATGACCCAAAGGCCGTGTGCGACTATCCGAAGCATGCTGGAAACTGACACCGACGCTTCGATTGCGCAACTTGAATTGCATAAAAGAAAACCCCGCTGCGGCAATGCCGAGCGGGGTCAAATTCTTACAGTGCTGTGGGCTTAGTCTTCTGCGACGTCAGCCTCTGCTTCGCGCGCTTTGTCAGAGGCGCCTTTGGCGTCCAGATCACGGTCCACAAATTCAATGATCGCCATTGGGGCCATGTCGCCGTAGCGGAAGCCGGCTTTCATGACTCGGATGTAGCCGCCTTTGCGGTCAGCATAGCGTGGGCCAAGCACGTCAAACAATTTTGCGACGTCTTTGTCTTCTTTAAGCTTGGACGCTGCCTGACGACGTGCGTGCAGATCGCCGCGTTTGGCGAGCGTGATCAGCTTTTCCACGATTGGGCGCAGTTCTTTGGCTTTGGGTAGGGTCGTTTTGATCTGCTCATGCTCGATCAACGAGCCAGCCATGTTTGAAAAGAGCGCCTTCCGGTGCTCATGTGTCCGGTTCAACCGGCGATATCCGCGTGCGTGACGCATGGGTTCAGTCTCCTATTTATACTTTGTCTGGCGGCCCTGCGTTGGGTGCCGCGCTCCTTGGGGCGTTATGCCCAGATAGTCCCCGCCATTTGCGGGCATTGGGTGCAGCGGGGCGAACCCCGCTGCGAATGTCTTAGAACTGGTCTTCGAACTTCTTGGCCAGATCTTCGATGTTGTCAGGTGGCCAATCAACGATGTCCATGCCCAGATGCAAGCCCATGCCGGTCAGCACTTCCTTGATTTCGTTCAAGGATTTGCGGCCGAAGTTTGGCGTGCGCAGCATTTCTGCTTCGGTTTTCTGGATCAGATCGCCGATGTAGACGATGTTGTCGTTCTTCAGGCAGTTCGCCGAACGCACCGACAGTTCCAACTCGTCCACTTTCTTCAGCAGCAGCGGGTTGAATTCCAGATCGTCTTCGTCGTCCTGACGCGACGCGCTTTCCGGCTCATCGAAGTTGACAAAGACAGACAGCTGGTCTTGCAGGATACGCGCAGCAAAGGCCACGGCGTCTTCCGGTGTGACAGAGCCGTCAGTTTCCAACTTCAGTGTCAGTTTGTCGTAGTCCAGAACCTGACCTTCACGGGTCGGCTGCACGTCGTAGCTCACCTTCACAACCGGCGAGAACAGCGCGTCGATCGGGATCAGACCGATAGGCGCATCTTCGGGGCGGTTTTTGTCAGCGGGCACGTAGCCTTTGCCGTTCTCAACCGTCATTTCCATGAACAGGCTTGCGCCATCGTCCAGGTGACAGATCACGTGATCCTTGTTCAGGATGTGAATATCTGCCGTTTCAGTGATGTCACCGGCAGTGACAACGCCTGGGCCTTTAGCTGCGATGGATACGCGCTTTTTGCCTTCGGCTTCCATGGCCACGGCCACACCTTTGAGGTTCAGAACCATGTCGGTGACGTCTTCACGCACACCGGCCACGGAAGAAAACTCATGCAGCACGTTGTCGATCTGCACGCTGGTGATCGCGGCGCCTTGCAGCGAGCTTAACAGCACTCGGCGCAGCGCGTTGCCGAGCGTCAGACCAAAGCCGCGTTCCAGCGGTTCTGCTACAACGGTCGCCTGGCGTAGCGGGTCGCTGCCTGGTTTGACTTCTAGTTGAGTTGGGCGGATTAGTTCCTGCCAATTCTTATGGATCATGATGCCTCCATTCTTGTTCCCGACTGGATCCGGGGGGTCGGGAACGCCCGAGGGACTTAATCTGTAAATGCCCGGCGCGCGTCGTCACATCGTGCCAGACAAGAAATCGAAATCAAACGCGGCGACGCTTTGGTGGGCGGCAGCCGTTGTGCGCAATTGGCGTCACGTCGCGAATGGACGTGATGTTGAAGCCCACAGCCGCCAGCGCACGCAGCGCGCTTTCACGACCAGAGCCAGGGCCCTGCACTTCTACTTCAAGAGTGCGGACGCCGTGTTCCTGCGCTTTGCGGCCTGCGTCTTCAGCAGCCATCTGTGCAGCGTAAGGCGTCGACTTGCGGGAGCCTTTGAACCCCATGGTGCCCGCAGACGACCAAGAGATTGCGTTGCCCTGCGCATCAGCGATCAGGATTTTTGTGTTGTTGAAGGACGAGTTCACATGCGCCACACCAGTGGTGATGTTCTTTTTGACCTTCTTCTTCGCGCGAAGTTTTTCACGTGCCATTGGTCAGCCCCCTACTTCTTCTTGCCAGCAATTGCGCGTGCCGGGCCCTTACGGGTGCGCGCATTAGTGTGCGTACGCTGACCGCGCACAGGCAGACCGCGACGGTGGCGCAGGCCGCGATAGCAGCCAAGGTCCATCAGACGCTTCACGTTCATCGACACTTCGCGGCGAAGGTCACCTTCGACGTCCAAGTTCTGGTCGATGAATTCGCGGACTTTCGCAAGCTCTGCGTCAGACAGTTCGTTCAGACGGCGCGACAGGTCGATGTCAGCAGCTTCACAGATTTGTTTCGCGGTGGTGTTGCCAATGCCGTGGATGTAGGTCAGCGCGATAGGAACGCGCTTTTGGGCAGGCAAGTTTACGCCAGCAATACGTGCCAAGTGGGTATGTCCTTTTCAGTCGCGGTTCCGTAGCCCCAGAACCTTTTTTCACAACAAAAACCGGAGCGCGGTATGCGCATCCGGCGGTCTCTGAAACGAATCATTTCTTACAAAGGAATGAACGGTATCAGAGAAGATGGGGGCGTATAGGAGGGATAGGCTTTCGCGTCAAGTGCCACAGAGCCTCGGGCACAATTCACTTCGCATCAAAAAATGCACCAGTCTCCAAAGTCCTGGTGCGGTTTGCGTTACCACGATATGTTCAGCTGCGCTCGAAACGGCTAATTCCAAAACGCATTTCAAGCCCTCTCAATCAAATCCCAAAGGTTTCCCGCCACATCGCGGAAGACTGCGACTTTGCCGTAAGGCTCGGTTTTGGGTGGGCGCGTAAACTCTACGCCAGCGGCAGTGAACGCGTCGAAATCCCGTTCGAAATCATCCGTTTCAAGGAAGAACGCCACGCGGCCGCCGGTTTGATCCCCCACGCGCGCCGCTTGTTCTGCACCATCCGCCTGTGCCAGCAGCAATCCGGGACCGCCGTCTTTTGGCGCAACAACAACCCAGCGTTTCGGGCGCCCGTCATTTGTAAGGGATGCCACGTTTTCGCGCAGGTCCCAGCCGAGTTTGCCTACGAAAAAGCTGATCGCTTCGTCGTAGTCGCATACTACCAGTGTCACTAAACCTATTGGCATCAGGCCGCCGTGCCCCAGATCGCCTCTGCGGTTTGCACCACAAGTTCCAGCTTCCTGCGCTGATCATCAGCGGTGACGGAGTTACCCTCTTCGGTGGATGCAAACCCGCATTGCGGCGCGATGCCCAGCTGATCGATGTCGGCGTATTTGGACGCCTCTTCGAATTTTCGCTTCAGCCAGTCGACATCTTCTAGTGGCGCGGTTTTGGTGGTGATGAACCCGGGCATAATGCGCTGCTTGCCTTTGGGAAGCAGGCGCAGGGGTTCCAACCCGCCTGCCCGGTCGGTGTCATACTCCATGAAATAGACGTCGACCCCGGTGGAAAAGATCGCCTCTGCCGCCTGATCATAGGCCCCTTCGGCGGCGTGAGTGGATCGAAAATTACCCCGGCACATGTGCATTCCAATGGTCATGTCGTCCGGGCGATCCTTGATGGCTTGCCGCATCATCCATGCATAGCGGTCGATCAGCCAATCCGGGTCCAGACCTTCTGCCTTTTTTGTCGCGCGGTGCTTTGGGTCGCAAAGATAGGCGAAGAAAATGTCGTCCATCTGCAAATAGCGGCAGCCCGCCGCGTAAAACGCCGCAACGGCCTTTTTGTAAGTGACCGCGATATCCGCGAAAAGCACCTCCGGGTCCTGATATTGTGGCGGCGTGATATCGTCTTGCAGGGTTCGGAAATGGCAGCAACTGGGGCCAGGGATCGAAATTTTGGGCGTCACCTTTGTGTTTGCCGCCAGAAAGCGGAAATGGTCCAGCATTGGATGATCGTCTGGAAAGTCCAACTTGCCCGGGATCGTTGGAAAAATCGGGCGCAACTTTACGCCTGCAAATTGCACCCCTTCGCTGCGTTCTACCAACTCAAACCCGTCCAGCAATCCCATGAAGTCATAGTGCCAGAAAGACCTGCGCTGTTCGCCGTCGGTCACCACTTGCAGGCCGACGGCTTCCTGCATCGTAATCAGTTCTTTGATGGCTGCATCCTCAGCGGCCCTTAAGGCGTCAGCTGAAAGGGTCTTATCCTCGAAATGTTGTTTGCGCGCAGTTGCGACCGTGGAGGGGCGCAGTAGGCTGCCAACGTGGTCGGCGCGAAATGGGGGCGTGGGCATAAGAAGCCTTTCCTTGAGGTTCAATGGATCCTAACGCGTGCTACCTTGTGCTGTCACCTGCTTGACCAAGCGGACCCATCGCGCCATGCATGGCGCCATGAGCACCGCTGACCAGCCCCCCGTCTACATCGACTATCTCAACCGCCTGGATATTGCTGCGCTAGGCCTGACAGATGACGATTTACTGGGCGCAATCGAAGAGAGCCTGGCCATGCAGGGCCGCGGTGACACAGAAATTGAACCGCGGACCCACATCCGTCCGCGGGCCGGTGCGGACGGCCATTTCAACGTATTGCGTGGCTGGATCGGTGGAGAGATCGACAGCGCGGGTACAAAGGTCGTCGGTGACTTTGTCGACAATTACAAAGACGGCCGTCCGTCTGAATACGGGCTTCTGACGCTGTTTGACCCGCGCAACGGCGCCCCGAAAGCAGTGGTGGAGGCCGGCGGCATCACCGACATGCGTACCGGCGCCATAACTGCGCTTGGCGCAAAGTACCTGGCACCGTCCGCCCCAAAAGTGCTGGGCCATATCGGCGCCCGAGGAACTGCTTACTGGAACGTGCGGCTCTTGTGCCATTTGTTCGACTTTGAAGAAGTCCGCGTGCATTCCCGCAGGCCAGAGAGCCGCGAAGCGTTTGCAGCCAGGCTGGAGGCAGACCTGGGCCGCAAGATCACCGTGACTTCTGACTGGAAAAGTTGCCTCGACGGCGCGGATATCTGCGTAGAAGCATCCCGGTTGTCTGCGCCGGAACCGCTATTCAAAACGGACTGGGTGAAACCCGGAGCCTTGGTGATCCCCTACGGGACAATGAGCGCGGTGGAGCTTTCACTCACTGACATTATGGACAAGGTTGTGATGGATGATTGGGGCCAGGCGCATGGCGTTTTTGGCGCCCTGCGCGCCCATGTGGACAGCGGCGTGCTGACGGCGGAGACGCTGCATGCCGAGCTTGGCCAGATTGTCGCCGGGTCGCGAGCGGGGCGGGAAAATGACAAAGAGACGATCCTGTTTTGGCACCGGGGTCTGTCCCTGTCTGACATCGCGCTGGGTCATATGATGCTGAGGCGGGCAAAGGATAAAGGTATCGGTCAACGGCTGAGGTTTGCGTGAAGCTCGGCGATTCCTTTACGCTTGATGCGTTCCTGAACGCCGCAGACGGCGACACGTTGGGCGTGAACCCAACGGTCGCAGATCGGCTGGTAAGTGCGCGCAAAGTCGTTGATGCGGCTGCGGCCAGTGAAACCCCGGTCTATGGATTGAACACGGGATTGGGGTCGAACTTAGGCGTCCCGATTGCATCGTCAGAAATTGCTGCTCATCAGCGCCGAATTGTCGAAGGTCGTGCGACCGCGGTTGGCCCGCCTTTGCCACCCGGCACCGGGCGCATGATGCTTTTGGCCCGTCTAATCTCTGCCGCAAAAGGGGCCAGTGGGATCAGCCCAGGACTTTTCGCGCATCTGCTGGCGCTTTTTAACGATGGCTTTGACCCTCCGGTGCCGGAATTTGGGTCCATCGGGTCATCAGATCTGACACAAAACGCTGTGTGGGCGTTGCCGATCCTTGATGCCCCCGGCGCGCCTGCGTTGGCACCGAAGGATGGGTTGATCCTGATCAGCCATAGCGCGTTGACTGTAACTTTGGCCGCGCGCGCGTTGTCACAGGCCAGGACGAGCTTTCGCGCGCTCCGCCATGCAGCGCTTGTGAGTTTTACGGGGTATCACGGTAATCCGCAGATATTTGGTACGGCCATTAACGATCTTCGCCCGGCGCCGGGTCAGGCCGAAACAGCTGCCTGGTTCCGCGATCATTTAGCCGGGACGGTGTATCAACCGATGCGTATCCAGGACGCGTTGAGCTATCGGACGCTGGCGCCGTGTTTTGGTGCGGCGGAAGCCGCGCTGACCCAGGCTATTGCGGTGTGGGAACTGGAGGCCAATGGCAGTTCCGACAGCCCGGCAGTGATTGGAGAAACTTTGGTATCGACGCCAAATTTTCAATCACCCGCCCTTGCGCAAGCCTTGCAGGCTGCGACGCTAGCGATGGCACAGCTGGCTTGCGGTTCGGCAGAACGATTGGCGCGGCTGATGACGGCAGAGTTGTCCGGTTTACCCAAAGACCTGTCGACGGTGGGCGGAGCGTCTGCGGGGTTTGTTCCTGCACAAAAGACCGCAGCAGCTTTGTTAGCGCAAGCAATTGCGACGACGACACCTAGGTTTGAAGGCGCACCAATCGCGCATGGGGTGGAAGATGCTGCGCCCATGACGCCTCAGGCTGCGGAGGATTTGCGGCGATGTGGGGACTGCCTGCTGCTGATAGCAGGCCTTGAGGCGCGTGCCGCTGTGCAGGCGCACCAGTTGCGACAGGTGGAGGTGGCTGGGCCGGAGCTGCAGTCGGTGCTTTTACCGCTTTTGCGTGAGTTCAAGGTGGTGACGAAGGATCGGCCTTTGGGAGCGGAGTTTGAGAGGATGGCGCTGCTTTTGGCGGACGGTGTCGGTTGAAATCTTGCGCGGGACGAATTCTTCAGCCCCATATTTTTCAGACACTTACAGGGCACCAACCTACCTCATATGACGCGTCTTGTATGACGCGTGGCACAAGACGCGTCAGAGTTAGGACGATTTTAACCCGGACGCGGTATCTAAGCTGTAATGCCAAACTAAGGATATTGCCTGATGACGGAAATCACTTTGTCTTACCGCCCTGACCGCTTCGGCAAAACGTTCCGTGCCTTTGATGGCCTGGCCTTATGGCATTGGTTGCAACAACCGGAAAACATCACGATTATGACGACCGCCAGCTTCCTGCACCGCCCCGCGGTTGAACCTTTGGCCCCACGCTTGGCAGACAGGTTTCCAGCCGTGATGCACATCCATTCCGTGCGCCAGATGATCGGTCATATGGTGCGTCAAATCATGCAGGAACAGGGTTATCATCTCGATCGATCGAACGTGAAGATTGACCGGCGCGACAGTCTGTTTCGGCGCGGGTCAACCTATTGCTCGACGTGACGGGGGCGAATCGTATAAGAACAAAACAGGAACATATTTGCTGCCGCAGTCATACCTATGCCCCGTCGCATCTTGTCGATCTGGTTTCCACACCTCGCCGCCGAACGGGTGCTTCGGCGCAACCGTGGGCGCATTCTGGGCCCCTTCGCAGTGGTCAGCCAGTCCGGAAACGCGCTGACAATCGCATCGCTCTCGCCAGAGGCCAGCGTACAGGGATTATCCGTTGGCCAAGCGCTGTCTGATGCACGCGCCTTTTGTCCGGAACTTGTGACCGCGCCGCAAAACGCCCTTGCCGAAGCCGCTTTCTTAACCCGCCTGCGCCGCTGGGCGGAGCGGTATTCCCCTTGGGTCGCGGAAGAAGCACCGGCGGCGCTGGTACTCGACATCTCCGGCTGCACCCATCTTTTCGGCGGGGAGGAGGCTTTGGCAGACAGCATCCACAATGACCTTGCGGCCCTGCGTTTGACCGGGTCCATCGGCATTGCCGACACTCTGGGGGCCGCCTGGGCGCTCGCCCGCTTTTCAGGGGCCGGGGCCAATGCTCACCGGTCGGGGGATGCGATCCAGCAAGAGGCGCGCGCCACCCGGTCCCGTGCTTTCAAGCGCCGCACCTGGGAAAAAGGCGGCCCGGCCCCGGTGCAAACCTCTGCCAGTGCGGCCGCCCCTTTTATTGCGCCACCTGGGCAAACCCGTGGGACCATCACACGGTTGCCCGTGGCGGCCCTGCGGATCGACGCAGATGCGGTGGCAAACCTCAATCGTTTGGGTATACGATTAATCGCAGACCTCGCCGCCCTGCCCCGCGCAGCCCTTGCGCGCCGGTTTGGACAACCGGTGCTCTCACGCCTAGATCAGGCTCTGGGGGCGGAGCCGGAACCGGTGTCCCCTGCTCGCCGCGTGTTGCATTTTGCCACGCGGCTGTCTTTTCCGGACCCAATTGGCCTGGCCGAAGACATTGAAGCCGGAATTGCCCGCCTGCTGGAACCGCTCTGCGAACGCCTGGAGGCAGAGGCCCGGGGCGCGCGTCACCTGCGGCTGACTTGCTTTCGCGCCGACCATACCCAGCAGGTGGTTGAGGTTGGCCTTGCCCGTCCGAGCCACGACCCGCACCGTATTCGCCCGCTTCTGACCCTGCGCCTGCCGGATATTGAACCGGGCTTTGGCATCGATGTACTGAGGTTGGAGGCTTATGTCACCGAACCGCTTGCCCCGGTCCAGCATGCGGGCCACGCAGAGGCGGTGGCCACGGCCAAGGCGATCCGGGACGGCGGCAATGAAATGGCAGACCTGATGGGCCGCATCGGCGCGCGCATCGGTCTCGACCGACTGATACGCCTGCATCCGGCTGACAGCCACATCCCGGAAAAAACCGCCACCCGCATGGCCGCTGCCTATGCGGCCCCAGAAAACTGGGGAAAACATAAGCGCTCCAGACCGGTCACGCTGTTTGCGCCAGAGATTGTGGAGCCAAAGACCGCTGGCCGCCCGCCCGACCATTTTCGCTGGCGTCGCCGGGCGTTTGAGATCGCATCTGCCACGGGACCGGAACGCATAGCACCGGAATGGTGGCTGGACGATCCGGCCTGGCGCCTGGGAACACGTGATTATTGGCGCGTAGAGACCGTAAGCGGGGAGCGTCTGTGGCTTTACCAGACACATGGATCAAACAGTGAGGCTTGGTTTTGCCACGGGGCATTCGACTAATCAAAAGGAGCGGCTGCGCCGCACGCCCATAAGTCGCTACGCTCCGGTAAAGGGCGCTGCCCCTCGCTGCGCTCACCCCGGGGTATTTCTCAACAAAGGAAGAACGACTAAAGGGCCGCAATCGAGCGCGCCACTTCAGGCATTCACCATCTTCCTTTGTTCTTAAATATCCCCGCCGGAGGCGCACGCAGCAGCGAGCGATTCCATTGCAAGTCAGCCACGAAAGGATGATCGCACCAGCTGTCTTCCGGGGCTTCGCCCGTTCGCGCCTCAATCGATCCGCTGGAGCGATTGCTAGCCCTATGGGCAGGTCCGGCGCTTACCCACCAACGCTTACAATTGCTTTAGCGAGAACTTTGATCCGTTCGGGGCTTAGGCCCGCAATGTTCACGCGGCTATCGCCTATCATATAAACACCGTGCTCTTCGCGCAGGGTCACTACCTGTTCAGGCGAAAGACCGAGCCGTGAGAACATGCCGCGGTGCTCTGCCACAAAACCGTAGCGGTCCGATCCCGTCTCTGCCCGCAATGCATCAGCCAGCAAACGGCGCAATTCAGCCATACCTTCGCGGACCTCTTTCAGTTCAGCTTCCCAATCTGCGCGAAGCTCGGGGTCCGTCAGAACCATGGTCACAAGCCGCGCGCCATGATCAGGCGGGAAAGAGAAGTTGAGGCGGTTGAGGCTCGATAACATACCTTGGGTCAGGTTCGCCTGTTCCGCATCGCGGGACACCGTGATCACAAGCCCGCAGCGTTCGCGGTAAATACCGAAGTTTTTCGAACAACTTGCCGCGATCAGCACCTCTGGCAGTTCGTGGGCGAGCAGCCGCACACCGTAGGCGTCTTCTTCGATCCCATCGCCGAAACCCTGATAGGCTATGTCGACGAAAGGGGTCAGGTTACGTTCCTTCAAAAGTGCCGAAACTTCGCGCCATTGCACCTGATTCAGGTTGGCGCCGGTCGGGTTGTGGCAACATCCGTGCAGCAAAACCACGTCACCCGGCTGCGCTGTGCGCAAGTCCGCCATCATGTCGTTGAACCGCACCGTACGGGTTTCCGGGTCGATATAAGCATAAGTCTTTGACGGCACCCCAACCGCGTTCACCATTGCTGGATGGTTTGGCCAGGTAGGGTCGGACAGCCAAAGCGTAGCGCCCGGTGCCGCGACCTTAATCAGTTCTAAAACCTGGCGAACCGCGCCTGTTCCACCAGGGGTATGAGCAAAACTCAGCCGGTCGGCATTTGCACTGTCCCCCAGGACCAGATCAGCCATGGCTATGTGAAAACCGCCGTCGCCCACGATGGCCGTATAGGTTTTTGTTGTTTCTTCATCCCAAAGTCGGCGTTCGGCCTGTTTGACCGCGCGCATGATCGGAGTGTGGCCATCAGCATCTTTGTAAACCCCCACGCCCAGGTCAATTTTGTCCGTACGCGGGTCGGCACGAAACATCTGGGAAAGCTGGATGATTTTATCGGGCGGCTGCGGTGTGAGTGTTTCTAACATTGGTTTTCCCCAATCAGGCTGGCGCAGTTACGAAGGTCCGGTGGCCACCTTCAAATCGTCGTATGAACCCCATTCCACCCAAGATCCATCGTAAAGCGAATGGTTGCGGTGCCCGATCAGTTCAAGCGCCAGGCTCAACACCGCTGCGGTCACCCCGGATCCGCAGCTGGTAATAACCGGACGGTTCAAATCCACCCCTGCTGCCTCAAAGGCTGCGCGCAGGTCCGCAGGCGTTTTCAAGGTTTGGTCATCGTTCAAAAGCGTCCCAAACGGCAGGCTTTTGGCATTTGGAATGTGACCTGCACGCAGACCCGGCCGTGGTTCGGCCGCTTCGCCCCGGAAGCGTTCAGCGGCGCGGGCATCCAAGATCTGAGCGGTGCCAAGCTTGGACGCTGCCGCCACTTGCGTCACATCTCGCACCAGCGCGGCTTCCCGACGGGCTGTCATATGGCGGTCGCGGATGACGGGTGGCATATCTTCTACGGGGCGGCCTTCGGAGAGCCATTTGGGTAACCCGCCGTCCAGCACAGCCACGTCACGCTGGCCCATCAGCCGGAAAAGCCACCAGACCCGCGCAGCCGAAAAAAGGCCAGCGCCGTCATACACCACCACCCGGTGCCCGTCTCCAACACCCAGTGCCCGCATACGCGACATGAACTTTTCAATTGGCGGCGCCATGTGTGGCAAATCCGAATTACTGTCGGACACATCGTCGATATCAAAAAACCGGGCGCCCGGAATGTGTTGAGCATCGTATTCACCACGCGGATCCCGGTTCATCTGTGGCAAATACCAAGACCCATCCAAGATACGAATGTCCGGGGCGTCCAAATGGTCAGCGAGCCATTGGGTTGACACGATAGGAGCGGTTTCAGCAGCAGCCATGACGGGCCTTTCGGCTTTCCGGGAATTTGGGCGCTTCGCAAGAAGCCCGAGATCGGTTTGACGTGCAAACGCCGAGCAACCCTTTGATGTGGAGCGCTTTGCGAAACCCCGGGGTGATTCAGGCGTTTTGCTTAGTGCTTTGAGGTCGAATTACCTCTGCCCGCTGCGAGTTTCAAGGTCACCAAAAGGTAAGGACGCGCCCTCCATCCGGATTGACGCGCCCCTGGCTGGCGTTTGTGCGTTTCTGTTCGGAAAGCTTGTTCAGCCTTTGGCCATCATGTTTTTCACAACCCCTACGATGGCCAGGACAATGCCGCCGCCAACCCCACCGCCGACGACGTCGCCGGCGATACCTTCCAAGGCACCTGATCCCGCAACCGCACTCAGGATCTGTCCGCCCACACCGCCGCCAATGATCCCGGCGATGGAGTTGATGAGCATTCCCTGGTCGAGCTTTTTCAACGAAAAGCCAGCGACGTTACCCCCAACGGCACCCGCAACAAGCTGAATAATCAGTTCCATGGTCTTCCCCTCTTTTTTATACAGCGGTCCCCACCGCTGCCGTGGGACCGATATGGGAAGCACAATTGGCCGTACAACCTCCAGCCACACCATGACGTAAGGTAAATTTTATATTGTTGTTATTTTTCAGAAAGTTGTACGCGAAAAAAGTCAGCTATGGTCGCGCAATAGCCTGGCTTTTTGCTTTTGCCAGTCGCGTTTCTTCTCGGTTTCGCGCTTATCAGCCTTCTTTTTACCCTTTGCCGTGCCGATCAAAAGCTTCGCCATACCGCGATCATTGAAGTACATTTTTAGCGGTACGATTGTCATGCCTTGGCGCTGGGTTGCGTTCCAAAGGTCACTAAGCTGCTTTTTCGACACCAACAGCTTTCGCCTGCGCCGCTCGTTATGACCGAAAGTCCGAGCTTGCTCAATCGACGGGATATAGCCGTTGATCAACCACAGCTCACCCTCTTCTACATTGGCATAACTTTCGGCGATGTTGGCGCCACCCAGGCGCAGAGACTTGACCTCTGAGCCTTCAAGCATGATGCCACACTCAAGCGTATCCTCGACAGCATAGTCGTACCGCGCGCGGCGATTTTCCGCGATCAGCTTGTTGTTAGGGTCAGCCTTTTTCTTTGCCATCGTTCCGGTCCAAAGGATCCTGAAGTTAATCTCAACCCGCCATCACGCGGAGGTGAGAGCGTTCAATACGCTGCCATCGCAGGGCTGTCACGGCAAACTGGCAGACTTTAGTGTTGCTGCTTTGCAGTGTTGCACGGTTCCCGCCAATGGAACCGCGCGCGCGTTAAGTTTTACCTACGCAGTCTGGCCCCGGACCTCGCGCGTTGGCAGCAGACCTTCGCGCAACGGATCACATTCCCGAAAGACTTCCCGCAGGCATCCTTCGCAAATTGCCCTGTCAAAGCCTTGCATTGACGCCGACAGGGCCTCCGACTTGGTGCTGTGAAGATGGTCTTCGCCAAGTTCTTCAATCACGTGGAAACGTTCCAGCGACCGCTGCAAGTCGTCGATACCGGCAACCAAATGAATATCACCACCGTTTTCGCGGACATCCCGGATCAGGTTGATCAGCATATCGCCTGCGGCCAGGTCCAGCTTTCGGACACCTTTGAGGTACAAGACAATATTCTTTTGCCGTGGCCGCACGGCGCGGTGCGCGGCGATGGACCGTTCCACGTTTTCCACCGAACCGAAATAAAGCGCGCCGGTAATTCGGATGACAGTGACCTGCGGGCACTCCGCCTGGCTGCTGGTGTCCACGCGGCGAAACTTGCGATCGCCAAAGGGTGTGCTGATCGGCGTGGTCACCGCCACTTCGGGGTGGGCCGTGTCATAGATAAACACGCACAGCGATGCGATCACACCCACGTAGATCGCGAAATCGAGTTCGATCAGCAAACCGGCGCCAAGCGTCAGCACAAGGACCACCAGATCGGGACGCGACGTGGATACGATGTGGCGGATTTCCTGGAAATCAATAAGCTTCCAAGCCACGAAGAAGATGATCCCGGCCATGGCAGGCGTGGGCAGGTAAACCACAAAAGGCGCCACAAAGAACAGGATCAGCGCAAGGAACGCGCTGGCAAAGATCCCGGACAGCGGTGTGACCGCACCGGCACTAGCATTCACCCCGGAGCGGGTGAAGGACCCTGACCCGGCGTAGCACTGCAACATCCCGCCCAGCGTATTCGACAGGCCCTGCCCGATCATTTCCTGATTGGCGTCAAAGGCTTCTTTACGGCGCACCGCAAAGGCACGTCCGATAGAGATCGCTTCGAGCAACCCAACCAAAGCAATCGCCATTGCGCCGGGCGCCAGTGCAATCGTCTGACCAATTGCATCCACCGGCGGGGCAAACACAGGGAATGCCGCTGGCAAGGCCCCAACCATTTGCACGCCGTGATCAGACGCGCCCAGCACATGCGCCAGACCCGCGCCCGCAATCAATGCGATCAAAAAGCCCGGCAAACGCGGCGCGGTCTTAGCGATCAAAACCGCTATCGCGAAGGTCGTCACCGAAATCGCCACCGCGTAGACGTTTATTTCGGCAAAGTGTTCTTGCAGCCGCATGATGCGTTCAATCACGTTGCCGCCACGCTCCACCTCAACGCCAAGCGCGCCCGCCAGTTGACTGACCGCGATCAGCAGCGCAGCGGAGGCGGTGAACGCCGTAATGACCGAATGGGAGACGAAAGACACAAGCCCCCCCAACCTACCAATGCCCGCCATCATCTGGAAAACACCGACCAGGATCGTTAGCATCAGGGCCAGTTGGATGTACTGCGCTGTGCCGGGAACCGCCATATCGGACAGTGTAGCGAACAGCACCGCAGAAATTGCTGTGGTCGGCCCGGAAATCATCACCATGGACGATCCCCAGAGCGCTGCAATCACAGCAGTCACCATGGCAGTGTAAAGCCCGTACTGCGGCGGCAACCCGGCAATGGTGGCAAAAGCCACCCCTTGGGGCAGCACGATGGCCGCATTTGTGAAACCGGCAAATACGTCGGAGCGAAGTGTGGCCGGAGACACTTTAGAGGCCCACGTTATGGGCGGGAAAACGTCTGCGAACGTCATCGGGCTAACCTGTTAGGAGTTCACGGCGCAAAAGGCTGTGTGGCGCGACCTTTAGGACTGGCCGTGGCAAAGCGCAATCCCCGGCAGCAACATTTTGCCACCGCTGGAACACGGCTCCACCTTTGCCAAACACACGCGCCGCAATTCGGCGCGTGTGGAGCTTTTTAACTTTAGAGGATGCCTAGTTGATCAGCCCGGCATGCCGCAAGGCCGCGTCCATCTTAGCCTTGGTGTCATCGCTGAGCGTGACAAGCGGCAAACGCACCTCATCGGAACATTTACCCAGCACGGAAGCGCCGTATTTGGCGCCGCACAACCCTGGCTCCGTGAACACAGCTTTGTGGAGCGGCATCAGCTTGTCCTGGATGGTCAGCGCCGTCCTATAGTCGCCGTCAAGGCAGGCTTGCTGCATCTGGCTACACAATTTCGGCGCCACGTTAGCGGTGACTGAAATACAGCCCTGCCCGCCCTGGGCGTTGAAGCCGTGCGCAGTGGCGTCTTCACCAGACATCTGGATAAAGTCTTCACCGCAGGCCATGCGCTGCCAACTGACGCGGGAGACATCTGCCGTCGCGTCTTTCACGCCGACAATATTAGGTAGTTTGGCAAGCTGGCCCATCGTTTCGGGGACCATATCGATCACGCTGCGCGGTGGGATGTTGTAGATGATGATCGGGATGCCGACCTCGTTCAACACCTCGTAGTGTGCGATCAAACCGCGTTGGGTCGGTTTGTTGTAGTACGGCGTGACGACAAGCGCGCCATCGGCGCCCGCGTCTTTTGCGAACTGGGTGAAGCGTAACGCCTCATCCGTGTTGTTTGACCCGGCGCCTGCGATCACCGGCACGCGACCTGCGGTGGCGTCGACCACGGTGCGGATCACATGCTCATGCTCCTCATGGCTGAGCGTCGGGCTTTCCCCTGTCGTTCCTACTGGCACAAAACCGTGGGTGCCTTCATCGATGTGCCAATCGACGAGGCCCTTCAAAGCCTTGTCGTCCACCTTACCGTCTTTGAACGGGGTGATGAGAGCGACATAGGATCCTTTGAACATGGGACTCGTCCTTGTTTTTGAGTGACTCGGGCCCGATAGCCGGGCGCGCGGACCATAGTGCCGCATCTTTGAATTGAAAAGGGACCGATTATGCCCCACTTTCTGATAGGTCAGGCGAAGTGTTTGGGGACCCGATGAAGCTTTTGCAAATCTGCACGATGGTGGTGGCTATTGCCACGCCCGCTTTGGCGGAACAATCCAGCGCGGACGGCGACTTGTTGGCAACCGCCTGGACGGCAGCCGGATCGGGGGACTGGGTCACAGCCGATCACTACGCGTCCGAGATGAAAGATGTTGTCGGACGCACGCTGATCACCTGGCAACGCCTTCGACGCGGCGAAGGCGATTGGCAAGAATACCTGACATTTCTGAAAGACCACGGCGATTGGCCGGGATTAAAGCGGCTGCGACTACGGGGTGAGGCTGCAATCCCTGCCGAGTACGACCCGGCTACAGTACGCGCCTATTTCGCCGAGCAACCGCCACAAACCGGCACCGGCAGCTTGCGTCTGGCCGAAGCATACGCCGCACAAGGCCGCACATCCGAGGCCCGGACAGAGGTACAGCGCGCCTGGACGTCCCTGCGGCTGACCGCGTTTGAAGAAGAAAAGTTGCTGGAAAAATATCGCGGCGCGCTTGGGCGGCACCATATCAAACGGCTCGAATTTCTGCTCTGGGACGGCCACACAAAAGAGGCGGAGCGTCAGATGGCGCGCGTCGATGCCGCGCGCCAAAAGCTGGCCCGCGCACGGATCGCGCTCCAACGCGCCTCCGCCGGGGTTGATACCTTGATCGGCGCAGTGCCAGAGGCGCTGCAAGATGACCCGGGCCTCGCCTACGACAGGTTCCAATGGCGGGTGAAGAAAAACCGCTGGGACGACGCCCAAAAGCTGTTGGTGGAACAATCAGCCGAAACTGCGAAACTTGGTCGGCCTGACAAATGGGGCAAACGCCGGCGCGGCTTTGCCCGGCGGGCAATGCGGGCGGGCGACGATGATCTTGCCTACTGGCTCGCCTCCCAGCACGGCTTGACCGAAGGGTCGGACTACGCCGACCTGGAATGGGTCGCGGGTTACATTGCGCTGACGAAGCTGGATGCCCCTGAACAAGCCGCCCTGCATTTCCGCAATCACCTGTCAGCGGTGAAGACGCCGATCAGCCTTGGCCGCGCGGGATACTGGATCGGACGCGCAGAAGAAAAGCGCGGCGATTTTGATGCAGCTGTCGACGCCTTCACCATGGCGGCGGGGCATCAGACCTCTTTTTATGGCCAGCTAGCCGCCGAACGCGTTGGCGCACCCGTTGATCCCGGCCTGACCGGCAAAACCAAGGTGCCGCCCTGGAATGAGGCCGCGTTTCTGAAACGGTCTGTGGTTCGCGCGGCTATGATGTTCCATTTCGCAGATGAGCCAAACATGATGCGCTGGTTCTTTTCCCACATCGCAGAAACGATGAACGCGGAAGAAGCGACCCAGCTGGCGGACCTGGCGCTGGACCTAAACCGGCCCTACGTGGCGCTCGGCGTGGCCAAAGAAGCAGCAAAACGTGCGATCGTGATCCCGCGCAGCTATTTCCCGGTGACAGAGCTGGCCACCTTTTCTGCGGACGTGGACCCGGAAGTGGCCATGGCCATCGCCCGTCGCGAAAGCGAGCTGAACCCTGAGGCGATCAGCCCGGTGGGCGCGCGGGGCCTGATGCAAGTCATGCCTGCCACTGCCCGACAAGTGGCAGGTGAGATTGGTGTCGAATATTCCAAAAACCGCCTGACCACCGATTGGCGCTATAACGCCAAACTGGGCACGGCTTACCTGGGCGGCCTGCTGGAACTGTACGAAGGCTCATACGTGCTGGCTTTTGCTGCTTATAACGCCGGACCTGCGCGGGCTGAACAATGGATCGAACGGTTCGGCGACCCACGCGACAGTCTGGTGGACCAGATCGACTGGGTGGAACACATTCCTTTCACCGAAACCCGCAACTACGTCATGCGAGTGATGGAGAGCCTGCACGTCTACCGCATGCGCCTGACCGGCGCAGAAGAGCCGATCCGTATTTCCGCCGACCTCAGCCGGGGCTAGGTGGAACGTTGCTAGTCAGGATGCATCAATTAGGGTTGCCTAAACACGTGCCGCAGCGCGTTCCCGGAGCGCGGTAAACACACCTGCCGCCACAATAACGCCGGCCCCTATGATTGTGGTCAGGGGAAGGTCCTCCCCCCAAATTGTCACGCCAATCGCGGCGGCAAAGACCAGCTGGAAAAACGCGAAGGGCTGCACGGCGCTGGCTTCGGCAAACTCATAAGCTTTGATCAAAAGGAAGTGGCCTGTGGCACCGGTCACACACAAAACCGCCATAACAACCCAATCCGCGCCCGCCATTGGCTGCCAGAAAAACGGGCCGATTGCCGTCATTAGCACAAACCCGCCTAACCCCGTCCAAAAGAACGAGGTGGCGGAGCTGTCTTGCCGCGCCGCATATCGGTTCGACAGGTTATAAAGCGCGAACAAAAACGCGCCGAGGACCGGAACCAGGGCATAGGGTGAAAACACCGATACGCCCGGTTGCAGGATGATTAGCATACCGATGGCTCCGACACCTACAGCCAACCAGCGGCGCCAACCGACTCGTTCGCCCAGGATCGGGCCGCTCAGCACCGTCACGATCAGCGGGTAAATCGCAAAAATTGCGTGCGCCTCCACCAACCCCAGCAAGGTAAAGCTGATAACCGTCACAAGGATTTCCACTGCCAACAGCATGCCGCGCATCAGTTGAAACAGCGGCTGGCGCGTCTGCGCCACCGCGGTGACCGACCCATTCCGTATCCGGCTTATGGACACCACAAACGCCAGAAAGAACCAGTAGCGGATCATCACGATCATGAAGACATTGTATTCTTCGGCCAGATACCGGCTGAGCCCGTCCTGGGCGGCGAAAATGAACATGGTGAAACACATCACCGCAATGCCGCGCCCGTTCACCGCAAGACCCCGCATGTCATATGCCGTTTACGCCCGTAGCCCGGTACGCGCTGCACGGTGAAACCCGCATCCTCAAGTGCGCGGCGCACATGGCCTGCGGCTGTGTAGGTTGCGCAGGTGCCACGTGATGCCGTGTGGCGGCCAACCGCCGCCATCAGGTTATCTTCCCAAAGCTCCGGGTTCTTGGCGGGGGAAAACCCGTCCAGAAACCAGGCATCAGCCTGCCCGTCCCATTTGGGTACTGTCCGTCGCGCGTCACCCACAATGACCTGAACGTCCAGGGTTGGCAGAGAGGCGCGCATTTCTACTGCATCCCAAGCCGCAAAAAAGCGGCTGCACCAGGGTTCCAGATCGGAAAACGCTGATAACGCGCGCGCCATTTCTGCCGCCTGCATGGGAAATGCCTCAAAGCTGGTCAACCGCAGTGGGCCGTTTATGCCGGCATCTTCCCAGGCGGCCCAAGTTGTCAGCAGGTTTAGTCCCGTGCCAAAGCCAAGCTCTGCCACATGAAAGTCAGGCGCAAAACGGCCAGGCAGGCCATTCCCAGCCAGAAACGTGTGTCGCGTTTCGGCCAGGCCATTTTCCAAGCTGAAGTACGGGTCGTCAAAGCGCCGCGCGACCGGCACGTCACCGTCGCGCCAGTCAAGTGCGTCTGTTTGCAACTGGCCAGTCATCGCCCGGTGGCTTAAGCCAAGCGCCATGGACGGGAAAGGGAATTCTCTGATAGTTGTGGGCGCTGGCGTCTGGGGCCTGTCCTGCGCGCTGGTCTGTGCGCAACGCGGGTGGGCCGTCACCGTGCTGGAGGCCCGGCAGGTTGGGTCCGGCGCCTCCGGCGGGATCGTCGGCGCGATGGCGCCGCATACACCCGACAATTGGAACCCGAAAAAGCAATTTCAGTTCGAAGCGCTCGATCAAGCTGATGCCTTTTGGGCGGACGTAGAAAAGCGCGCGGGCAAATCCACTGGCTATGGCCGTATCGGTCGTGTCCAGCCGATCTCTGATGTTGCGGGTTTGCGGTTAGCAACAGATCGTGGCGCTGGCGCACAATCACTTTGGGCCGGTCGCCATACTTGGCAAGTAATCGACCGCCCGAATTGGTTATCCCCGGATCAGGCGCCGTTTGGCGTAATCCACGACACGCTCAGCGCCCGCATCCATCCGGCAAAAGCAACAGCGGCTCTCGGTCACGCCGTCGTGGGCGGCGGAGTTGAAATTCTTGAAGGCGTAAATGTTACCGACTTATCGCAAACCGGAGTTGTCGTGAACGGCAAGAGCCGTGATGCGGATGCAGTTATCGTTGCAGCAGGTGTCGGTGGTTTTGATCTTTTGGCTCCATTCACGGCTCGCGCGCCCGGAACCGGGCAAAAGGGGCAAGCGGCATTGCTTGGCTGTGACTTGCGCGGGCGACCGCAGCTTTATGCTGATGGCCTCTATATCGTTCCCCATGCAGATGGGACCACAGCCGTCGGCAGCACATCCGAAAACACTTACGTAGATCCCATCGCCACCGACGTCCTCTTGGAGGACGTGATCATCCGCGCCCGCGCATTGATGCCTGAATTGACCGATGCACCTATTGTGCAGCGCTGGGTTGGGCTGCGGCCAAAGCCGCGCAAACGGGACCCGATGTTGGGGCCCATCCCAGGGCTAGATCGTCACTTTGCAGCACTTGGCGCTTTCAAGATCGGCTTCGGTCTGGCTGGGAAAGTCGCCACAACACTGGCGGACTGCATCGAAAACCGGGGCAGTGTTCCAGAGAGTTTCTTGGTGTCGAGCCAAATGAAGTAGGGCGTTCGAAAGATCAGATCGCCCTGATTTTAAAATGCTTTTTCGGTCTGTAACGCAGGGCAAGAAGTTCTCTGAGGAATTTTGTTCGAAAATTTTCGACCGAAAGTGAACCGTTCAGCCTTAAGCGCCGTATCCCCATTATCCCAACCACGGGAAACAACACCAAACCAATTTTCGGAGGTTACCTCTATGCTTCGTAGAACTTTCCTGGCTGCCACCGCAGTCGTCATGATGGCCCCTGCTGCAATCGCTGGTTCTGTCAAAGACATCGTAGACACCGCAGCAGAAGCCGGGTCTTTCAGCACGCTTCTGGCAGCCGCCACAGCCGCTGGCTTGGTCGACACGCTGAAAAGCAAAGGCCCGTTTACGGTCTTCGCACCAACAGACGAAGCTTTTGCAGCACTGCCTGCAGGCACGGTTGAAAACCTTCTGAAGCCTGAAAACAAAGATCAGCTGGCCGCAATCCTGACCTACCACGTGGTCCCAGCCAAGGTGATGAGTTCAGACATTGCCGGTAAAAAGGCCAAAGTACTGACAGTCAATGGCGCAAAAGCCAGTGTTGACGCGCGTCACGGCGTGAAAATTGACGGCGCAAAAGTTGTTGCCGCCGACATCGTCGCCTCAAACGGCGTGATCCACGTGATCGACAAAGTGATCATTCCGGGCTCCTAAGCCCTGTGCTGAGCGGTGGGCTAAGCTGCCTACCGCTCATCGCGCCGCCGCTATTGTCGGTAGCGCAAGACCAAAAACACGATCAAAAGTAGCGTCAGCGGCCACAATATAATCGACAGGCGCAGTGCCCATCGGACCAGAAAACGGAACATACGGCGCATCTAGTCCGGGACGGACATAGCTAGGATGCGGCTCATCCGAGTGTAGCTTTCCCCAGTTTCAGCATGCCATTCATTGAAAGCCTCTTGCACGCGCTTTTGTGCAGACTTGGATGTGGCAGCCCCATCGATCACTCCAAACTCATTGAGTGCCGCAACCACCGACCGACCCATGATAAAGCAGTCCTTGCCCATAAATCGCAACGCGTACTGCGCCGTGGTTCCACCCAGCCGGGCGCCACGTTTTTTCAGCACATCCCACAGCCCAACCAGATCGGATGAAGGCCAGTCGCCGATGGCTTTAGCAGCCGAGCCATGCTCCTGCGCCAGCTCAGACAGAAAAATCGCATTGTCGCGGATAGACAGGATCTTTCTTGCATGCCTGACAATGCGCGTGTCTTTCAGGTGCGCATCCAGGTCTTCGTCGGACATCATTGCGTTGCGGGGCACGTTGAAGCCGTCAAACGCTTCTTCGAACCCCGGCCATTTCTTTTCAATAACTGACCAGTTGAAACCGGCCTGAAACACCCGCTTGGAAAATTCAGAGAGCAGGCGATCATCCGTCAGGGCTGAGATGTCCCGAGGCTCGGATACCTCCGCCAGCAAAGCATCAAGAGCTGCGTCGCCACCCTTTCGCTCGGCAGCACGGGCGCGGATCGTGGCAAAATCAGTCATCATTTTCCTCTTTGCAAAGTTTGTTCAACGCAGCAACCAAGCGGGACCGTGCGCCGGGCAAAGGACGATCACCCAGGGCTGGCGCCAACCAATGTTCCCAAAAGTACCCGGTCATCGTCAGAGCGGCCAGCACATCCGCCGCATTGGCCTGAGATGCTTCCACCAAGAAGGCAGGCAGTGGCAACAATCGGTCGGCAAATGGTGCGCCTGCATCTGCGCTGACGGCCCGGCCAGATTTGGGCGAAACCCACACGAGGTCATTGACCGTACCGGTGGCCGCGCATTGGCTAAGGTCGAGCCCGTAACCCAATTCCTCCAACACTTGCAGCTCCCATTGGGCATAATGGGAAATCCAAGCGTCATTTCCAGTCACCAGTCGATCCGCCAGCTCCATCGTCATAGTATAAACGCCAGGCAGGTCCATGCGTTCCGGCATTGCAAACGCCAGAAGCGCCGTGACCGATCCCATGGCCGCCAACGCCCGCCGGTCCGACAAGATCGTTGTGCGGCTTTGCAACAGTTCAACCCGGTAGCTGCCGATGTGTTCTTCCAGCCGGGCACGCCATTCCAAAGACACCTGATTACCGGGCTGCAGCGTCGGCGCCTTTTTGCGCGACGTGCCGCCTTGCACAACGCCTGCGTGGCGGCCGTGACTTTCTGTAAGAACCTCAAGGATCGCCGCCGACTCGCCATGCGGTCGGACGGTCAGGATCATGCCGGTATCGCGCCATTCCATAGGGCCGGTTTAGGCCCCATGGGTGCTTGTGTCGAGCAGCGGCAGATTACTCCGCAGGCTTAACAGCCTTGCCACCGCGATACTTGATCGGTTTCCAGAGCTTTTTGTTGGTGAGGTAGAGCAGGATCGACAGGATCAACAGCATGCCCACGCCAACCAGACCAAACTGCTTGCGCTGCGGCAGTTTGGGTTCTGCGGTCCACATCAGAAACGCGGATACGTCTTCTGCCAGGTGGTGAATGTCGGTCGCGTGACCGTCAGCAAATTCCACGTCATCGCCATAAAGCGGCGGCGCCATGGAAATCCAACCACCGGGGAAGGCTGTGTTTTCATAAAGCACAGAACCCGCTTCTTCTTTTTCCTTGCCGGTATAACCGTCAAGCAGAGCCACCATGTATTCCGGGCCGCCCATGCCGTACCAAAGTTGGTTCAGGCCCAGACCGTAAGGTCCGTGAAATCCGGCCCGCGCCTTGGCCATCATCGACAGATCCGGCGCACCTGCGCTGGTTACGGCCGGGAAATGATCCGACGGAATTGCGGGGCGCAGATCACCTTCGCCGTCCAAAAGCTCCGGGTCGAAGATTTCGATCTCCGCCGCATATGCTTTCACTTGGTCGGACGAATAGCCCAGGTCCGTCAAGGTCCGAAACGCCACTTGCCGCAGACCATGACAGGCAGCACAGATTTCGGTGTAAACCTGCAGGCCGCGTTGCAGCTGGTTCTGGTCATAGGTGCCAAATGGCCCGTCAAACGAGAAGTCGACATCTTCGACTTTGCCCGATCCACCGGCAGCCAAGGCACCGCTTGCACTGAGCCCGAGGGCCACTGCGGCGGCTGTTAGGGTCTTTTTGAAATCCATCACGCTCACCTCGCTACTCCGCTGGAGTGGCTTTTGCTTCTTCAGTCCACTTCTTGCCGTCGGCTGTCGCATCCGGCGGATAGTGGGCGTCGAAGTCATCTTCAATTGTCTCGGGCGTCGGCAACGGTTTTTCGAGCACGCCCAGCAGCGGTAATATCACCAGGAAGTAAGCAAACCAGTAGATCGTGGCGATCAATGACCAAGACGCCATGTTGAGCCCAAGCATCAAGTCATCGGGGTTTTGGGCCCCGAGCCAGGTCAGGAACACGAAGTCCAAGACCAGCAGCCAGAAGAAGATCTTAAAGGTCGGGCGATATTTCCCGGACCGCACGTTAGACGTATCTAGCCAAGGAACAATTGCCATCACTGCGATGGACCCGAACATGGCAATCACGCCAAGGAATTTCGCTTCCAGGAACAGGATGTCAAAGGTGATCGCGCGCAGCACCGCATAGAACGGCAGGAAGTACCATTCCGGCACAATGTGCGCAGGCGTGGCCAACGGATCAGCTTCGATATAGTTGTCCGGGTGGCCCAGATAGTTCGGCATAAAGCCGACAATCGCGATGAAGACCGCCAGGATCAGTGCAAGCGCGAAAAGGTCCTTGATCACGTAGTATGGCCAGAAGGGCACCGTGTCCTTTTCGGCGTCAGCCTTTGATGAGCGACGCACCTCCACCCCGGTCGGGTTGTTGTTCCCGGTCGTGTGGAACGCCCAGATGTGCACAGCCACAAGGCCAGCAATCACAAAAGGTAGCAGGTAGTGCAGGCTGAAAAAGCGGTTGAGCGTGTAGTTGTCCACGGCAGGACCGCCCAAAAGCCAGGTTTGCAGCGCTTCACCAATGCCCGGAATTGCACCGAAGAGACCGGTGATAACCGTCGCACCCCAGAAGGACATTTGCCCCCATGGCAGCACGTAGCCCATGAATGCCGTACCCATCATAAGCAGATAGATCAGCATGCCGATGATCCACGTCACCTCACGCGGTTCTTTGTAAGAACCGTAGTAGAGACCGCGGAAAATATGCATGTAAACCGCCACAAAGA
>JBCCET010000024.1:0-49186 GCA_039030095.1 Pseudomonadota bacterium | reverse complement strand
TTGAGCTAAATGAGGGCTCCGCGCCCGGCGCGCTTGCCCAAAATGACGACGAAGAATATGAAACCCAAACCCCCAGACTCTCGTTATGAATGAGGGAGCCTAGGGGGCAGATCACTCCAATTCCCGCATTTGGCATGGGCATTGCCGTCAAAAGCATGCAGGCGGGGTTTCGGGTTGGTTTGGTATGTTGTCTGGCCTGTTGGCCTTGGATGTTATTGCCGCTGACTGTTCAAGCTGGCCATTTGTTGGTGATGATTTTGGTGGGCGCCTATCTTTTTGCGGAACGCATTGCGCCCGCAGCCGTTCCTGCGTGGGGGACGCCGCCGGGGTTGGAAACGGTTTTTGGCTCGGTTCGTCTTCCTATGTACTTTCGCGCATCGCGGCAGCCAAAATTCTAACCATGTTTTTCGGGCCAAAAGAGGCCAAAATTGCCAAACAGGGATGGTCACTGAGCCCCGCCTATGCTGGCACACAGGGTAGTTGTTGCACCTTGTGCTATTGTTATTGCGGCCCGTGAATGAGATGACGCGCGGTGCAAAGGGTGGAGTGGTGCAGGACAGATGGCGAGAGGGTTGTTGGATCTCAATGCAGTGACCTGCGGGCGGGGCAGCTCCCTCATTCTGGAAAACGTTACCTTTTGTGTGTCGGCCGGGGAGCTTGTCGTTTTGCGCGGGCCCAACGGGTCGGGGAAGACGACGCTTTTGCGCACGGTCGCGGGGCTGCAAAATCCAGTGGTCGGAACCATCACTGCTGCTGAAGATGACGTGGTCTACTCCTCTCACGCAGACGGGGTGAAATCGGCGCTGACAGTGACGGAAAATCTGACGTTCTGGTCCAAAATCCATGGTGGCCCAGCGATTGACGTGGCGCTCGAACGTCTGGATTTGACACAGTTGCGGGACCGGATTGCCCAAGAGCTTTCCGCTGGTCAAAGGCGCCGACTGGGGTTGGCCCGGCTGCTGGTTTCCAATTGCCGCCTCTGGATTATGGACGAACCTACAGTGTCGCTTGACCGGGCGTCTGTCGCGCTGTTTTCGCAGATGTTGGCCGAGCATCTGGCCACCGGCGGGGCTGCGCTGGCAGCCACACACATCGATTTTGGCCTTGATGGCCGCAACATCGATGTCACTCAGTTTGCGGCCTCTAAACCGCTTCACTCTGGCTTCGATGAGGCCCTGTTGTGAGAGAGATTTTTTTGCGCGATCTGAAACTTGCGTTCCGGTCGGGCGGCGGTTTTGGCTTGGCGTTAGCCTTCTTTCTAATGGTGATCTTCTTGCTGCCACTGGGCATTGGCCCGAAGATTGACCTGCTGGCCCAAGTAAGCCCCGGCATCTTGTGGGTTGCGGCTTTGCTGGCCTGCCTTTTGTCGCTCGACCGGATTTTTGCCACCGATTTGGAAGACGGATCGCTGGAACTGCTGGTGACCGCGCCGGTGCCGCTGGAAGGTGTCGTTGCGGCAAAGGCTGCGGCGCACTGGTGCACAACAGGGTTGCCCCTGTGTCTTGCCGGGCCGGCATTGTCATTTCTGGTGAATATGCCGTCCTCGGGGGTAGGTTGGCTTGGCTTGTCGCTGCTGGCAGGTACGCCTGCGCTGTCTGTCATCGGGGCCTTCGGTGCTGCCCTGACTTTGGGAGTTAAGCGGGGCGGGTTGCTTTTGTCGCTTCTCGTCCTGCCGATGTATATTCCCACGCTGGTTCTGGGTGCGGAGGTAACGCGCCGGGGCATTCTGGGGCAGGGGCCGGAAACCCCGCTTTTGCTATTGGCTGCGCTGACGCTATTGGGGGTTGGCCTTCTGCCTTTTGCCGGAGCCGCGGTTTTGCGCATGTCGCTTCGCTAATTGCCCACTCCGGTAGCACCTAATAGGGCAGGCCCACGTAGTTCTGGGCCAGTACAGCTTGGGCGCTTTCGCTGGATTTCAAAAACGCCACGTCCGCTTGCTGCATTTTGCGATCGAACTCGGTCTGGCCGGGGAAGTGGTGCAACAAATGGGTCATCCACCAACTAAATCGTTCTGCTTTCCAAACGCGGGCCAAAGCCGCTTCTGAATATCCAGCGATCCCGCTTGCATCCTTGTCCACATAGTGAGCGATCAGCGCGCGCGACAGGTAATAGACATCGCTAGCCGCCGTGTTCAGCCCTTTTGCCCCTGTGGGCGGCACAATGTGGGCCGCGTCCCCGCAAAGGAACAGTCGGCCCCATTGCATCGGCTCGCAAACAAAGGACCGCAGCGGCGCGATAGATTTTTCAATCGACGGCCCAACTTCCAAAGTTTCGGCGTATTCCGCAGGGATGCGGCGGCGCAGTTCTGACCAGAATGCTTCATCAGACCATGCAGCGAGGTCATCAGTGGCGTCACATTGGATGTAATACCGGCTAAGAGTTTCTGACCGCATGGAACACAGGGCAAAGCCTGCGTCAGAATTGGCATAGATCAGTTCTTCGTGCGCGGGCATTGTCTCTGACAAGATGCCGAGCCAGCCGAAGGGGTAGACCTTTTCGTATTCGCGCCGCTGATCCAGCGGGATCGTCCGTCGACTAACGCCGTGAAAGCCATCGCAGCCCGCGATACAGTCGCAGTCGATGCGTTGGGACACGCCGTTTTGGCTGAATGTGACGTAAGGGGCATCCGTTTTGGCGTCGCAAATGACCACGTCTTCAACATTATAATGGACCGGCGCGCAGTCTGTTTCCCGCGCATCGTAGAGGTCTTTTGTCATCTCGGTCTGGCCGTAAACCATAACCGTAGAGTTTGTGTGGGCGATGAAGTCGATGCGGATTTGTTCGTTGTTGTAAGAGATAACCGTGCCGTCATGCACAATGCCCTCGGCATTCATGCGCGCGCCAATGCCCAGGTCTCTAAGTTGGTTCACTGTCCCGTTTTCCAACACACCGGCGCGAATGCGTCCGAGCACATAGTCCTTGGTTTTGCGCTCAAGGATAACGTTGTCGATTCCGGCGCGCGTCAGATGTTGGCCTAACAAAAGACCTGATGGACCGCCTCCGATTATGACCACTTGCGTCCGCATCGTTTATCCTTACCGCGCCGAAACTAGGAGTGATGTGTAAACCGGTATCTGGTTCGCATGCTCACGCATTAGCGTTTCCGCACGAAATGTGTCGCGGCGCGTTATGGCATCCAGGATCACCCGGTGCTGCATGTTACCAAAACGCAGGCGCATGATCTCTTCGTCGGCCTTTTCCTTGTTGAACACCACAGTGCCGAGCCCCAAGAGTGGAAAGTTCTCTAACCGTGCAAAAGCGAAACGAATGAAGGCGTTGTCACATTCATTCATGATCGTTTCATGGAATTCGACATTTGCTTCCTGGTAGGCAATCACACATTTCTCAGGCGGCATGGCGCTGTTCAAAAGCCGGTCAGTTTTATCAATCCCAGCGGCCAGATCTGCAGTGATATCGGCGTCCAAACCTTCACGTGCCAGGGTGCCCGCGGCAAGACCTTCGAGCACGCCGCGTACCTCATAAGCTTTTGTCAAATCGTCGAAGCTGAACCGAAGTACGGTATATCCGCGCCCGTGGCGTTTTTTGATCAGGCCCTCAACTTCCAGCGCGCGCAGGGCCAGACGGGCCGGGGTGCGCGACACCTCGAACATCTCGGTCACGCGCATCTCTGATATCTTGGCACCCGCTTCCAGACTGCCGTCCATGATCATCTGCCGCAACGCCGTCACCAAGCGCTTGTCGGAGGTGGACACTTCTGCTGCTGCGGCAGCAAGTTCTGACAGATTTGTCTGGTCCATGCTGGTCTCCTTCAATCGCATTATGTATCCATAAATCGATGAGTCTAGCAAAAAAATTTGCAAGTTTGCCGATTAATGCTTATAAATGGATGCAAAGTTGGTGATAGGGCGCATTTCGACGGAGGCTACGTTGTTGATTGATTTTTGGTGAACGCCGCCGTTGCCCCGTCGTATAAGCCCGTGAGTTCAGAGGTCGGACGCGTGCTCGACGATAAACGGCCGAACAGGGCGGGCATCGGATTCCGTTTCATAAACCTGATCTCTGTTTTGCGCGGATGCTGAATTTGGATTCGCCGGAACATCGCACGCCTCAGGGCACGCGCGTCAACTTCGGCAGAAAGTCTTGGTTTAAACGGGAGCCCGGTGTGGCTGTTCCGATCGGAATGTACGTCTATCTTGGGATGTCGAGGCCGATGAAACCGCGCAGGAGATGTTGGACATGTCGGAGAATTTCTGCGTTTTTTGAACGCTTTACTCCAATCGGATCAGAAAACTAAGCTCAAGGTGGTGTGGGTATGAGAGTTGCATTGACAGGTGGAGCCAGCGGCATCGGCGCCGCAGTGGTGGACCGGATGAAAGCTGACGGGCATGAGGTTACCAGCTTTGACATCGCTGAACCGGCAGGCGTGGATCGCTGGATAGAAACGGACCTGTCCGACCCGGCCTCCGTCGACGCGGCAATTGAGGCCGCAGATGGGCCGTTTGATGTGCTGATCAACAATGCCGGTCTGCCGCCGCGCGACGGATTGGAAGCCAAGATCCTGGCGGTTAACTGGTTTGGCCTGATGCACTTTTTGGACGGGATGTTGGATAAGCTCGCGGACGGCGCGGCGATTGTGAACACGGCGTCCCGTGCTGGGGCGTTTTGGCGCGACAACCTTAAGCAAGTGAAGAAGCTATGCAGGCTCCAACTCAATGATCTGCCCAGCTTTTTATCGGAGACGGGGATAGACGCCACGCGCGCCTACAATCTGTCAAAAGAAGCGGTGATCGTTATGACAATGGCCCGGACCGAAGAAATGATCGGTCGCGGCCTGCGAATGAACTGCGTTAGCCCGGCGGCGGTGTCGACCGGCATCCTCGACGATTTTGTGAAAGCCTTTGGCGAGAAGGTCGCCAAAAATATAGCCCGCGCTGGTCGTGCCGGCACCCCTGAAGAGGTCGCCAACGTCATCGCGTTTCTGGCCTCCCCGGACAGCCACTGGATCAAAGGTCAGGATATCGCGATCGACGGCGGCATGGGATCTTTGGCCATGACAGATATGATGGGGCTGAACGGTTGACTGATCTTGCCGCCAACAAAGCCAACGTCATTGCGTTCTATGAGATGATGTTCAACGACTGCAAACCGGCTGAGGCTATCGCAATTTTTGTCGGTGACGAATACATCCAGCACAACCCCCATGTGGCCACGGGAAAACAAGGGTTCATTGACTATTTCGAACGCATGGCCGCAGAGTATCCGGGCAAGCGGGTGGAGGTGAAACGGGCCTTTGCTGAAGGCGATCATGTGGTGCTGCATTGCCACCAGATCTGGCCGGGCGGGCTGGAATACGCGGGGATAGACATCTTCCGTCTCGACGGTGCGGGCAAGGTGGTGGAACACTGGGACGTGCTGCAAGAGTTACCTCGCGACAGCGCCAATCCTAACGGAATGTTCTGACCCTTTCGCGTATCGCGGCTGAGCGTTATGCTTAATCCACCGCCTATTCTGCGAAAGTTGCCACCCATGGCCCCAACAAACGTCACCGTGATCGTGGTTCCAGATTTCAATCTGTCCGCCACCATGGGGTTCATCGATGCTTTTCGCGCGGCCAACTATCTGCAAAACGCTACGCTGTTTACCTGGCAGATAACGTCACCGGACGGCGGTCTAATACGGGCGAGTAACGGGGTGGAGGTGGGAACAGAGCCACTCGACCGGCAGGCGCCCTGGCGCAATGATATTGTCGTTGTGTCGTCCAGTTGGACGCCGGAGCGGTACTTTAACAGCCCGATCCTTGGATTTCTGCGCCAACAGTATCAGACTGGTGCACGCCTTGCCGGGATCGACACTGGCGGGTTCATTCTGGCGCGAGGTGGTTTTTTGAACGAAAAAGCCGCGACCGTGCACTATGAGCATCTGGACGCATTCATCGAGCTTTTCCCGGATGTGGAAGCCAAAGAGGACATCTGCGTCTTCGAAGACCGCGTCATGACCTGCTGTGGCGGCGGCGCGGCGGTGGATTTTGGCCTTTGGATTGTGCGCGGTCTTCACGGTGACGCGCTGGCAAATGCGGCGGCGCGCTATATTTTTCAGGGCAGTATCCGGCACCCGAATACGCGGCAAAATTCTGAAGTTGTCGAACCCATTGGTTCTGTCGTGCCAAGCCTGGTGAAGAAGGCGATCAATGTGATGGAAGCCAACCTGGAAACCCCGCTGTCGATCCCTGACCTTGCGGTGCAGGTTGGCATTTCTACGCGTCAATTGAACCGCCTTTTCGCAGATTACGTGCGCAAACCGCCAAGTGTGTATTATCGCGACATCCGGCTCGACCGGGCGCGCGGGTTGGTCACCCAGACCGAAATGCCGATTGCGGAGGTGGCACTTGCCTCCGGGTTTGCCTGTCAGGTAAATTTCGGGCGCGCCTACAAGGCCCGTTTCGGGGCCACGCCCACGGGCGACCGAGTGGATGGCCGCGTGCCGTTTGCGTATCGCGCTTGGCCCATGTTTGGGCCTGGCAGCACGAATGGCTGATTAAGCTTGATCGGCGGCGGGTTAAGCATAGTCGAATCCGCTCAACCACCTGATACTCCCCTCAGCCCAGCGACCCGAAAGGAGAGCCACCTCATGCTTTGGCCGGATCAGCGACAGTTTCAGACCATCAAAACCGGGTTTTCCCCAGATGCCGACAACAGCTTTTCCCTGCGGGCGGAGGCGTATACCCAGCACGATTGGTTCAATGTAGATATGCGCGAGGTGATTGGCAAAACCTGGCAATGGGTTTGCCATGTGGAAAAGCTGCGCGACACCGGATCTTACGTGGCAGTTGAAGTGGCAGGCCTGCCCGTCGCAGTGGTGCGCGGGCGCGATGGAACGTTGCGTGCGTTCTACAATGTCTGCAAACACAGGGCGCACCAGCTGCTGACGGGCGAAGGGCGCACGTCGCGGATCCTTTGTCCCTACCACGCTTGGGTCTACAAACTGGATGGGCAATTGGCCAAAGCGCCGGAGGCCGGGCACCTGATGAATTTCAATGAGGGTGAGATCTGCCTCGACCAAGTGCAAGTCGAAGAGTTTTGCGGCTTTATCTATGTGAACCTTGACGCAGACGCGCCTTCGCTTGCCTCCCAAACCGGAGATCTGGAAACAGAGATCCGGCATTGGGCGCCCGATATTGAAGACCTGACCTTTGCCCATCGTTTGACTTATGACATCAAGTCGAACTGGAAGAACGTAGTGGATAATTTCCTGGAATGTTACCACTGTCCGACGGCTCACAAGGACTTTTGCACCCTTGTGGACATGGAAACTTACAAGGTCACGACCCACGGGATTTATTCAAGCCACATGGCAGACGCAGGCAAGGGTGAGAATGCGGCCTATGACGTATCGAACGCCACGGTTCGGACCCATGCGGTTTGGTGGCTTTGGCCCAATACCTGTCTGATGCGTTATCCGGGGCGGTCCTCTTTCATCGTGCTCAACATCATTCCTGCCGGGCCGGAACGTACGCTGGAAACTTATGATTTCTTCTTGGAAACCAAAGAGCCCAACGAGATGGAGGTGGAAACGATCCGCTATCTTGATGAGGTTTTACAGGTTGAAGACATTGGGTTAGTGGAAAGCGTGCAGCGCGGTATGAACACGCCTGCCTTCCAGCAGGGCCGGATTGTCAGTGACCCCAGCGGGTCTGGCAAATCCGAACACGCAGTACATCATTTTCACGGACTGGTTTTGGACGCATATGCCCGGGCAGCCTGACGCCCCCAACATCGTGGTCATCATGGCCGATCAGCTGGCCCCGCAGTTCTGCGGGGCTTATGGCCATCCGGTTGCCAAAACCCCGCACATAGATGCATTGGCGGCGCGTGGCATGCGCTTTGATGCGGCCTACTGCAACTCTCCGCTGTGCGCGCCTTCTCGGGCGGCGTTCATGTCTGGCCAGCTGGTCACCAGGATCGGCGCTTATGACAACGCAGCAGAATTTCCCGCCTCTGTGCCCACCTTTGCACATTATCTGAGCGGGCAGGGGTATCGTACCTGCCTAGCAGGCAAGATGCACTTTGTCGGACCAGATCAGAAGCACGGATTTCAGGACCGCGTTACCACAGATATCTACCCGTCCGATTTTGCCTGGACCCCCAATTGGGAGGCCCATGAGAAGCGCATCGACAAGTGGTATCACAACATGGCCACGGTCAAAGAAAGCGGCCAGGCGGTGGCCACGTTTCAGACCGACTATGATGACGAAGTCGACTTCGCCGCGCGTCGTTGGCTGATTGACCGGGGTCGCGACCGCGCGGCCGGTGAAGCCGCGCCGTTCTGCCTGGTGGCCAGTTTCATCCACCCCCACGACCCTTATGTGGCCAAGCCGGAGTGGTGGGATCTCTATGACGACGCTGACATCGCTTTGCCGGACTGCACCCTGACCCCGGAAGAGCAGGACCCTTTTGCCCGCCGTCTGATGGACGGGATAGAGGCAAGCATGATCCCCCTCACCGAAGAAGAAATCATCCGCGCCCGTCGTGCCTATCTGGCGAACGTCAGCTATTTCGACAGCAAAGTCGGGGCCGTGGTACAAGCGCTTCGCGATATTGGCGAGCTGGACAACACCGTGGTGATCGTGACTGCGGACCATGGCGACATGTTGGGTGAGCGCGGCCTTTGGTACAAAATGGCCTTCTTCGAACACTCGGTCCGCGTACCGCTGATCATGGCGGGGCCGGGGGTGGCGCAAGGCACGGTCCCCAATGCTTGCTCGCTGATTGACTTGCTGCCAACGATGTTCGAAATCGCAGGCGGCGGAACGCTGGGGGAACCGGTGGATGGCCGATCCATCTGGCCACTGGCGCAAGGGCAGGAGGACCCAGTGGACGAGGCAATTTCTGAGTACTGCGCAGAGATGACGCCCGCCCCTGTTTTCATGATCAGGCGCGGGCCATTCAAATACGTCCACTGCGACGCGGATCCGCCGCAGCTTTATGATCTGTCCAACGATCCGGGCGAGCGCAGCAATGTGGCGGACGACCCGGCTTACGCGGATCAGTCTGCTGCCTTTGCGGCGGAGGTTGCGCGTCGTTGGGACAGTGCTGCGATCCGTGCCGATGTGATGCGGTCGCAAAAGGCGCGCCATGCCCTGCACGCGGTGATGGAGGCGGGCGCCGGGGAACCCTGGGATTATAACCCGCCGTCGGACGCATCGCAGCAGTATGTGCGCAATCATATGGACTGGACAGTCGCGGCCGCCCGCTATCGTTTCCCACCAAAAAAGGACTAAGCCATGGTGGTGGCGACGCGGCTGGCAGAAAATCCGATCCTCTGGCGGTCAGAAGCATTGGGCATGAACGTGAACGGCCCGTCGCTGATTGAGGTGCCGGATTGGGTGCCGGGGCGGCTGGGTCGCTACTACCTCTACTTTGCGCATCATTTGGGCAGCCACATCCGTTTGGCCTACGCAGATGCGCTGACCGGGCCTTGGCAGGTTCACACGCCCGGCGTGCTGCATCTAGAAGATTGCCCGCAATTTCGGGGCCACATTGCATCGCCCGATGTACATGTGGACCAAGATGCGAGATCTATCAGATTGTATTTCCACGGAATATCGGGGGAAGAGGCGGACGATCCGACACAAACAACCAGTCTGGCCACCTCGACCGATGGCCTGACGTTTACGAACCAGCCCGCGCTGCTGGGGGAGTCGTATTTCCGCATTTGGCAATGGGGTGGCACCTACTACGCTCTGTCGCTAAGCGGCATATTGTGGCAATCACCTGGCCCGGGAGGGCCGTTTGCACGGGGCGTACGCTTGTCCGGTTTGCCGGACACCACGCGCCACCTGGCAGTTATTTTACGCGGCGCCACATTGTGGGTCGCCTGGACCGTCATCGGCGACAGACCAGAGCGGATTTTTGTAGGTGCGGTTGATCTGGCAGCGGGCTGGACAAAATGGGCGGTGACCAATGTGCAAGAGTTGCTGCGTCCCCTTTTTGACTGGGAAGGTGCAAATGCGCCGCGCGCGGCCTCGCAGCCGGGGGAAATCTTTGAACATGTTAATCAGTTGCGCGATCCTGCGTTTTTCTCGGACGCGAGCGGTGACTATCTGATCTACACGGTGGCAGGCGAATCCGGTCTGGCCATAGCTGAAATCGATTTTGAAAGGGGACCCTGATGGGATCACAATTGACCGGCAAAGTGGCGCTTGTCACAGGCGGACGCGGCGGCATTGGGCGCGCAATTGTCGCGCGGTTTCTGACCGAAGGTGCTACTGTTTACTCCGCCGATCTGACGGAACAGGGGTCGCTGGACGCCCATGACGTCGACGGCAGCCGTTTCCTGCGCATGAACGTGGCTGATGAGGCTGAGGTCCGCGCTGCCATGGACCAGGTAAGCGCTGAGGCTGGTAAGCTGGACATCCTGGTTAATGCGGCGGGAATTGAGATTGAAAAGACAATTGAAGATACCAGCCTAGATGAATGGAACCATTCCTTTGCCGTCAATTGCACAGGGACTTTTCTGACGTCAAAATACGCGCTGCCGTTGATGCGGGCAGCAGCCAAAGGTGGTCCGTCGGCGTCCATCATCAACTTCGGCTCTTATGACGGTTTCATCGCGGATCCGGGGTTGGCCGTCTATTGCGCCACCAAAGGGGCCGTGCATGCGCTGACGCGGGCCATGGCCTGCGATCACGGGCCTGAAGGCATCCGCGTGAACGCCGTTTGCCCGGGCTACATCGACACACCGATGTTGCAGAGTTTTTTCACTGGCGAAGGTTCGGGCGCCGGCGGCAAAAGCATCGGAGAGCTGCAACAGGCGGTCCGTGACGTACATCCGATGCGCACCTATGGAACGCCCGAAGATATTGCCAACCTCGTCAACTGGCTGGCCTCTGATGAGGCGCGCTATGCCTCCGGTCAGTTGTGGGTGCTTGACGGAGGGTTGTCGGCACAAGTTCAACAGATGAGGTTATGACCATGAGCGTGGCAATTGTGACCGGTGGGTCCAGAGGTATCGGGCGCGCAATCGTTGACCGCCTAATGGGTGACGGATGGCTGGTTATGACGTGCGGTCGAGGCACGCGACCCGGCGATTTGTCGGAAGCAGTGCATTGGGCCACCTGCGATGTGGGCGATCCAAAAGCGGCAACAGATTTGGTGGCTCAGGCAGCGGCGCTGGGCCGGGTCGAAGCGTTGGTAAACAACGCGGGCGTGCAGGTGGAAAAGTCCGTCGCCGACAGCACGGACGCGGATTTTGATCTGGTCATGGATGCCAATTGCCGGGGCGTTTTCAACATGTGCCGCGCCGCATTGCCCGGCATGACTGACACCGGCGGGGCGATTGTAAACATTGGGTCGATCTCTGGCCAGGTTTCAGATCCATCCATGGCGCTTTACAATGCATCCAAGGCTTGGGTGCACGCTTTGACCCGGTCCATCGCCGTTGACCACGGTCCAAATGTCCGCTGCAACGCCATACGTCCAGGCTGGATCATGACCGCCATGGCTGACGAGGCTTTCGATTTGGCAGATGATCCTGCCCGCGCCAAATCAGACGCACTCGCGCGCCACCCGGTAGGCCGTTTCGGTGCCCCCGACGACATTGCTGGGGTCGTGGCTTTTCTTTTGTCCGATGACGCAGCTTACGTGTCTGGCGAATGCTTCACAGTGGACGGCGGGATGACGGCTGCATCGCCCCTGAACCCTGGATTATTTTGAGCATTTTTTTTCACAGGGCTTGGAAACGTAAAGCCGCTCCAACTTGAACTGAATTTTGGGCTTGTGACCTGCACCCCTGAAAAGTCCGGCATTTGAGGTCAGCCTGTTCTCCAACTGAGGAGACAAACGATGAGTAGAAGCCGTTTCAGCGAAGAACAGATTATCGGGATATTGAAGGAACATCAGGCTAGCGCGACAGCTGCCGATCTGTGCCGCAGGCATGGTGTCTGCGAAGCGACGTTTTACAAATGGCTTTCCAAGTATGGCGGCATGGAAGTTTCTGATGCGAAGAAGCTGAAGGTCCTTGAGGCTGAGAACGCCAAACTCAAGAAACTGTTGGCCGAACAAATGATGGATGTGTCAACGCAAAAGGAGATGCTGGAAAAAAAACTCTTGAGGCCCGGTGCGCGACGCAGGGCTGCGACCTGGGCCATGACAGAGAAACGATAAAATCAGAAGCGGGCCTGCGCTCTGGCAGGTATTGATCCGCGTGTCTACCGGCGTGTATCGAAGCGGCCTGCGAATACTGAACTGCGAGATCGGTTGAAGGAACTGTCGTCAGAACGGTGGCGCTTTACCTATCGAGATTGAGGCCAGCGCGGTCGACGGACCGGTTTGCCATGAGTTGCCTTCACCGCCACCATCAGCCCCTCTGTCGGCCAGTCACGTTGACATCACCTTGTCCGATGGTCGGCGCATTCTGATCGAAAGACCGACCGCGCTGGCTGCTGTGATTAGCCTTGTGCGAGGTCTATCGGTTTGATCCCTGTCCCCAGCAACACGCGCATCTGGTTGGCGGCAGGTGTCACGGACATGCGGCGCGGGTTCAACACCCTGGCCGCGCAGGCCGAGAGGGTTCTGGAACTTGATCCCTATTCTGGCCATTTGTTTGTGTTCCGTGGGTAGCGCGGTGATCTGTTGAAGATCATCTGGTGGGACGCGCAAGGCGCATGCCTGTTCAGCAAACGGCTGGAGAAGGGTCGCTTTGTTTGGCCCGCCGCCAAGGACGGTAAGGTCAGCGTCACCTCTGCGCAGTTGTCGATGCTGTTGGAGGGGATAGACTGGCGCATGCCGCAGAAGACCTAGCGTCCATTAAAAGTCGGATAGACCAATAAGTACAATGATAAGTACAATGATTTGAGCGCTTTCGGGATTCATGTTTTATCCCTGATCCGGTATAAGATCGGCGATGCTTAAAGACCTTGATGTAACGCTGAATGACCCCGAAGAACTGCGGGCTGTGAACCGCCTTCTGGCGGAGAGGTCAAGTCGCAGGCTTTGCTGATCGAGAAGCTCAAACATCAATTGGCGGGACAGAACCGCCACAGATTTGGGGTGCGCTCCGAAAGGCTGGATCAACTCGACTTGGCCTTCGAAGAAGATGAGGCGATTGCCGAGGCCGCATCTGAAGGCACACAGCCTGAGGCGCGGACTGCTGAAGACAAGGCACCGCGTCAGCACAGCCGCAAACCGTTACCTGATCATCTGGACCGGCATGACCAGGTGCTTTCGCCTGGTGAGGATTGCACCCGCTGCGGCGGCAAGCTGCAGACGCTCGGTGAGGATGTTACCGAAGAGCTTGAGTATGTGCCTGGCCGTTTCATCGTGAACCGCATCGTCCAATCCGCAATGCCATCCAATTCGCACCGCCATCGCGCCCGATTGAGCGCGGCAGACCTAGCCCCGGCCTCTTGGCGCATGTGCTGGTGAGCAAATACGCCGATCACCTTCCATTGTATCACCAAAGCCAAATCCATGCCCGCGAGGGGATCGATCTGGACCGCTCGGCGATGGCGGATTGGGTTGGCCGGTCAACGGCGTTACTTGAGCCACTTGCCGACAAGATCGGGCGGATTGTCCGGCGCGGTGATGCGCTGTTCGCCGACGACACACCGGTCAAGATGCAGGCACCTGGGCACAAGAAGACCAAGACGGCCCGGGTCTGGACTTATGTGCGCGACGAGCGGCCATGGGCGGGATCGTCCCAGCCTTGCGCTTGGTATCAGTTCACCGTTGATCGAAAGGGCGAACATCCGGTGAGACATCTTGCCGGCTACAAAGGTTGGGTTCACGCGGATGGATACTCCGGCTTCAACAGGTTGTTCGGGCATGACAAGGCCGACGAGATGGCCTGCATGGCCCATGTCCGACGCAAGTTCGTCGATGTCTTCACCTCCCAGGGCAATGCAGTTACCAAGGAAGCCATCCGCCGGATCGCAGAACTCTATGTCGTGGAGAAAGAGGCGCGGGGAAAATCGCCCGACGCGCGTGTTGTGCTACGCCAAGCACGGGCCAAAGCCGTGTTAGATGATCTGGAAACGTGGCTGCACACCCAACTGCTCAAGGTCTCCGGCAAGTCACCACTGGCACAGGCCATCCGTTACACCCTTGGCTGCATGCCAAAAGCGCGGGCATACCTTCAGAGCGGCTTTCTTGAACTCCACAATAACACAGCAGAGGAGCCGTCACACCCGTCGCAATAGGCCGGAAAATTGGATGTTCGCCGGTTCCGAAAGCGGCGGCAGAGCCGTGGCCATCGCCTTCACCCTGATCGAAACGGCCAAACTGAACGGCGTTGAACCGCAAGCCTAGCTCACATGGGTCCTCGCCCAAATCGCCGACCACAAAATCACAAGCCTCCACGAACTCCTCTCCTGGCGCTACGCTGCCCAAGCGGCGAAACAAGCCCCGCGCCAGTCCAACAGGTCAGGTTCAAAGGACGGGCACACTAATGGGGAGCAAGTCACTTGTTTTGTCGCTGTCAGTTCGATGTTGGCTGGGTATTTTTAGCCCTGTGGCGTCTGACGTTTTTGTTGATTGTAGAAATCTTTCTTTGGCGATACTTTTTTAAAATGTGGATTCAATCAGGTTGCGCAGACCGAGCAAACTGGTTTGCAAAGAGTTGCCGATGGCGACGTGAAGCGCGCGATCCCCAGCGTTTGAGGCCACAACCAGACGATCACCTAATTCCAGCAGTTTATCTATGGTTTTCGGTAGAGTTACGGGTGGGTCAAAAACATTTACCGGGATTGGGATCTCAGCGATCTGGTCAAACTCATGGCTCGAACCCACAACGCCAAGGCGAGCCGTTGTTCTGCAGTGGCCATCTTGCACGTCCTGATTTGATACCGAAAGACATGTCCGAAACAGCGCCAAGTCCGCGAGTACGTTGCAAAGTTCTTTCATCAAAGCGTCGCCAGCTAGGTTGTTGCACTGATTGTTTTCTGCCGTTGTGCTAAGAAGCACGAGGTCACGCCCGCCCAAAGGCGTAAACGCCGCGAGATCCAACAGGAGTGTACGTGCTCGATCCAGTGCTGCAATTGACCGCAGATCGGATTCATCAAAAACGCAACGGCTGTAATCACCCCGTTTCAGGCAATTTGCAAAAGCGTCCGGCAAAAGTAGAGCGACATCGGGAACACTGGCCTGAAACTGTGCGTTGGCCACTCGAGCGTGGTTTGTTAACAGCCACCTTTCTGCCAATATCTTCCCAGCGACTAAAGCGGGCCACAACAACAGTAACAACACAATCCACTTCAGCCAGCGCAGTGATCCTTTTGTTTTTTGTGGGTTGGCGTTGCGGACCTGCTTTTTCGCATCTGGTTGTTCGCCAGGGGCTTCCGTCGCCTTCTGATCCGAAAACCCCAATAGCAGTGTATCGAAATGGTCTTTAATCCCATGTTTCAACTCGCTCCGGTAAATGACGTTTCGCAAGTATTTGATGGTTTCGCTCGTTTTTGGAGCCGCTCCGGGGGGCCGTTGCCATCCGTCCAATGCCGAAAGCAAAACGCTGTTCTTGGGCAATTGAGAACGAAACTGCCCAGACACATAAGATTTTGTACCATCTGGAAGGCCATGGGTTAAAACCCATGCATGCAAGTCACCTTGTGCCTTTAGCGTTTTGGCGCGACTGCCAAAAACATAGCTTTGCCCGCCAGAAGCATCCATAGTCGGCCTTTTCCTTACCTGAGCTCACTGTAAGGACGCGGCATGTAAGCCAGTGGCAAATAGATCGTTGCAACGTCAAAGAGGCTGCGTTTGGTCCAGATAAAATCTCTGCTGCGTAGATCGTTGTAAGTTCCACTGTCCGCATCCCAGATGAGGTCACCCTTGCTGCCATCCGGTGCGTTCTCATAAGGCAGCGGTACCAGTCGGTCACTATCCATTAGGCGCAACAATTTCGACGTGCGGCAGGCTTCCAGACGATAAATCTCCACGCGTTCACGTGCAGCTTGTGCAAGGCTACGCATGTCGCTGCCAAGTTCGAGTATTCCTTCCCCAAGTATTGTTCTCGCTACTAGGGGAATGTTCTCTCGTTCATCGAAATACCGATAGAAACGTTCATTTGTGCCGTCGCCGGTCAGAACATCGCCGGTTAACACTTCGATAACGTCGCGAAGCGCAATGGACAGATCATTTTGCGCATTGCTGTCCTGCATCGCTTTGCACAGTAGATCGAAATTGTTGATCAGCCGCGACAGATCGCGCGGGGTGATAGCCACCTGAAAAGTCCAGTCCTGACTAATCCCACTTTGCGGCACAGCGATGTAGCCTGGGGCAGCCAGGGTACGCAATTCGATTGACGTATCAACGTCCGCGTCATCAATACCGTAGAGTTCTTTGACGGTGTTGGTGAGTTGAGCGTAGCCGGGTGGATAGCGATTTGACGCGGAAACCGAAGATCCTTCTCGACCAACCAATCCGGCCGCAACTTCAGAATTAACTACGTCTTGAACTTCTGTTGCGGCCCGAAGCGCCCGGACGATACTCAGCTTGGCCGCATTGTTTGATTGTGCCTGGCCGCCTTCAAAGGTGACAGCTGTTGGAAGGCCCAAGGAGGCGCCTTCGAAGGTGTGCCGAGACAAAAGGTCCTGTGTCTGGTCCACAAACGCTTTGTTATCGCCAGCAATATATTCCCCACGAACTGCGATCGGGACGTAGAAAATATTCTTGTCCTGCAGCGCCGTAACAACGGCGTCCGGCGCCGGTCCGCGATCACCGTGATCGGCCAGGTGGATTACGAAGCGAAGAGAGCCATCTCGCCAGTCGGCGCCTTCAACGGATTGATACAATGCCGCAAAAGCTGCTTCGCGACGTCCGCCGGCGGCATCTTTGATGTAGAGCTTTTCATCCGGCAACCCGTCGAATTCATCACCGCTAAAGATCTCTGTCAGATCAATCGCGGACCGGATTTGCATCTGGTCGCCAACCCCTTTGCCTTGGCGGCTTAGAAAGTCGCCGTACATTATCACGCCAAATCGGGTCGTTGTGGAAGACCTTTCCGAGGCGACGGTTGCAACTGCGTCGGCTACAATTTTGTAATAGTCCCGCATGGACTTCGTGGCATCAATCACAAAAAGCACATCGACCTTTTCCAGCAGCGCAATTTTGTCGACAACACTTTCACCGGTTGTATCGGCACATATGGTGCCACCGTCACAAACGGCCCCGATGAACGCGATGTTAAGGTGGGGCTCTTGCCGCGTCCCACCGCTTTCTGCCGCATCGCGGCGGTCGACCAAAACCGGGTACTTATCAAACTCCTTTCGAGCTGAAAGCATGGCAGACAAATTTGGCGGGCGTTTCGCCAATTCCTCTGCCCCTGTTGTTCCGGGTTCGGCTGTCAGGATCGGTGCATCGTTGTTTTCGCTGAAAAACGTCGTCAGCTTAGAGAACCACACGGTGCCCGAGGATGCTGGCACCCAACCCACCACAGATTTCTGATCAGGGCCAACCAAAGTGAAAAGCGTGTCCCCATCAATTGCTACGTCCCAAACGCGCATTGTGGTAAAGATGGACACTGTGCCGTCGCTTTGCCCGTCTTCGGTAGGGCTGTTGAAAAGCGGCACAAGTGTCTTGTCGCCGGAATTGTCCTGATCCGCATTCCAAGTCAGGAACTTGGTTTCGATAGGGTTTTCTACAAAACTGCCGTCAGGCGCGCGAATATCGTCGCAGAGTTTCTCGAAATCCCCGATGGCTTCGATTTTGCTGCAATATTCGGTTACGTTCATGGGGCGAAGCGTTGGGCAAACGGCGTCGCCGCGGTTCAAAACACCGGTCGCATTCGATTGAGCGCCGCTAAGTAATGTATCTCGCCGAACCCATCCGCAATAGTTTTGACCACCATCTTCCGACAGCACCAGGACGAGGTCGTTACTGCTGCCAAAACACTTTACCGGAGTGAATGCGGGAACCACAGTTTCCGTCATTGGAAGTGCAGCGATAGAACCTGATCGTATGGGCGACGCGCTGACCGTCACGCTGTTCCCAGACGGGGGAAGGGCCGACAGGGTGGCATATTCAATGCCGTCACAAATGCCGTCCGGACTTACAAAATCGTTGGCGCTTTGCGCCGCAGCCATCGGCGCTAGGGCGAGCAGGGAAATGAATATGGCCGTGGTCCGGATGATCATTGGGCTGCTCCAAAAATGTGGGATGCAAGGGTTTCAAGGTCGTTGCGCCAGGTAAACCGACTTCGGAAATCTGGAAGCAGAATCCAGTGCGAAATAGTCTCGTGGGCGTCGACTGATGGGCATTTGAAGATAGGAAAGTTGTTGAAGGCTGCGTTCACCGCATCGTCATCAAAATCAGGCCTGAAAGCGTCCTGTTCCTCATTGGTGAACTGGCTGAAAACCGCGCCAGGCATGAAGTCGATTAGGATCATGTTAGCGGCAAGATCGTCGCCGACGGCAGGGCGGGAGGTGCAATAGTCAGAAGCACGCCTCAATCCACTGCGGCCAATAACAACTGCAATTGGCTGCGCAGTCGCAGGATCTGCCTGTTCCAAGGACACTTTCAACGACTCTATTCCGACTTGTCCTGGGCCAATTTGGATCGACGGATTGGCAATTTCTGTTGGAGTCAATGCACGTACGGCTTCAAACCCACGCGCTTCGCCACCCTGTGCCGCACGCAAATAAACTTTCTTTTCACCCTCAGACGTAAAATGAGAATGCGCCGCAGCCCGCAATATGAACAAGGCTTCCATCAGATCGTTTGTCGACTGTGGTGTGTTCCACTTTGGGAAAAGTTCAGCGTCAGTTTGCAGGCCATTGCTGTCAACGGGGCCGGTAACTGAGTACATGTAGATGTGAACGGGCCGTTCCGTGCTAACGACACTAACTGCATCGAATACGGCCGTACCGTCGCGCAGGAAGCTAAAGTTGGGGATATCCGTAGCCGCGCTTATTTCGGGCAGCATAAAGGCTTGATCAGGGAAACTGTTCCCCCAAGATAATAGGCAGCTCGGTTCAGATACTTCGGTATTGGCCGGGGCCGTCGGAAAAATGCGGACCGACAAGGTGTTGATCGACTGGCTCAACATCTCATGGTTTTGCGGAAGTTCGACGCCGAAAGTCCGATAACCGGCTACAGTTTGGGTGTTAGCGTTAAGATCGACGGTCACATCCACAACTATGGGCTCATCAAAATCCGCATGTGACACTTCGGCCTTGAACACACATCCGGCAAGAAAATTCAGCGATTTGGGTTCGCTAAGATTGAGTTGAACTGCCGTCAGCCTTGTTGGGCCTACACGGCGCAAGACAACGCGGTGTTCGATGCTAAAGTCGACCAATTCCCAGTCTTGCGGTTCGAGATCCAAAAGACCATCACCATAAAGTGCGGCAATATCTTCACCGCCGTCTTTCAACGCATCGAGTGTTTCTCTTACCGCTTCTTTGGCATCCGTGTCTTCCAATTTGGAAAGATCAATAGGACGCTCCCCTTCAACACCCTGGTTTACGAACACCAGCTTTTCACGAGCGAAATTGGCCTCCGGTGCAACAGGTTCCGGCTGGGGTTGAGCGCCAGTGCCAAGTGTATCGTAGAGCCGCGGAACGCCGCTTTCACCTGGCGGAAAAAAGCTGGAACAAGCACTGCTACAAGCAATGGCGACAAGTTGTGGCCCATTGCCAATGTCTGCGGCCATCCACAAGGCCTCACCGCTGGTCCCTGCACCGCCCGGACCTAGCGAGCCAACAGTTGTCGTTTTTTGCAAACCTGAGATGTAGACCGAAACTCGGAGTGTCCCGAAAGGGTCTTCTCGTCGGTTGGCAACTAGCGGGAGCGCTGCAACGAATGTGCGTACATTTGTTACGCCTCCAGCGCTATCGGCAGTGCCAGCAAAAGCACCCGAGTCAAAAGCAAAAATGCTGACAGGGAAGGGTGCATTGGGATTGCCCGCGTCTCGGTCCCTTTTTACGATGACGTCATCGTTATTGTCGTCATAAAAAAAGCCATCAACCTGAATGCAATTGTTGTGATTTTGATGCGCTATTGTCTTGATGTCGAAGTCACGCTGGATCGCTCCGTCTTGGACGTAAAAACCGCGATAGGGCGCATTTTCGTCTTGAACGTTTGCACGTCCTGACAGGATATCGAAAAATCGAGTTTCTCGCTCCACGACGGAACGGGCCCCCGTGATGCCACTGACCTTTGCCTTTGCAAATTCGTCGAGTACAAATTTGCAAATGTCAGCGGTCTGAGCTTGCGCCATACTGGCAAAGCCAACGCACAGAAGGGTTACAATAAGACGCATGTCATTCCCCCGAAAACAAAACATGGGCGCGTTTGCTGTTGCCCGCCCTTAAGGATCGCCAGCCAAGACTTACTCGTTCACACACCCGGATCGAGCCTCCACTGTTGATGAAGAAAGCGTTATAGTCCCGGCTTCGGAATGCGTCCTGGAACCAGGAACCGGCGGCCTCACAATCAGCCTCGCTTACAAGGCGAGCCACGTCTTCATCACTGAGTTGCCGTTTGTAGAGCGACGTCAATTGTCCGCCGTCACCGGTCAGCGCTGAAAAGCCTTCCTGGCCCGGGGTTGGCTCGGGATCCTGCCGAAATGGGTCTGGGTTTGGGTTAGGATCGGTGATTGGGCCAGGATCCGGATTTGGTGTAAACCCACCGCCTTCTACAGCCGACAAACGCTGCTCAATCATCGACAAACGCGCGATTACATCTTCAATAATACCACCAGCATGGCCACTTTCTGCGGTATGGGCTGTAAGCTCTGCACGGAGAGCTTCAATTTCGGTGGTCAGGTCGTTACCAAAGCCGCCGACCAGCGGCGCAACTTTGTCGCGGAACCGAAAGAACTCCGCTTCCATATCGACGCGCCGTTCTTCGATGCCTTGTACGATAAAGTTCAGATCCAGGAACTGGCTTTTGAGAGCCTTCATGTCTTTTTGAAGCTGCACTAGCTCCTCTTGGGAAACACGTGCTTCTTCTTGCGGTGCTGGAGGCTCCGGAGTGACTTCTTCAGCTGCGGGAACCGTTGGAGATTCGGTCGCAGTAACTTCGTTTTCTGTTTGGGCCAGAGCAAACAGTGGCATTGCGGCAAGTATCGTTCCCAAAACCATCTGTCTCATATCAATTTCACCCTTTCGAATTACATTACAGCGATTGCAGTTTGCCGCCCACGTACCTGTTAGACCACCACCAGTACCCCAAGATTGCAAGACCGACGGCTGCGACCAGAATGTATCCTGCTCCGATGGCTGAAAGGATCGTTGACCACTCGGCTGCCATCCAAACTGGGTCTAGCCCAAAAAGGGCCGTCAGCCATGGAACTGCAGCGAAATGGAACAAACCGACAATTATTGCGAAAGGCAAGGTCGCCGCAATTGTGATGCCCAAGAATTCCAAAAGGAAAAGCCATTGGATGTGGCGTAGGCGATAGCCGAATGCGCGCATGATACATAGGAAGCGTTCGTTTGAAGAAATGAAGGCATTGACGGACAACGCAACTGCGATCGCTACGACAATCAACATGACGGAAATAACACCCACCAATAAGCCTTTGCCACCCACTGCAACCCCGATTAGTCGCTTGATTTGCTCCAAGGCATCTTCGTTCAGCTTGTAATCGGTTGCAAAATCCGGTCGGAACAATGCCGTTCGTTCTTCACATTCGTCAAAGATGCAGAATAGGTCCTGCGCGTATCCTGAATCGAAATAGAGCGCCGCAGTCTGAAAAGGTGGCCAGCCGCGCCCCCAACTTGCCGGTGGGTTTTCTCGGTGCAAGCGCAGGTACGCATCGTTTGTCATGGCGAACTCGAATTGCAGTTCTGCAGAGCCCGGCAGTTCTGAAACAACCCCGGCGATAGCAACGTACTTAAAATCCACTTCACCAAAGCAAAATCCGTCCGGCACAACTGAAGGGTCTTCTATCTTGAGCGCACGGCGCAAAAAACCGCGCGTCACTAGCGCAGCACCACGCAAATCTTTGCGGGCATAATCTATGACCTGGCGAGGCCCGTTTGGGGTATCCACAACTAGCTCTTCGTAAAGCGGTTCGGCGTGTTGAAACACCAAAAGCGAGGCCGCCCCGTCGCGCGCAGACGCGCCACCACACCGATTGTCCTCATCCCCAGCCGATGCCACGTTGGCAAAAAGATCAAAGCGACGCCCATACGCTTTGGGTGGGCGCGCGTCCGGCAGTATCAGTGGAGAAAGCGTTCCTTGCAGTTCCTGTGACAGTGCCCGCAAGGCATTTGTCGAAAGGCGTTCGTCCTTTTCAGTGGCCGCTTTGCCTCTTGTGCTCAAAGTGAAGTGGGCCACCTGGGGGCGAGACAGGTTGTAGTCAAAAAGCTGATCCAGCGTTTTCAATCCTAGCAGCGTCGCATAACAAGTCAGAATTCCAAGGCAGAGGATTAAAGCAAAGGTTGGCTTGGAAAAGCTGTACGGCCCACGCCAAAGAGCATTGAAAAAACGGGCGACCAACGTTTCATCGGAACTGGAAAACACTTGTCTTTCGAAAAGTTCAGCAATCACAAAATGATATATGAACCTGAAGATACCTCGCGGTTTAAATGGTTGCCCTTTTGATTGCTTATTAGCTGATTGGGCAGCATTTTTGAGTTTGACGTCAGAACCGATGAAACCGATACCACGGTCCGGAAGTTCGCTGGCGCGCAGTTTCGGTTGTCTTTCACAGCCATTCTTGATGTTTGCTAGCCACTCTTTCCGATGGACAAGCGAGGAGTCTTTATTGATGGAAAAAGGTTGCCCGTCTTTCGAAACGACCTGACCGTTGCGAACATAAAGCAGACTATCTGCAATCGACAGCGCAAGGTCTTCGTCATGGGTAACCCAGATGACTGACCCGCCCGTCTTTTGCGTCCAATCATAAAGAAACTCCATGATCTTTCGGGCTGTTGCATCGTCAAGGCTACTTGTCGGCTCATCGCAGAAAATCACTTCCGGTTCTGAAGCGATTGCTCGCCCGACAGCTATCCTCTGTTGCTGCCCACCGGAAAGATCGCGCACACGGCGGTTTTTCCAATATTGCAGGATTGCGTCGGGATCTTCATCTTTATTCGCGAGGCCAAAACCCACGATCAGATCGGAAAGCTGTTGATCAGACAATTTTCCTGCGGTGAGAGACCTTGCCATTTCCAGGTTGAGCGAAACGGGTAGTGAGCGCATCAAAAGCGAGTCTTGAAAGACATAACCCAGTGTGCCCGGCGGCGGCAGTTGCCTATGAAGAAGCTGCACAGAAGCTTTATCGCCATGATGCACGTCACTCAGAGACGATCCCGCATCCAAACCGCACACATTTGCTTCTTTCAAGCCGCTGACAAGGCTCAGCAGTGTCGATTTGCCGGAACCTGACTCCCCCATAACAGCACACACGCTGCCTGCTGAGATTTCCAGTGTATCAACTAATATCCCGGCCAGCGCGGTGTCCGGGTCACTTGGTTCTTCGCGATACAAAATACCAGAATTACGACAAGAAATCACGCTTTGTGGCAATTATTTTACACCCTAAGAACAAAAACGACTCTCACTATTAACCGATATAGATACCTGCTCAAGATGAAAGTTCCGGTCGAATCGCTTGACGGGTCAAAAGCTATCAGGCACGTTTTCTCGGTGTAGTTGCGACGGCGGGGTGGGGTTGTATCCCGAATTTTAATCACTACATATCATAGAGATAGGCCACCCTTCGGCGGGAGGCGTAACTTCGGTTATGCGATTGGAGATGGGAAGAATTGACATGCTAAGACTATTATCCGCATCGGTTGGTACATTTGTGCTTTTTGCAAATCCGGCCTTTGCTCAATTTGATTGCAACCAAATTAATGTGGTCAATTGCCCATCGATGTTTAAAGAAAAATGCCAAGACAAGGAATTCCGTGACGCTAACGTTGATGCCTGTTTTGCTGCCATAACCGAAGCGTCTTCCGACGCCGCATATTGTGCAGGAGAGCAGGCCGCGCTTTGCACGCCTCGCGAGGACTGTGAAAAGCTGGATAGTCCGGTCGAGCGACACTTTTGCAAGGCCGGCGCGGCAAACTGCGACACCAATATTCCGGGGCTTCTGGAGCGTTATAACGACGTTTTGGCGCGCCTGGATAACAGTCTGGCCAAATATAGTGATCTGACGTCGCTGGATTTGAACAAAGCGGACTCGATTGACGTTTTGTGCAAATATCAGATTGAACAGCTCCAGACCCTGCGATCACAAGCAGAAACAGAACTGGAGACCTTCGGTCAAGCCGAAGGCCGCACCTCTGCAATTGACCAATGTTCTTCGACAATGCAGACCTTCATCGATGCAGGCGCACCTAGCGGGCTGAATGAAGAGCTTTGGGACCAGATTGCACGTAAGCTGCGTGACGGGATGACAGAAATCCAGGGCAAGCAAGGTCAGATTCAAACAACTATCGAGAACCTAAAGAAGGCACCTGAAAAGCTGGGGTCACTGAAAGTGGCCTATGAACTGGTCTGCCCCAAATAACCTATTTGTAAACTAAAGAGAGGACCCCATTATGCGAAAGCTCCTAGTAGTAGGCTTTGTTGCAGCCTTGGCCGCCGCGCCTGTTTCAGCGCAAGAGACGATTGCGAACCCGGCAATTGATGCAGACCGCGTCGCGGCACTAACGCAAAAGATCTCTGACCTCGAAGAACAACTTGCGGCTGCGAAAGAATTCGTTGGAACGCGGAAGACTGAAGTTGTCGAATTGAGCGACAAAATCAAGAACGCGGATGCGGATACGCAACGCATCATTGATGATCTGAAAGCGCTTGTGGAAGAATTTAAGACGGGCTCTGAAATTCAACTCGCCGTCGAGGGATCAATGCAAGATGTAAAAGGTTACATCGACAAATTTCGGGCGGGCACAGCTGCACAACAAGCCGCCGCCGCATCCCTGCAGGAGTCTCTAGGGTCGATGGAAGAAACCGATGCCAAACGCAACGATTTGGTCGGAAAAGCGCTGTCAGAGATCCGCCGACTTGAGGCGAACAAAGAAGACTTGGTGGCACTGCGCATCGCCGGTGCTTTTGGCGAAATGGCAAAGATCTATGACCAGATGGTTGCAGAGTTCGAGGCCACTGTTAACCAGACTATTGAGGTCAGCGACAGCATTGAAAGCATGACCCAACTGCCAGTTCAGTAAGGACTGGGCGGTGATACGACTGAATTGCACCAGGGCACTCCTGCTCTGGTGCGCTTTTTTTGGGCTGATAGTATTTGCCCTGCTTCGCACCAACGCGCTGCCAGTATTGGACGCCGATGTTTCCTACATTGCAGGGCTGTATGAGCGGAGCCGAGCGAGTCCGTATTATCTGTTCATGATAGTCATGCTGCTTGGCTGTTCGGTGTACGCGTTGGCCCTTTTGATTGTCTTGCACCGCTGGATCGGAAGCGGTTCAACCCCACTTGCGTATTTAGTCGGCTTGGAAGCTGTTAATGGACAATTAACTGCAAAACCTGCCAATGCCGAAACAGCGCTGGCATTGGCCCCACAGCCGATCCGAGATGCTGCTGTTATTTTTCCAGCTGTGGGGTTTATTGGAACGGTCGTAGGGGTGTCGCTGGCGATCGGCGGGCTGAATGCCGTTCTGGATAGCGGTGAAACGACGCCACTGCTGGACGGTCTTCGGATTGCCTTTGATACGACCTTGATCGGACTGATGGCGTCTGTGATCTTAAGCGTCTTGTTGTATCTGATTCAGATGCGCGTTGGCCTGTTGCTTGCATCGGTCACGTCTCGCCAGGATGTTTCCTGAAACCGCGCGCTTGCGCGCGGCCTTCTTAATGTCCATCGCGGATATCTTCTTTGGCGCCATTGGCGTGCTGATTATTCTGATCGTTTTGTCATCGAGCCGGGATGAACAACGGATTGTCGAGAGTTTCGATGTCCAAATGACCTGCAGCGGCACTACGCGAGAGGCGCTGAGACTAACTCCGGTAGGCGATACCCAGTCAATCGGCGTTGCAGCTTGGCTGGAAGCTATACCGACAGATCGTTTTTTGGTGCGGTATGCCGTGCGCAGCGACAGTGGTGATCCATCCTGTTATCTGGTGCTGCGGGGTATCGCGGCCGAGCACAACAGCACTTTGGAAACACGCGGTGCCACCCAGGCTGTCGTTGTGTTGGAATATTGGTCGGACGGTGGGGGCGAACAATGAAACCGCGCCGAAATCTGGTTCCATCCCAGCAGGACAATTCCGGTCTCGCGTTGGCGCAAGGTGATTTAGGCGTCAACCTTTTCATCGTGTTGCTTGTGGTCTTGGCAACTTTGACGGTCGCGCAAGTATCTTCCACATCCGAAGGCTACCTGACACCCTATAAGCGTGGTCAAACGGAAGTCCCGAAAGGTCCACCACCCCTTGGTTGGCAGCCGGTTTTACCGGTCGTGTACCCCAAACTTATTGCTCGTAAAGGGCAGTTACATCTTTTGGACATGACCGGCGTTGCAAGGGCTTTTGCCGCGCAGGAACCGATGGACCTTGGGGCAGACGCCCGCGATACGTCACGCATGCGCGAAAATGATGCTGAGCCGTCTGCACACACAGTCTTTTTACGATTTTACAGCGATACTGTTCCAGCCGCGATCAGTCGTGCCAGTTTGCCGCTGTCAGATGTTCAAACAGAAGAAGGTAATCTGTTTCTGGATTTGCTGACTGACACTCCAAAGGTCGATCTTTTCGTATATCCGGACGACGTCGTGGCGGTCGGTTCGATCATGGATGCCTTGCACAACCGCGGCATAGCTGTGCGGTTGGTATCAATGCAGCGCGATGATATATTTGGATTTGTCTACAGTGGTTCAGACCTCGGGCTGGAGAAGACGTTCAAATGAGTTTCAATCTCCTTTCAGCCATAGTGGTCTCACTGCAAGTAGGGTTATTCCAAAACTTGTGGCCGCCACAAATGGAAGACGACCCGCCACCACCACCGCCGCCGACCCCCACGTTGAGCGCGGCACGCGAAGCCAGTTGTCAACGTGCGACGCAATCCGGAAATCTATTTGCGGAAACCGCCCAAGCGCGCGGCGAGCCTGGGGCGGTCGCACCTTCTCCGGCTCTTGCGCGGGCGGTGGCGGCTGCTCGTATTTCGCAAGATGCTGGTCTGGCCCGTGAGCTGCTAATGGTTTTTGTGGTGTCTGAGGATCAGGCGACTGCTGGTCAAGCGCGGATCTTTCTTGCACAGGCTTTGGTGCGGACTGCGCCATTGGACCTCGGCAAAGTGGCGCAAGAAGTGCGTGATCTTTTGTCCCCGGCTGATCGGTTCGCAGAAAACACGGATGCACTTTACATTCGGTCGGTACTTTTAGCGAACGAGTCAAAATACCCCGAAGCGATTGCCCGCCTGAACAAAGCGATTACTCTGAACCCCAAGTTTTACAATGCGGTGATGTACCGGGCGATCCTTCAGATGCGGCAGGCGGACAGCGGATTTCGAAATCGCGGCGACTGTCGCCAACTGACCGCCGATATTGTTTCATCTGTTGTGCCTGTGGCAACGCTTGGCGCCTGTCCCTTGCAACTTGCGCACTTTCGACTGGCGCTGGACCGGCATCTTCCGCCTGCTACAAGCCCCCGCCGGAACGAGATGCTTCGTGCCACGGAACTGGCACTTGCCTTTGCTGCACGCAAAGATGCGCTCCACCGTGAAATTTTGACTGATATGCTGACAAACACAGACGGCGGCTATAGCTGCGGCCGGGAACTGGCGCGACATGATTTCGGCAACCCTTTGGAATAGCGCTGCTTTTTCAGCAGGTGTTCTGATTTTTGTAGTGGTTTTGCTGCGTGTGCCACTGCGCGCAATTGCTCTTTCCGGTCTTAGTGTGCTTCTTGGACTGGCTGTTTCGTCAGCAGTTATGGGGGCATTGCCGGAAACCACACCGATCTATCTCAGCTTGTTTGCAAGATTTGCATCATTTGCCGTGTTGCTCGGTTGTATCTATGTATCTGCCAGTAGGTACTTGGTTTTGGGTCAAATCCTTTGGGTTTGGCTTGTAATGGACACGGTTTTTGTTGTGAGTTTTGGGGCTTGGCCTGGGATAGCAGACTATCTGCGCGGATGGACGATGGGATACATCTTGATGCCGTTTGTTGTGTTTTTGTTCATGAAGCTCTCAACGCTTGTATTCCCGCTACGGGCAGCTGAGTGATGCGCATTTTTCGCGTGCTGTTTGTTGTTTTGGCATGTTGGCATCTGGCTGTCGCAACCGTTGCGGCCAGTACAGAAAATGGCATGTTCCAGGCTGCTCTGACCTTGGCGTTGTCTGCTGAAAAACAATCTGAAGAACAAAAGCGCATGACACTGACCGGTGTGCGAAAGATCCTCGACCAGATTGTTTTGGATGCCCCTGACTCTGACCTGGCCGCCAAAATTCGCGGAAAAGAAGTGATTGAAGGGCTGAACGTCGCGGCACTTGATGCGTTTTTGGCGGGCGAACAGGCAGATGCGCGTACCGATCCCGATGCCGTAAACGTATTTGATCGCGATGCGAAAATCACCGTGCCGGTTGTTCGATCCATCCCTGATCCGAAACAGGAAAAGGGGCCGATTCCAGCTGACATCGATGCGCAAATCGCCCAAGCCGGAGAAATCCCCTTCCCGAAATCTTCACAAAAATCATCGACGACGAAAACAAAAATCATTGAAGGCACGCAGCTTACGGAACGTGCTCTGCAGCTTTCGAAGTCGGACCGTCGCGAACTACAAATTCGATTGAAACTGGCGGGTTTTGACCCAGGCAATCCAGACGGGTCATTAGGGCCGCGCACGAGAACCGCGATAGAGGCTTGGCAGATCCAAAACCAGTTCAGCGCGACAGGGTATCTCAGCGCCCCACAATTGGATTTGCTGCGCACCCAGACAAATACAGACTTCGCCAACTATAGTGAGCCGCAGACCAACAACTCGCGGAAAACCAGAAAGAAACGAAAAGTGAAGATTTGTTCTGCCACCCTTATCGGGGTGCGCCTTTGTCGTATTGAGTATCGTTGATCGTGCGTCTTCCGCCTGTTCAGCGGAAGCCATCATCTGAGTAAGTGTTTTTTAGCGGCGGTGTATTTCGCAAGTGTCAAACACGTGATTGAATTGTTGGCGTACTCAAAATGTCGACGATGCCGAAACTTGACTGTCGGATTTTTCCGATGGCATATTTAGTCCCAATCTGATCGTAGCCTGCAAACCCTGAGGCATCGAACATAAGTCCAACGTTCCGCCGTGGGCACGGGCGATAACGTCCACGATTGAGACGCCTAAGCCGGTGCCGGGGCCCGCGCTGACTTGGCGAAAGCGCTCTCGAATTATCTCCAAATTTTCCGACGCGACGCCTATGCCGTTGTCCTGGACAGAAATCTGAACGAAGTCAGAAGATCGCGCGGCAGATACAGTCACCCGGTTCAGGTTTGCCCCTCCGTGTTTGACGGCATTGTCGATCAGGTTGGTGACTGCCTCCCGTAACATCACGAAGTCACCGAAGTAGGGTCCAAGGTTGGTCGGAATGTCTTGCGCCAAAATGACGGAAGACGGCATTTTGGCTTTGCAGTCGGCCACCCAGTCGGAAAGGGCGTCGCTTAGATCAAATGTTTCCATCGAAGATGCCGGGCTTATGTTTTTTGTCCGTTCCAGCAAAAGCAACTTCTGGCTTAGCTGTGCGGTTTCCCGTGCCGCTTCAAGCAAATCGTCCGATCTGGTTTGCGCCTCCGAAAAAGTTGGGGCCGCGCGCACGGCTTCGGCCAGTGACAAGACGCCCGCAATGGGATTGCGCAACTGGTGGGCGGCGTTGGAAATGAAATCTGCCTGCGCCGTCATCGACCGGGACACCTGACCAAAAAGCCTGTTGAGCGTGCCAACGACGTCTTCCACTTCTTTTGGAACAGCGCGCTGAATTGGCGACAAATCATCGCTGGAGCGGCGCGCGATGGCGGTTTCGAGGTCTATCAACGGTCGCAATCCGATACGTACGCCGAACCATACAATCAACGCGAGCGCGGCCATAAGGCCGGAAATGGCAATGATGGACCGGGTTACAAGGTCTTGTACAAACGCCTCTCTCACGGATCGGTCCTGCCAAACGGTCGTGGTGAAAATGCCGGTAAATCCGTCGATCTGGGTGGTGTTTTCCAACCGGACGCCATGAACCGGGCGCCCGAAATAGACTGCCTCAAAGAAAGTTGGGCTTGATACGTTCACGGGGGTGTTTGGAATGCCCGCGGGGGGCGTGGCGTAGCCCGCTACGATGACCCCGTCGGGCGCATAGACGTGGTAAAAAACCTGTCCGCCGGAAGTATCATTCAGGATATCACGCGTGCGCGGTGACAAGGCATCCCCGCCCGATGTGACCACATCACCAGCTACAGCAAGTGCTGCTGACAACAAGCTGCGATCAAAAACGCCAGTTGCCGTCTGGCGCGCATTGGTCAACTGCCACGCCCCCACCAAAGCGGCCACGATCATCAGCGGCAAAAGTATGATTGCGGTCAGCCGCGCACGCAGGGAAAAGACGCGGGGTTTCATGTGTCTGCCTCTAATGCATACCCGATGCCGCGCTGCACGCGGATGGAAATCCCGTGCGCGGCCAAGCGTTTGCGCAACCGAGAGACGTAAACCTCTACCACTTTTTCGTCGGTCTCGCTGCCGGTGCCGTACACTTGGTTCAGAAGCGCATCCTTTGAAACCGGACGCCCACCAGCCTGTGCCAGCGCCACCAGCATCGACAACTCTCGTCTGGGTACATCCAGCGCAATATCCCCCGCAGACAGCGCCGGGGTTTCCAGATCAAGTGTCAGGGGGCCAAGTGCTAACGTGCGCCGGGGGGCCACATCCTTGCGCCGCGCCACCGCGCGCACACGGGCGGCCAGTTCATCCATGGCGAAAGGTTTCACCAGATAGTCATCTGCACCTTTGTCGAGCCCAAGAACGCGATCTTCGGTCCGCGAACGCGCTGTCAAAAGGATGACAGGGCAGGGGTCATTACGGTTTCGCAAGTCAGACAAAAGTTCCAAGCCGTTGCGCCCCGGCAGATTGATGTCGAGGATCACAAGATCCACCGTTTCTTGCCGCAGAAAGGCATCAGCGGCGTCGCCATCGCCGAGCGCATCCACCGCATGGCCATCATCGGACAACCGATAGGTGATCCCCCGGCGCAGGCTTTGGTTGTCTTCAACAAGTGCAATTCGCATGGTGACTGAATTTCGCGCCGATGAAGGCTTAGTGCAAGCTTCGAGAGTGATCATGTCCACATCAGGCCCGGGGAATCACCTGCGCCGCATGTTTGATCGGGCGCAGAGGGTGCCCGATCTAGGGAGGAAAGATATGACACTTTTGAAAACCACGCGCCGCGTGGCATTTGGCCTTGTGGCCGCTGCGGCAGCCAGCTTTGCCTCGCAATCCGTTGCGGGCGGCCATGGCATCAATCTGGAAGGCAAGACCGTTGAATGGGTGATCCCGTTCTCTGAAACCGGCGGATCGGCCAAATGGGCGAACTTCTACGCTCCACTCTTGTCCGAAGCACTACCGGGCAATCCTACCGTTGTTGTGAAATTCATGCCCGGTGCCGGGTCCACCAAAGGGGCAAACTGGTTCCAGGAGCAAAAGTATGAAGACAGCGAAGGCACGCTGATCTTTGGCTCATCGGGCTCCACGCAGTTCCCGTACTTGTTGGGCGATCCGCGTGTTCGATATGAATATAACGACTGGAATGTCGTGCTGGCATCCGGCACCGGTGGTGTGGCGTATCTACCGCCAGATCTGGCTGCGAAAATGGACGGCATGGATGCCTCAGCGCTGAAAGACACCGATTTCATCTACGGCTCGCAGGGGGCCACACGGCTTGACCTGGTGCCGCTTCTTGCTTGGGAAATGCTAGGCCTGAAGGTGGAGCCGGTATTCGGCATCAAAGGTCGCGGCGATGGCCGCCTGATGTTTGAGCGCGGCGAGGCCAACATCGATTACCAGACCTCATCTTCCTTCCTAAAAGGTGTAATCCCGCTGGTAGAAGCAGGCACAGCTGTGCCGATGATGTCTTGGGGCGCGTTGGATGCGGACGGAAATATCGTTCGGGATCCAACCTTCCCGGACATGCCAACCTTCAAAGAGGTCTGCGAAGCCACTGCCGGGTGTGAAACAAGCGGCGAGCAATGGGATGCGTGGAAAGCGTTCTTCATCGCCGGTTTCCCGGCTCAGAAGATGGTATTCCTTCCAGCCGGCGCCTCTAAAGACGCGATTGTGACCTATACGGCAGCTTTCGAGGCGGTGAAGGCGCGCGCAGATTTTGGCGAAATTTCCGCCAAACGTCTGGGTAAATACCCGCAGATGACCGGTGACATGGCAACAGGTGCGCTTGGCAGTGCAACGGCTGTGCCGGATGCTGCGAAAGCTTTCGTCGTAGGCTGGTTGAAAGATCGCTACGGCGTTTCGCTGAAATGACAGCGCGCGGCGGGGTGCTTCCCGCCGCGGATCCTTAGTCACCGCCCAGCTGTTGTGCGGGCGGTGATATTTTCTGGCCCGGCGAGATTTAACCCGCGGCTGGTCCCCCCGGACACCCTAGGAGAACTCCCAATGGAAGGTTTTGCCGTTGCCTTACCTGCACTGTCCGACGCAGCAGGTCTGATTTTCCAGCCGATGGTGCTGGGGTATCTGGTGCTGGGTGTTCTGATGGGGCTTTGCATCGGAGTTTTTCCCGGGCTTGGCGGGATCGCCGGGCTGTCCCTGTTGCTGCCGTTCATGTTTGGCATGGACCCGGTCCTGGGTCTTGCCCTTATGATCGGCATGGTCGCCGTTGTGCCGACGTCAGACACGTTTGCCAGCGTGCTTATGGGCATACCGGGATCGTCTGCCAGCCAGGCAACGGTTTTGGACGGGTTCCCGATGGCCAAAAAGGGGGAGGCCGCGCGGGCGCTGTCTGCGGCGTTTTCTTCATCCCTTTTTGGTGGTTTGGTTGGCGCGGCATTCTTAACCGTTTTTATTCTGGTGGCACGGCCCATCGTGCTGGAATTTCGCACGCCAGAGCTGTTGATGATCACTATTTTCGGTCTTTCCATGGTTGGCATCCTAGCAGGGCGCATCGCGCTGAAGGGGTTGGTTGCCGCCGGTCTGGGTATGCTGGTTGGCACCATCGGTGAAGGTGCGGCAGAAGGGGAGCTGCGCATGATCCCGTCCGAATGGGTCTATGCCGAAACCGGCAGTGCGGCGTTTGAGATTTACCAATATATGGGGTCCGGGCTGAAGCTGGTCATCGTGGGCCTGGGGATATTTGCGATTCCAGAGATTGTCGCGCTGTTGAGACAGAACCGAGCTATTTCGGACCGTTCTCCCATGGGTGGCGGCTGGCTGGCCGGTGTTCGCGATTGGTTTTCCAATATCTGGCTTTCGATCCGCTGTTCCATCATTGGGGTGGTTGTGGGGGTAATCCCTGGCCTTGGCGGGTCTGTGGTTGATTGGATCGCCTACGGCCATGCGGTGCAAACAACACCCGACAAATCGAAATTCGGCAGCGGAGAGATCCGTGGCGTAATCGGGCCAGAAAGTTCGAACAACGCAAAGGAGGGTGGTGGTCTGGTGCCGACGCTTCTGTTCGGCATCCCCGGATCAGGGTCCATGGCGATTTTCATCGGCGCTATTGCCCTGCTGGGATCCGGCAATATTGAGGTTGGCCCCTCGATGCTGAAAAACAACCTCGACATCACATACGCGATTGTCTGGCTTCTGGCGCTTGCCAACGTGGTGGGCACGTTGATCTGTATCGCGGCTTCTGGCGGCATTGCCCGGCTGACGACCATCCCGTTCGCCCTGTTGGCACCGTTCTTGTTCATGATCATCAGCTTTGCTGCGTTTCAGTCCGGGCAAAACCTGATGGATTTGGTGGCGTTGTTCGCTATTGGCTTACTCGGCATCATGATGCGGCGCTTCGACTGGTCCCGGCCTGCCTTTCTGATCGGCTTCGTGCTGGCAACGCCCGCCGAAAACTACGCCAACCAAGCGTTGCAGATCGCGTCGTCGCGGTTCCGTCGCGGGTTTGAGGACGGCATCGATTATATCTTTTCGCCGATCGTTATCGTGCTTTTGATCATCACCGTTATCTCGGTGGTGCTGGGTCTGCGGCAGGCGAAATCCATTATGGCCGAGGGGGACGTGCCCGCCGGATCCAAAAGGGCACCGTTCATCTTTTTGCTGGCGGTCCTGGGTTTTGTTGTCTTCGCGCTGATCGATGCCGCGACCATGCCGGATTACGCGGGCACCGACCGGGCATTCCCGCGTTTTGTGGCGCTGGTGTCGGTTGTGGGGGCGCTGGTGTTGTTGGCCCTTATGATGTTGCGCAATGAAACCAATGCCATTTTTGCTGATCGGGAAGCTGCTGACAAAGACGCCAACGCCTTTGGCCTGTGGCCCACATTGGCCTGGTTCGCCGGGTTGTTGGCGCTGACGGCCTTGCTCGGGTTTATCCTGGCGCTGGCGATCTTTCTGTTCACCTTTATCTACTTCCGCGCTGGGCGCGGCCTTGGCTTCGCGGCAGCGTATGCAGCGGCGGGGATCGGGTTCATGTGTTTGATGGCTGGGCTTTTGAACCGCGACTTCCCACCGGGGCTGCTGCAACGATTTGTAGATCTGCCTTGGCCGCTGACATGACCCAAACGGGTATCCCATATCTTTTCATGCGCGGCGGTACATCGCGGGGGCCATATCTGAACCGAGCCGATTTGCCCAAAGACCGGGAAACCTTGGCCGCCTTGTTGGTGGCCATGGTCGGGTCGGGCCACCCGATCAACATTGACGGGATAGGCGGGGGCACGGCTGTAACAACCAAGGTCGCAATGCTGTCACCGTCTGACGATGACTGGGCGGACGTGGATTATTTCTTTGCCCAAGTAGGGGTGGAGGATCGTCTGGTCGACTTCAAACCCACCTGTGGGAACATCCTGGTGGGCGTGGGCCCGGCTGCGTTGGAAATGGGCATCGTGCCCGCCACAGGTGATGTGACTGAGGTAAAGATCCGCGCCGTGAACACAGGCGCGCGTGTACTGGCGCGCGTCCAAACGGATGGCAACGCGGTTATCTATGAAGGGGACGCCACAATCGACGGCGTGCCGGGCATGGCTGCGCCCATCGATCTTATGTTCTACGACGTGGCTGGCGGTGCCACCGGTGCCATGTTCCCAACGGGCAACCGGATCGACGTATTTGACGGCATCGACGTCACCTGCATAGACGTGGCTATGCCGATGGCCATCGCGCGTGCCGATGTTTTCGGCCTTACCGGGTATGAAAGTGCCGCCGAACTCGATGAGAACAAGGCGTTTTATGCCCGCATGGAAGCCGTCCGTCGTGCGGCGGGTGCGGCCATGGGGATGGGTGACGTCAACAAATCGGTAACGCCTAAATTCGGGCTTTTAGCGCCCGCGCGCGACGGCGGTACAGCAGCCACACGGTATTTCATGCCATGGAAAACGCACCCGGCGCTTGCGGTTACCGGGTCCCAGGCGATGGGGTCTTGCCTGCTCTGCCCCGGAACGGTGGGGGAAGGGCTGGCCAGCGGGATAACCGGATCACCGGCATACATGTCGCTGGAGCACCCTATGGGTCAGTTGAAGGTTGCAATTGAGTTCACTCAGGACAGCGACGGGTTTGAGGTTATTTCAGCCGGGTTGCAGCGCACCGCGCGCAAGCTTGCCGAAGGGCGGGTCTTTGTGCCGACATCCGTATGGGGCGGCTTTTGAAAGTCCATATCTTAGACGATTGGTTTGATACCCTGCGCAACCTGCCTAGCTTCGGCCTGTTGGAGGGTCACGATGTAACGGTTTGGACAGACCACGAACCGGACCCGGCCAAACTCGCTGCGCGCTTGGCAGCGGCAGAGGCGTTGGTGCTGTTTCGGGAGCGGACCAAAATTGGTGCGGAACTGCTGGACCGACTACCAAACCTAAAGCTAATTTCTCAACGCAGTGTTTACCCCCACGTTGATGTGGAGGCCTGCAGCCGCACAGGCGTTCTGTTGTGTTCCAACATGCATTCCGGCACGCCGTCTTACGCTGCCGCAGAACATACGCTTGCGCTGATCCTGGCCAGTTATCGTCAGATCCCTGATCAGGTCGCCAGTATCCGGTCCGGCGGCTGGCAAATGGGGGTCGGGCGTACCCTGCGCGGGCGCACGCTGGGGCTCTACGGCTACGGTCGGATTGCCAAGGCGGTGGCGGAGTATGCCCGTGCTATTGGAATGCAGGTGGTTTGGTGGAGCTCTGAGGACGGTCGCGCGCGCGCCAAAGCGGACGGTGAAAATGTCGCTGACAGCCGGGCAGCATTTTTTGCGGATAGCGATATTGTAAGCCTGCACGTTCGCTTGAAACCAACCACGCGGGGCATTGTTTCAGGCCAGGACTTGGCGCAGATGCGCGACCACGCGTTATTTGTGAACACATCACGGTCTGGTCTGGTGGCCCCGGGTGCGCTTGAGGCAGAGATAGCGCGGGGCCGTATTTTTGCCGCTGTGGATGTGTTTGAAAATGAGCCTTTGCGCGACACTGACCATCCTTTGCTGACGCATCCAAACGTGCTGCCAACACCGCACATCGGGTATGTGACGGAGGACGAATTTGACCTGCAGTTCACCGACATCTTTGAACAAATCAACGCTTTTGCCCGAGGTGCGCCGATCCATATGATCAATCCGGAGGTTTGGGACCAAACCACCTAGCCGCAATCGGGGCGCCAAGGATCACCACAAAGATACGCAGCACATGGTGGGCCACAACAAACGCCATGTCCGCACCCACGATCAGCGCAAGCACCGTAAGCTCTGCCTGGCCGCCGGGGGCAAAAGCCAGCAGGGTTTCGCGTCCCGGTGCCAGACTGAGTGCCAATATTGTTTCAACAAAGACTAGCGTCAGAACGATCAGGATCACGCAAAAGCCAAAGCCTGCCGCCAGATCACGTCGTACCTCCGCCATTGTGATGCCGCTGTATTTGGCCCCGATTGTCATGCCGATGAAAAACTGCGCAGCCCAAATGGCCTCTGCCGGGGGGCGGTTTTCCAGCTGACCGGCCATGGTCACAACCGCTGTTGCGATCAACGGACCCAGAATTGAAGCGCCCAGAAGTCCGACGCGTTCGGCGCCCCACCAGCCCACGGCTGCACACACCACCATCAGGACCAGTTCATGCGCTGGGACGGTGAGGACTGGCACACCCGGCGGGTTTGACAGGTCCGCGTCCCAGATGCCACGCAACAGAAAGGGTAGGGCGACCACAATGACCAGCACGCGCGTGGCGTGGATCAGCGACAAAGTGCGGACGTTGCCGCCCGCTTCTTCGCCAAAGATCAACATGTCCTGCAGCCCGCCCGGCATGGTCGAATAATACGCGGTGGCAAAATCATACCCCCAGATCCGCCGGAAATAGGGGATGCCGCAAACCCCGATTGCCGCGACCATTATGGGGATAAGTATCAGTGTAGGCCAAAAAGCTGGGATCGTGGCGATGACCGCTGGCGTCAGCGTGGCCCCTACGGCCACGCCAAGGATCGTGCGCATGGCGTTGTTAACAGGTTTGATGCCGCCCAAGGGCAGGCCTGCCAGCGCTGCAGCCAGGCAGGCAGTGATAGGTCCGAGCAGCCAGGGCAGGGGCAGGCTTAGCGCGTGGAACGCGGCCACACCGACCAGCGCCGTGGCAAAGGCTGTCAGTACAGGTTTCACAACGCGCGCAACCGTTCCCGAAGAGACGTGGTCAGATGCACCTCTGCCGCGACCCCTGCGCCTTCCACGTCACCTGACCGCAAAGCATCAATGATCGCCTGATGCTGCGCCGTTACAGTGTCGATCCGCGCCTCGTCAGTGAAGGTTGTGGGACCCAGCAAGAGCAATGAGTTGTTGAGTGCGCGGGCCGCCTCTAAAAGAAACCGATTGCGGCACGCCAGATAAAGCCCCCGGTGGAAATCCTGGTTAATCGCTACGGCGGTCGCGGGATCTGCGCGCTCCTCCGCGATCAAAATATTTAGATCATCAAGCGCGTCAAATTCCGCCGCAGTGCCGTGTTTGGCGGCCAATTCAGCGGCGGTGCGTTCCAAGACCACGCGCATTTCGTAAAGTTCCACCACTTCGGCATGGCCCAATTGGCGCACAACCGCACCGAGGCGGGGGCGGTGTTCGATGATACCGTCGGCCTCCAACCGGCGTAAAGCCTCGCGCACCGGAGTGCGAGAGGTTGCCAGTCGTTCGCCCACATCTTCCTCGCGCAGTCGATCGCCGGGTGCGTAAATGCCCGCCCGGATCGCCTCTATCAGTCGGTCGTAAACCGTTTCTCCAGAAGATTTGTCCAATAAATCAGCATCCTAAGCCATCCCTTGTTTTTTGTATCCAATTGGATACAAAAAGTCCAGATATAGGAGAATCTCCCATGGCAAAAAAGCAGATCATCGTTGTTGGCTCGGGCAATGCGGCCATGTCAGCTGGCATCGCAGCACTAGAGGCGGGCGCCGATGTTTTGATGCTGGAAAAGGCGGACGCTGCACTTGCAGGCGGGAATACAAAGTACACCGCCGGGGCCATGCGGTTTGCCTATACGCAGGATGCCGAACTTTTGCCGCTACTTTCGAACCCAGACGACGAACGGGTCGCACGCACAGATTTCGGCCAGTACAGCGCGGAGAAATTTGCTGAAGACCTGCTGGGCTTCAACGACGGATTGCCGCTGTCGCCAGAACAGGAGGTTCTGGTCAGCCAATCTTACGACGCTGTGTGTTGGCTGGCCAGCCACGGCGTGACCTATGAGCCAATCTATGGGCGACAGAGTTTTGAAAAAGACGGACGCTTTGTGTTTTGGGGGGGATTGACGCTGGCCGCGGACAACGAAGGGGTCGGGCTATTTGACATGGAACTGGCCGCGTTTCAGCGGATGGGTGGACGCATCCGGTATGAAGCCGCCGTGACGGACCTGCTGGTGGAACGGGATCGAGTGGTCGGCGTCTATGTGGGGGAAGAGTTGATCCGCGCGGATGCGGTGGTTCTGGCCTGCGGAGGATTTGAATCCTCAGACGCTTTGCGAGCCAGTAATATTGGGCCTGACTGGTCGGTGGCCAAGGTGCGCGGCACGCCGCACAACACGGGCGACGGGCTACGCATGGCGGAGGCGCTGGGTGCGGTCCGGTACGGGCGGTTTGACGGCTGTCATGCCACGCCGATGGATTTGCATATGAAAGATTTTGGTAACCTGGATTTGCCTCCCAAGGACCGGAAGAATTATCGCAAAATCTGCTATTTCTTAGGCGTGATGTTGAACGCGCGTGGGGAGCGGTTTGTGGATGAGGGCATCAATTTTCGCAACTACACTTACGCCCAGTTTGGCGGGGCAGTGCTGGAACAACCCGGGCATTTCGCGTGGCAGATATTCGACGCAAAAGTGTTGGATTTGCTCTATGGCGAGTACCACTTTCACGACGCAAGCTTTGTAGAAGCCGACACGTTGGAGGCCTTGGTTGAAAAGCTAGACGGGTTGGATGCAGGCGCTGCCGCCCGTACCCTGGCCGCATATAACAACGCAGTGGATGACGCTGTGGCCTTTGACCCCACGGTCTTGGACGGAAAAGCGACGCAGGGTTTGGCATTGGCCAAGTCCAATTGGGCGCAGCGGTTGGATACCGCACCTTACCGGGCTTATCCGGTGACCGGGGGCATCACTTTTACCTATGGTGGGTTGAAAGTGGACGGGGCAGGTGCCGTTCAAGCCGAAAACGGGTCTATCCCCGGCCTCTACGCCTGTGGGGAACTGGTGGGTGGAGTGTTTTACGGTGGATATCCGGGCGGGTCCGGGCTGACGTCAGGCACCGTTTTTGGCCGCCGCGCCGGGGTTGGCGCCGCCGGGGATAAGGGTTCGTACCCTCAGCGTATTGCGCCTCACCCCGGGCATTTTTCGACCAGAAAAAGGGGGAGGCGCGGCTTTTGAACCTTTTGGACGCTATTTTGAGAACGATTGTTCGATACGGCTCAGCGTGCGCATTGAATCAAGCGTGTCATGGACAGATCCGTTGGGTTCGCGGCCTTCTTTGATGGCTGCGATGAATTCCCGGTCGATCAATTCGATCCCGTTGGATGATACGGCCACACCGCTTAGGTCAATTGGCTCATCACGCCCATCATAGAGGTCATCATAGCGCGCGATATAGGTGCCCTTGTCGCAGATGTAGCGGAAAAATGTGCCAAGCGGCCCATCGTTGTTGAACGACAGCGACAGGGTGCAGATCGCGCCTGACGGGGTTTTCATGCCGATAGACATATCCATGGCGATGCCTAGTTCCGGGTGGTGCGGTCCTTCGAGGCCGAATGCCTCTGACGCGACTTCGCCTGTTTGGTACTGGAACAGGTCAACCGTGTGGCAGGCGTGGTGCCACAAAAGATGGTCTGTCCAGCTGCGTGGTTCACCTTTGGCATTCATGTTGGAGCGGCGGAAAAAGTAGGTCTGAACGTCCATTTGCTGGATCTTCAACTCACCCGCAGCAATCTTGTTCTGGATCCACTGGTGGGATGGATTGAAGCGACGGACCTGACCCGCCATAGCCAGTACGCCGGTCTCTTTTTGCTTGGCACAAATGCGTTCGCTGTCTTCCAGACTGTCGGCCATCGGGATCTCGATCAGCACGGGTTTGCCCGCCTCCATGCAGGCAATTGCCTGATCAGCATGCAGTTGCGTTGGCGTGGCCAGGATAACAGCGTCCACATCATCGCGTGCCAGACACGTATCTAGCGTTGTGGCAGTGTGACCGATGCCCCGTTCTGCTGCCAGTGCATCAAGCTTATCCTGGCTTGGCCCCATAATGGACGTCACCGAGACACCTTCAATGGCGTCGAGCGCCTCAAGATGTTTCATACCGAATGCGCCATAGGCGCCAGCCACGCAAAATCTCATGAGTTTAGCTCGCTTTATTTTCCAGAATGATATGGCCGACGGCCGTGTTTGAGGCAGGCACGTGATAGTGGCGGTGTACCTCTACCACCTCGTCGTTAAGCGCGCCGCGCATGACGTGCCACATGACCATTTCCACGCCTTCCGACCCCGCTTCGCGCAAGTATTCTATGTGCGGCATCTGAGACAGCCCCACCGGATCCGATGTCAGCCGGTCGAGAAAGGACTTGTCCCATTCCGGGTTGATCAGGCCCGCGCGTTTGTATTGCAGTTGGTGGCTCATGCCGCCGGTGCCAAAAATTACAACGTTGAGGTCTTCGTCAAAGCTCTCAACCGCGCGGCGGATTGCTTTGCCCAGATTGTAGCAGCGATTTCCGGTTGGCGCTGGGTATTGCACCACGTTCACGCAGAGCGGGATGACCTGCACGGGCCATTCGTCATCCACGCCGTGTTCGCCGAACATGACGGACAGCGGTACTGTCAGCCCGTGGTCGACCTCCATCTCGTTCATGATAGTGATATCGAATTCGTCCAGGATCAGCGACTGCGCCACGTGGCTGGCGAATTTCTGGTGGTTCTTTACGACCGGCACAGGGCGGGGGCCCCAACCTTCGTCAGCGGGGTGAAACTCTGCTGCGCATCCCAAGGCAAATGTTGGTATGCAAGAGGCGTCAAATGCCGTGCAATGGTCGTTGTAAACCAGAAAGACCACGTCGGGCTTGGCTTTCTTCATCCATTCCCGTGACTGTTCGAACCCAGCAAAGCAAGGGGACCAATAGTCGTCGCCGGTGTTGCCAAGATCCATCGCCACTCCGATGGCGGGCACGTGTGAACAGCCCACGCCTGCAGTGATACGTGCCATTAATCGTCTCCCTTTTCTTTATCGTCCCACTCGCTTTGATAGCGGTTGCCTTCCGGCGAGCGTCCACCGGCGAGCATCATGGCCCGGTAGGCATCATTGCCCATGCCGGTCATGATCCCTGCGAGCTGCTGGAAATTAATTCCGTCATTCGCAGCAAGCTTGCTGGTGTAATAGATGTTGCCACCCAGCCCGAGCAGCCCGTTCCAATCCCGGTCCAGCACCGCTTGGCGCTGGTCCGGTGTCATCGGATACTTGTCCAGATAGGCCTCTTCGCCGGCGTTGAACTCATCCCGATTTTTCTGCAGCCGCAGTGAAATGCAGAATTGATTGAGGTGATACCCCTGACGGCTCCGCTCCGCGTCAAAGACGTAGGTGCCGGGGATGTCTTCGTATTCCTTTTCCAAACCCATGAGATCCTCCTTGTGCAGTTTCGTGCCTAACTTGCTGGGGCGTGCTTGCAAAGTCCGTGGGTCTGCCGCCTTGGAGGAACCTATACCGCGTAGCGGAGCGCCACCAATTCATTTGGCGCGTCTTAGTATTGAAAAAAGCTATTTCAAGAAGAAATGCTTCGCCGATTTTAGACAGAAGTGGGGCTGTGATTTGACAGGTATTGGATAAAAAGATCCTGTGTTTTTGTTGGGCGCCAGTCGCGCCGGTAGGTTAGCCCTATATGGCGAATATGCCCCGTCAGCGGGATGTTCAGTCGGGCTATCAGGCCCAGGTTAACGTCGGCTTCGACCTGATGGGCTGACACGACGGAGATATAGTCACCTTCTGCCAGTATACCACGCAGTACGGCCATAGAAGACGACACAGCGCGCACGGGGGTTTCCGCCCGGTCCTGAATCCGCAGTGTTTCGAATAAATATTGGCCTGCAGGGGTCTCTTTTGGAGGTGCAATCCAAGGATACGCCAAAGTGTCTTTTAGCGTGGCGGGGCGCTGGGCCAATGGGTGGGTAGGATGCGCGACCAGCGTCAATGCATCGCGAAACAGCAGGCGTTCTTCCACGTCCTCTGCCGGGGCGGGGCGGCGCAGCGCGCCGATCAGGCAATCGATGTCACCTTCACGCAGGGCGCGCAGCAATGCTGAATACCGTCCGTCCACCACGCGCACTTGGACGCCGCGCCGTGCGGTAACAAGCGTATGAATAGCCTTCGGAACAATCGAGGTTCGGGCAAGTGGTAAACTGCCGAGAACAAATGAACTTTTCTCCCGCCCCAGGGCCTGGCTGATCTCCTCCACACCCATTTTGATCTCTGATCGGGCCAATTTCACAGCCCGCACGAAACCCTCAGCAGCAGGGGTCAATTGAACACCGGTCGCACTGGCAAGGAAGAACGGTTGCCCCGCCAAAGCCTCCAGATGGCGCGCGGTACGATGCACAGTTGGTTGGGACAGCCCCATCGTGCGCGCGGCAACCGTAAAGCTGCCGGTATTGGCGATCGCGATCAGGTTGCGTAGCTGTGCGGCGGTGACTGATTGCCCAAATGGTCCGCGACCGCTGGCCACACGACCACCTTCGGACAAATGGCGAAGTGCGGCGGCTGCACGCTTTTCAAAAACTGCACCGCTTTCGGTTAAAGCAAACTGCCCGCGCCGCCGGATCAAAAGCGTGGCGCCCAAATCAGCCTCCAACCGGCTGAGGGCCTGGGTGGCTGCGGGTTGCGATAAGTTGCATTGCTCCGCAGCAGCGGAGACGGAACCGCCCCGGCTCGCCTCCAGAAATACGCGCATGTGTCGGATATTGGGGAAATCGCTGATCAGACCGGTCCTATAGCTATAACTTATGATACCGGCTCAATTCGAAATAGGCAATTTCGAGTGCTGGGAGTAGGCTGCGGGCGGCTTAACAGGAGGGCGCCGTCCATGGCTGATAAAAAAACCGCGCTGGTGATAAGTGCGCATTCTGCCGATTTCGTTTGGCGGGCAGGAGGCGCAATCGCGCTGCATCAGGCAAAAGGGTATGAGGTGACAGTGGTCTGTCTCTCCTACGGGGAGCGGGGCGAAAGCGCCAAGCTTTGGAAGCAAGAGGGCATGACACTTGAAAAGGTGAAAACTGCCCGGCGCGAAGAGGCTGAGAACGCCGCAACCGCGCTCGGCGTCAATGACATCCGGTTTTTCGATGTGGGCGACTACCCCTTGGACCTTGGCCGAGAGACGCAAGATCGCATGGTCGACGTCATCCGCGAAGTTCAGCCAAAATTCATGATGTCCCACTCGAAATGGGACCCCTACAACACGGATCACATGGAGACGACGCAGTTCGCGTTGACCTGCCGCATGATCGCACAGGCTTGGGGGCATAACCCGGGGCAAAAGGTTCTAGGTGCGCCCCAGCTTTATCTGTTTGAGCCGCACCAGACCGAACAGATGGAATGGAAACCAAGCGTCTTCCTCGACATCACAGAGGTCTGGGACAAAAAATGGGCGGCAATTCAGTGCATGCAGGGACAAGAGCACCTGTGGAATTTTTACAAAAACGTGGCTGAAAATCGGGCCAACCATTTTCGCCGAAACTCTGGCGGTATGGCCGGGGGGCGTGTGGCGAAATACGCCGAAGGGTTTCAAACGATCTTCCCGCGCACAGTGGATGAACTGGAATGACGTATCAGCCGGGAACCACCGGGCTGGTGGTGCAGAACATTGAGCGTGCGGATCAAGCGGTGATCGATGGGTTGGCAGCCTGCGGCGTGGCCACCGTGCATGAGGCGCAGGGGCGCATAGGCTTGCTGGCCGACTACATGCGCCCGATTTATTCCGGCGCGCGCGTAGCCGGGTCGGCGGTCACCATTTTGGCGCCGCCGTGCGATAACTGGATGATCCACGTGGCCATTGAACAGTTGCGCCCCGGCGACGTTATGGTGCTGGGCACAATCACACCATCAAACGCCGGGTATTTTGGCGACCTTTTGGCGACGTCCGCCATGGCACGCGGCTGTCGCGGGCTGATCATCGACGCGGGTGTGCGCGACGTGCGCGACCTGACGGAGATGGGCTTTCCGGTGTGGTCCAAAGCCGTGCACGCCCAAGGCACCATCAAAGAGACGTTGGGGTCCGTAAATGTGCCGGTCGTTTGCGCTGACGTGCACATCAATGCAGGCGATGTTGCGGTGGCCGATGACGACGGCGTTTGTGTTGTCCGCCGCGAAGAGGCGGCTGACGTGTTGGCCAAGGCACAGGCACGCGAGGCTGGAGAGGCCGCAAAACGGGCACGTTTTGAAGCCGGAGAGCTTGGGCTTGACATCTACGACATGCGCGGGCGCTTGGCTGACAAAGGGCTGAAGTATGTTTGATGGCAAGTTCCGCAAAAGTGGAAGTCACTTCGGGCAGCCCGAGCACCGCGAGGCAGGCCCGTTTGATTTTAAAGTTAAGTGCCAGTTTCGCCAAGACATCGTACGTTTTCCCGCTAAGCCCCACTTGCTTGCGTTAACGCCTCAGACATCAGACCATGTTTTGCGTTCAGTCGGACTTTGTGGCTTATGACTGGGGGCATCCGATGCATGTGGATGCGCGGTGGCACCTCCAAGGGCGGCTATTTCCTTGCCGAAGATCTGCCCGGTGACCGGGATGCTCGAGACGCCACACTATTGCGGGTCATGGGCTCACCCGATGTGCGCCAGATTGACGGTATGGGCGGGGCGGATCCGCTGACCTCCAAGGTCGCCGTAGTCTCCCCATCTTCGCGGCCCGGCGTCGATGTGGATTATCTGTTTTTGCAGGTTTTTGTGGACCAGCCTGTGGTGACAGATGCGCAAAACTGCGGGAACATCCTGGCAGGCGTCGCTCCATTTGCAATCGAACGCGGTCTGGTGGTCGCTCAAGATGGCGAAACGCCCGTCACCATCTTTATGGAAAACACCGGCCAGATCGCCGTCGCGCGGGTAGCCACGCCGGGCGGCGTAGTCAGCTATCCGGGCGAGGCACAGATCGACGGTGTGCCGGGCGTTGCAGCCGCCGTTCCTTTGGCCTTTCAAGACACCGCCGGGTCATCTTGTGGTGCTTTGCTGCCGACCGGCAATGTGTTGGACAGGGTCGATGGCGTGGACGTCACGATGATCGACAACGGCATGCCCTGTGTGGTTGTGCGCGCCAGCGACATGGACATAAAAGGCACTGAGCGACCGGAGGAACTGGAAGCAAACGATACCCTCCGAGCACGGCTGGAGAACATCCGTTTGACATGCGGATCGCTCATGAATCTTGGCAATGTCGCTGACAAATCTGTGCCCAAGATGACCATGGTCAGTGAGGCGCGTGCAGGTGGTGCAATTGCCACGCGCACCTTCATTCCCCATCGCTGCCACAAAACCATAGGTGTGCTGGGCGCCGTCAGCGTGGCGACAGCCTGCCTGCTGCCGGACTCAACCGCTTACAGCTTGGCAAAGCGCGGCACCGGGGTTGAGCGCCGCATGTCGGTTGAGCACCCAACAGGAGAAATGACCGTCATGGCAAAACTCGATGAGGCAGGCCAGGTCGCAGAGGCCGCAATCCTGCGCACTGCACGGAAACTTATGGATGGAGAGGTGTTCCCATGACAGACCAACCCATGGACCCAGATTGGCTAAAATATCACCCGAAACCCAAACTGCCCGATTTCAAGTTGCCGAAAGGCGCGGTGGATGCCCATTGCCACGTCTTTGGCCCATCGCCAGAATTCCCTTTCGCGCCAGAACGAAAATACACCCCATGCAATGCGGGCAAAGACCAATTGTTTGCCTTGCGTGACCACCTGGGCTTTTCACGCAACGTGATTGTGCAGGCCACCTGCCATGGCAAAGACAATGCTGCAATGGTGGACGCCTGTCGCGCCGCTGGCGACCTTGCACGCGGCGTGGCAAGCGTGGGCGCTGATATCACAACCTCTGAATTGTCGGAAATGCACAACGCCGGGGTGCGCGGGGTGCGGTTCAACTTTGTAAAACGTCTGGTGGACGCAACACCAAAAGAGGTCTTCCTGGGCATTGCAGAAAAGATCCAACAGTTTGGCTGGTCGATTGTCGTCTACTTTGAGGCGGCGCATCTGGAAGACCTCGAACCTTTTCTTAAGCAGCTGCCCGGTATCATCGTCGTGGATCATATGGGCCGCCCGGATGTGGCAAAAGGCGCGGATCATCCCGACTTCGATCGCTTTGTGGCTTTAATGGATGGCGCGGAAAACATCTGGACAAAGGTTACTTGTCCAGAACGCCTAACAACCGCGGGTGCCCCCTATGATGATGTCGTCCCGTTCTATCGGCGGATCGTGGACCGGTTCGAGGACCGTGTGCTCTGGGGCACCGACTGGCCCCATCCCAACATGAAATCCCACATGCCAGATGATGGCGCGCTGGTGGATTACATTCCCCGGATTGCGACGACCGCACGGCAACAACAAAAATTGCTCGTGGACAACCCAATGCGGCTGTATTGGGGATAACTTCTTGGGGGTAGAAAAGGGGCTCTGCCCCTCGGCTTCGCCTCACCCCGGGATATTTTGGGCCCAAAGAAGAACGGGCCCATCCCTTCTTCGGGCCCTAAGTATCCACGCCGGAGGCGCACGTGGCCCAAAGCGGTCACGGCTGATTTTCAGGCTCACACTAAGAAAATCTGAATAGGAATGGCGCGGCAGCGCCGCTGCTTATTTGAGTGCGATGGTCTTCGTGACTTCGCGGATCAGTTTTTTGCGGATTTTTTCGGGATAGTCTTCAAACCCTGTGGCAGAGATCACAAAGCTTCCGTCGCCTGCCATCACGAAGTCGCGGTAGTATTCCGCCAGCTCGGCCTCATCGGTTTCAATCGCCAATCCGTTGATCTGAAATCCAGCGAATGCCAGCGCCTCCCGGATGTCTTCAGGCGGCGCGCCTTCATTGGACTTCCCGTCACCAGATATGTCGATCACCTTGCGTTTGCACTGGGGCACCTGGGCAAAAAGGTTTGCCGAAAACGCCATCACCTCGCCAATCCCGGTGGAGAAATTGCGCCAGCTCCGCCCCACAGTCTCAACTTCTGCGGCCAACACTTCTGCATCTTCGGCAGAAGAAATCGCCCGCCACGGGATGGAAACGCGTTGGCGCGATTTGCCCGACCACTGCACCAGCGTCACCATTGCCTGCTCACTCACCAGTGCGTCTGCCACAAGGCCATCGCGCAGGGCATCAGCCAACCCGTTCATCTGCAAGGAAAACTCTGCCGCATCCACCGACCCCGACACATCAATCGCCAGCGCCAACGCCACGTTGCACGCAGGCGCGGGGGCAGCCAGGCAGGTCAGCAAAGCGGTAGTGGCGACACGGATCATACCCCGACGCTATCCCAGGCTCCCCCGCTTGGCCACACGCATTCCGGTGATCACGTCACTTTCCCTATATAGTTGTTCCCCGCGCCACCGTGCCCAGATATAGTAGGGGCCGAGTCACACCACCCGGGGGAACGAATGCCTGTCACGCCAGACCAACAAGCCGAAATTGATGCCCAGCGGGCGGAAACTGCGGCCACGCGCCGGGCCGTGAGCGCAGGGATGGAGGGGCACCTCTATACCGCCTATCCGGTGCTTGACCACGGGTTTGTGCGGGTGATCGACTACATGGGTGATGACGCCGCCATCACCCAGGCCGCCCGCGTCAGCTACGGCAAGGGCACCAAGGCGGTCAGTAATGACGAGGGGCTGATCCGCTACCTGATGCGACACTGGCACTCCACACCTTTTGAGATGTGCGAGATCAAGCTGCACGTCAAACTGCCCGTCTTCGTGGCCCGCCAGTGGATCCGCCACCGGACGGCGAATGTGAACGAGTATTCGGCGCGGTATTCGATCCTCGACCGCGAATTCTACATCCCCGCGCCCGAACACGTGGCGCGCCAATCAGAGCAGAACAATCAAGGCAGGGGAGAGGTGCTGGAAGGCGCCGACGCCGCCCGTGTGTTGGAGCTGCTCAAGGCCGACAGCGCCCGCGCCTATGACCACTATCAGGAGATGATCGACGAAGACGGTCTGGGCCTCGCCCGCGAGCTTGCCCGCATGAACCTGCCCGCCAACATCTACACCCAGTGGTACTGGAAGGTGGACCTGCACAACCTCTTCCACTTCCTGAGGCTGAGGGCTGACAGCCACGCGCAGTATGAGATCCGTGTGTATGCGGAGGAGATTTGCCGCCTCGTGGCCGACTGGGTGCCTTATGCCTACCGAGCGTTTGAGGACTACCGACTAGGCGGCGCAACGCTTTCGCAACCAGCTGTGGAGGCGCTAAGGCGGATGCTGAAAGGCGAGACGGTGGAGGCCGCCGACGTGGGTATGAGCGCGCGGGAATGGCGGGAGTTTATGGAGGTTGTGAGGTAGGACTCACTTTTTCATGCAAGTCAGAATGAACTTCTCCATTGTATCCCAGATCTGTCTGATGTCAGCGCTTATGGGACCAATTAGGGTCATTTGCTAAGGGAGAGTTTGTTGCTCATCGTAGCCACCGAGGAGTGGACGATGAGAAAGACAACAAAGAGCCCAGGCGAGAAGATCGTCAAAGACATCAAGCGC
>JBCCET010000023.1:0-49355 GCA_039030095.1 Pseudomonadota bacterium | reverse complement strand
TGGACGCCAGATCGATGGTCATACCGCCGTCCACAGCCGCCATCACCACATCGAGCCGCCCTATACGGGCAAATTGTTCATCCGTTGGCACGTGGTGCAAATGTCCCAGATGCCCGATGCAAAGGCCCGCCACCTCAAAGACAAAAATCGAGTTGCCGTCGGGCAATTGGCCGGTGAAGGCAGACCGGATGTCGGTCGTTACATTGCGCACAAGCATCTCACCAAGGTCCAGCAAGTGGTCCGCCACGCCGCCGTCCGGGTCCCATCCGCGCAAGACATGCGGGATATCGGGATTTGGGTAGTCGGTATAGTGGGAAGAATGCCCCACGTTCATGGTCACAACGTCTGGCTGGCGGGTGTTTCCGATGTACCCGTTGTAGTCCGTCACGGCCCGCAGCCCGCCCACAGTGTCAATCATATACATCGAATGACCGACGTAAGTGATCAGCACCTCATCTTTTATCAGACTGTCGTGTGCAGCGGCGTAATGGACCGGCGCATCGTTTTCGGCAAAGGCGAGACAGTGTGACGGTGTCCGGTCCTGCGCGGAGGCCGGCAGGGCGGTTGCGATAAGGAAAGCTGCCGTTCTAGCCCACATCAGTTTTCCCCCGTCTGTCATGCCTAAGATTGGCATATAGGACGTGGGTGCGCCACCGGCCAGCAATCTGCAGGTACGATTGGGCGACGCCTTCGTATTTGAAACCGGTTTTTTCAAGAAGCCCGCGTGATGCCGCATTTTCCGGCAGGGTTGCGGCCTCAATCCGGCTAAGGTCCAGGCTTTCAAACGAATAATGCACAACCGCACGGATTGCCTCAGACATAAAACCCTGGCGGGCGAACTCTGCCCCGACCCAATAGCCTAACGTTGCTGCCTGGGCCGGGCCGCGCCGGATGTTGTCGAGCGTGATGGCCCCCAAAAGCTGCTCCCCATCCATGCGAAACAAAAAGAGAGGCAGTCCTTTGCCGGATTCGAATGTCTTTTTGGCCCAAAACACCCGGTTGGAAAACGCGCGGCGGGTGAAATGATCGGGTGCCCAGGTGGGCTCCCACGGTTTCAGAAAAGCCTCCCCAGACCGGCGCAGACGCGCCCATTCCACGTGGTCGCCCATGGTCGGCATGCGCAGAAACACCCGTTCCGACGCAATCTGTACCTTTGGCTGTTTCTTGAACATCTGCATCCTGGCCCTCGCACGGATAAAACCGCATGCAGGGTGGCGGGATCAAGGGGGATTTCGGACTACCGCGTGCGAGATCTCATTGAGAACGTTGAATCCAAAAGCTGCTGATGTTGATGTTTAGGCCACCTAGAGATCCCAAGACCGATGTACGCCCTTTGCTTTGGCCTTGGCGGCAAGGGTATTGAGATATTCCCAATGCCAAGGTTCACCCGTAACAGTGCGAATGAAACCAAAACTCGTGCCGTTTTTTGCGAGCCAGTCATATTGTGGACTGCCCGTGCCGCCTGACACTGAGATGTCTACAGCGATCCCATTTTGATGGTTGGAAGTGCCGGGCTTGGCGGCTTTGTTGAAGCCAGCTTTTCCGGCTTTGTAACCTTCGTAAAGGTACTTTTGTTCACCGTAGGTCCGAAATCCACTGTTGAGGTAGAGAGAGACGCCGTCCGCCTTTGCCGCTTTTATCATCTTCAAATATGGCACAGCGGTTGGTTCTGTCAGCCGTTCGATTTCCCTAGTGCGATCCATAATCAAGATTAATGGCACCTGTCCCTTGTAGTGGCCTTTGATCCAAACGGCCGTCTCAGCATATTGACCTGCACCGGCCGCAGGTTCTTGTTTGCCAAGCGTCACGTTGCGAAAACGATCTTTGAAGTTGACGGTAGATGTCCACCCAATTTCGACGCCGCTGTTTGCGTCGTTCACTCTTGCAAATACCGCCCTGCTTTTTGACGATATAGCTTGAAATGCGATTTCGGGCACGCTGACAATCGTACTGACAGGAATTGTCTTGAAGTCGCCAACCGCTTTGCCGTTCGGGATAGCGTCCCCCGCCTTCCAACGCAAAAAAGCCATCAGGTTGTTTGGGTCACGCAACCGGCTGTCTGGGTCAGTCACCGTGAATAATTGGTCGCGATAGCTTTCTTGAAATGACATGAGTTTTTACAAACCAATTGCATCGAATGCAGAGTTGATGACAAGGCTAATTAGTCCGGTTCGGAAACGTTCCAAAGCAGCCTGCGATTTCCCAAGTGACTTCAAGGCGTGCATTTTCGCCAAGTCTTTTCGGCCCGCAACAAGGTCCTCAAATTCGTCTTTAGTCAACAGCCCGTTTGCCAGCGCATTGCCCCAGCGTCGCAGCCTTTCGCCGGTCTCTTTCACAAACCTATCTGCATCGTTTTCAGCCTGGCTCAGGACTTCGCCGAACGTGGCTTTGGACAACTGCCGTACCCCGGCTTTCAGCGAATCCTCGAAACTATCCCAATTATCCGACAATGACATATTTTTTCCTTTCAAATCAGCAATCAGATGCTTCTTTCTTTGATATCTCCACGCAAATTAGCGTGTCGTAGGCTTCCGAAATTTGCGAAATTTTTTCCTCGCGATAGAAACTGCTGGTCTTGCCTTGGCCTTTCCAAACCTTCAAAAAGCCGCCCATCAGGTTACCGTTTGGATCCCGCATCAATTCCCATTGTTGTTCAGAAACGGAATTTCTCGGCCGACCCTTTGCATACTCGTAGGCTGCGTTCATTCTGATCGATAGATCCTCCACCGCAGTCACATTTGACCGGTAGGGTTCTGACGATTTTGCAATCAATGCTAAACTGCGCGCTTTAAGCTCTGTGGCAGTTTTGTAGGCTTCCTGTGAATAAGGGCTGATAAGAGGCGTGCAGGCCGTGGAAACCCAGAATACAATAGCCAACCATACCAATCTTGAAGGTGTCATGACCAATTCTCCTAAAGGATTCAAACAATCATACCGCATTAATGGCGACAACTCACCATACAGTGGCGGGACCACATTTCAACTAGGGATGCTTGTGGCTTGATGGGCTGAAAAATCCGGTGGCGGCAGTCCGGCGTCAATCAACCAATTTTTTTCTGACGTTAACCGGCCCGGCGCATAGACATGCGCAGGCCTGCCGTGTTCTTGAGATCAAACAGAGAGGCCAATTGTTCGGTAATCGCGCCTGCCAATTGTTCAGCATCCGTGATTGTAACCGCGCGTTCATAATACCGCGTCACGTCGTGGCCGATGCCGATAGCGATCAGTTCCACCTGGCGGCGGCGTTCGATCATGTCGATCACATCGCGCAGGTGCTTTTCGAGGTAGCTGGCGGAGTTCACCGAGAGCGTCGAGTCATCCACAGGCGCTCCGTCAGAGATGACCATCAGGATGCGCCGCTGCTCCGGCCGCTCGATCATGCGTTTGTGCGCCCATTCCAGCGCCTCGCCGTCGATGTTTTCCTTCAGCAGCCCTTCTTTCATCATCAGGCCGAGGTTCGGGCGCGACCGCCGCCAGGGGGCGTCGGCGCCTTTGTAGATGATGTGGCGCAGGTCGTTGAGGCGGCCCGGCGTTTGTTCGCGGCCTTCCTTGAGCCACTGTTCACGCGACTGACCGCCCTTCCAGGCGCGCGTGGTGAAGCCCAGGATTTCACATTTCACCTGGCAGCGTTCCAGCGTACGCGCCAGCACATCTGCGCAAATCGCAGCAATGGAAATCGGGCGTCCCCGCATGGACCCGGAGTTGTCGAGCAGGATCGTTACAACCGTGTCCTTGAATTCGGTATCTTGTTCTACCTTGAAGCTCAGCGGCGTGGTCGGATTGGCCACAACGCGGGCCAGACGCCCGGCGTCAAGGATGCCTTCTTCCATGTCAAACAGCCACGACCGGTTCTGCTGCGCCTGCAGGCGTCGCTGCAATTTGTTGGCGAGCCGGGAGACAGCGCCCTTAAGCGGGTCGAGCTGTTGGTCCAGATAGGCGCGCAGGCGTTCAAGTTCTGCCGGTTCGGCGAGGTCTTCGGCGTGCACTTCTTCATCGTATTCCGACGTGAAGACGCGGTAATCCGGGTCTGCCTCCGAATAAGGCGCCGGTGGTGGCACATCCATCGGGGGCTGCCCATCGGGGGCCTCCAACTCTTCGCTGTCGTCCAGATCCTGTTCTTCCATCGAGGCCTGGGCCTGTTGTTCGATGTCAGAGGTTTGTTGATCGTCTGACGACTGGCTTTCGTCGCTGTCATCGGAATCGTCGCCCTGATCGCCGTCGGGGTTTTCGTCGTCTTCCGGTTGCTCTTCGGCTTCTTCTTCGCTTTCCGAGTCTTCCTGGTCCGGGTCATCGCCCAGTTGATCGCCGTACCCCAGATCTTCGATCACCTGGCGTGCGAATTTGGAAAATTCCGTCTGGTCGGACAGGACATCTTCCATGCCGTCCAGCGTGTCGCCTGCCTGGGATTCGATGAACCCGCGCCACAGTTCCATGATATGGGCGGCGGCCGGGGGGAGTTCACGACCGGTGGCCAGATGGCGCACAAGGTATCCGGCGGCGTACCCAAGTGGGGCAGACGCCGCGTCCTGAACCTGAGAAAAGCCCATCTTGCCAGCATCATTGGAAATTTTGGCGTCGATGTTGCCTGCTGTGCCGGGCATAGCGCGGGCGCCCATGGCTTCACACCGGGCGGTTTCCATCGATTCGTAGATTGACCGCGCCATTTCGCCTTGCGGTGCATAACGCGCGTGTGTCGCCTCATTGTGGAAACGCATTTTCAGGGCGTACGCATCCGCCGTGCCGCGCGCGACCAAAACCTCTTCACGGGTCATGCGGCGCGTAACCTGGGGCAGGCGCATAGCGTCGTTAGTGGCACCCGGTGGGTCCACCGTATAGGTGACCGACAGCTCCGGCTCATTGGCCAGTGCCTTTGTCGCCTCAGCGAGCGCCTTTTTGAACGGTTCGGCGGGATTATCTGCAGGTTTGCTCATCGCGCGGAAAATGCGCCGATCCGCAGGCGAGGGCAAGGCGTTATCGCTATTTTAACACTGCGCGCGATAGTTTGACGCTCATGAGGCAAAAAGGTGCGGATATGCGGGAACCGGCGGTACGTTCAAGCTTTGAACGGATTGATACGCTTGCAGGCGATCTGGTGCGGCGGTGCGAGATGGTATCCAAGGGACAGGCACCGGCGGATGACAAGGGCCGACCGCGCCGCTGGGGCAGGGCGGCGGTGGCAAAACTGAAAGCAGGTTTGAAACGCGCGCCGCCGTCTGCGTGATGGCAGGCGGCAGTTTTTTGGATTTGCCTGGGCCTGACCCATGGGTTGATGTGTTCGAACACGTGAGCCGAACCCGAACGGCTTTTCCGCCGGGCAAAGTGATCCAATTGAATGGCTCATAGGCGCGACATGCTGTGAACACATGCAAATTGAGATCAGCACGAGAGCCGGACACGGACGGCTTTGCCGCCGGGCACAGAGTTCATGTTAATCGGCTCGTCGTTCCGGCCGCCAACAAACATGCTGACCTTGCGGTCGGCATTGGCCTGACAGCCGGTAACAGCGGCAGCTGCGCGTTCAACCTTGCGGATGGTCAGGACGGTTGACCGTTTTCCGGGGCCAACGAGAGCGAAAGTTCTGTCGGATGCAATAGCCACATTGAAGGTGTCACGGCCCACCTTCAATGGTTCACGGGTAGACCAGACATCTGCCGCTGTCGGCCCTGCCAAGGGCACGCAAATCGCGAAGGCAGATGCTTTTAGTACAAATCGATACATGAATGACTAACGAATGCGCGGGCAATTTGTTCCCGGCAGATGAAGCTTGCCCGGAAATCTACTAGTCTTTTTCGTCCACGCAAATGTCGGACTTGCGTACCTTTTCGCTGCCACGTTCATATCCGGGCTTCAAAAGCTCGCAAGACGCGTCCGTTGATAGGATGCATCATTTGGCTGCAACTGTGGTCTCTCCGTTTTCCGTAAGGTTTCTGACGACCGGGTATCCGTTGGCGTTTGATGCAGGGCCACATAAAAAGTGTGCGTTGTCTGTTGTGACGAGGTTTTCGACACTCATGTCCAAATAATCTGGTGGCGCGTTTCCCACGCCACCAAGATACTCCGCAGACAAGGAGGGTTCAGTGAAAACGCGAACCTTGCCGTCCGGGTAGGCGTTTGCCCAACACATCAGTCGGAAAGACTGCATTATGTGGGCATACCCGTCGCGCGTCACACAGTTTGTAACATGTTCATCAGCGTTCGAAGCCGTGCCGACAGACCATGCAGACACGGAATATAGGAGCAATCCGCCCCAAACCTCCGCGCAGCGTCGGAGCATTATCCCAGGCTAACGCTGGCTGCGCTTTCAGGCAGTTCCTCGTCAAAGCAACGCTGGTAGAACTCCGCCACGGTCTGGCGCTCCAACTCGTCACATTTGTTCAGGAACGTCAGGCGGAAGGCGAAGCCCACGTCTTTGAAGATGCGCGCGTTTTCGGCCCAGTTGATCACTGTCCGCGGGCTCATCACGGTGGAGATATCGCCGTTCATGAACGCGGAACGGGTCAGGTCGGCGACAGTCACCATATGGCTGATGTCGGCGCGGCCCTTTTCGTTATTGTAGTGCGGGTTCTTGGACAGAACGATCGCGGCTTCTGCATCGTGGCTCAGGTAGTTGAGTGTGGACACCAGCGACCAGCGGTCCATCTGTGCCTGGTTGATCTGCTGCACCCCATGGTAAAGCCCCGTGGTGTCGCCGAGGCCGACCGTGTTTGCAGTGGCAAACAGGCGGAAGTGCGGGTTCGGTGTGATGATCTCATTCTGGTCAAGCAGCGTCAGTTTGCCGTCATGTTCCAGCACGCGCTGGATCACAAACATCACGTCCGCACGGCCTGCGTCGTATTCGTCAAACACAATCGCAACTGGATTGCGAAGCGCCCAAGGCAGGATGCCTTCGTGAAATTCCGTCACCTGTTTGCCGTCGCGCAGTTTGATCGCGTCTTTGCCGATCAGGTCGATCCGGCTGATGTGGCTGTCGAGGTTGACGCGCACGCAGGGCCAGTTCAGCCGCGCGGCGATTTGTTCGATATGGGTCGATTTCCCGGTGCCGTGGTAGCCCTGGATCATGACGCGACGGTTGTACTGAAAGCCCGCCAGGATCGCCATCGTGGTGTCCGGGTCAAACTTGTAGGTGCTGTCGATGTCTGGCACCCTGTCGGACCGGCTGGCGAAGCCTTTGATGGTCATGTCGCTGTCGAAGCCAAACAGCTCCGCCACCGACATTTCGTTGGTTGGATCGCCTACAGGTTCCAGATTTCCGTCAGCCATATTCTTTGCCTCTGTCGAATGTCCCGGCAGGTATTGAAGGAATTGGCTCAGAGTCGCAAGGGGGGCCGCCGCGACGTTTGCGCCGGGGACGCAGGTGGAAGCGATCGTGCCGGGTGCCGCGCGACGGTTTGCGGCACGGATTTCGCGCTATAACCCCTGTTCCAGCCGTGCCAACAAGCGATCCATCATCGCGTCACATTGGTTCAACTGATCGAGACTGACAAATTCGTCAGGTTTGTGCCCCTGCGCCATGGATCCTGGCCCGCAAATCACGGTGGGAATGCCTGCGACGTCGGAAAAAAGCCCACCTTCGGTGCCGAAGGCGACCTTGATCGTGTCATTCGCCCCGCCCGCCAGCGCCTTGACGAAAGAGACCACGTCCGCATCGGGGGCGGTTGCCAGACCGGGGTATGTGTTGGCGGTGGGTGTAATCTCTATCCACGCCTCTGGCGCGCCGGTGGCCGCTGCAATTTGTGTTGCAGCCGCGCGGATGTCTTGCAGCAAACTGTCGGGGTCGTCTTCGGCGACGGACCGGATTTCAAACAAAAACTCCGCCCGGTTAGGTACGATGTTCAGCGCCGTGCCCGCGTTGATCGTACCCACATGCAGCGTGGTATAGGGCACGTCATAGTCCCCATCACGGGGGCCTTCCGCCTCTGTCCGGGTCTGAATGTCCCGGATCGCCGTGATCAGATCGGTCGCCATGTAGATGGCGTTGGTGGCGAACGGCGCCAGTGCGGAATGCCCCTCCACCCCGTGGCAGGTTACGCGGGCGGCCATCTTGCCTTTGTGACCGGTGGCCACTTGCATCGATGTCGGCTCCCCCACGATGCAAAAGCGGGGTTTGATCGGGGCGTTTGACAGCATGTCGATAAGTGAGCGTACACCGATGCAACCGATCTCTTCGTCGTAGGATAGCGCGAGGTGCAAAGGCGTCTTGAGCGTTGGCGCGCGCAGAGCGGCGGACAGGGCCGCTGCCACGAAACCTTTCATGTCGCAGGTGCCGCGCCCGTAGAGGTTGCCGTTCTCCTGCGTCAGCTCAAAGGGCGGTTTGGTCCAGTTTTGGCCGTCTACTGGCACCACATCGGTGTGCCCGGACAGGGCGACGCCGGGCATATCTGTTGGGCCCAAAGTGGCGTAGAGATTGGCTTTGCCGCCGCTTTCATCCGGTATCAGCGTCACCTCGGCGCCGGCATCGCGCAGCAAGTCGGCGACCCAGTGGATCAAGTCGCGGTTCGGGTTGCGTGATGTGGTGTCAAAAGCGATTAGCCGTTCAAGAAGTGTGAGTGTGTCCATGACCCAGCGGTAACGCCAGGTGCATTGGCAGGCAAGCACGGAGGCTAAACCACCCAATTTGAGATTAAGGTGGAAACCAGCCCTGCATTTCTTGGGCAGCAAGTCTCGACTTGGTCTTGGCAACACCTTGTCAAAGGTCGTTAACGTGTTAATGTGTATGTGAAATGGAGGGCGTTTGATGCGGTTTGCGACCATTACAGTAGGTGAAACACAACTCTATGGGGCCGTGGCGGACGACGGCGTCATTGCGCTTTCCCCGGATTTTCCGCACTGGCGGACGCTGCGCGACGTCGTTGCAGCGGACGGATTGGCCCAGTTGGAGAACGCCGCCGATGGCCGACCTGTGACCCACCAAAACGGCACCTTCACCTGGGATATACCTGTGCCAGATCCCGAGAAGATAATCTGCGTTGGCGTCAACTACCCAGACCGGAATGCGGAATACAAAGATGGGTCAGAGGCGCCCAAACACATGTCCCTTTTCCCGCGTTTTGCGCGGTCTTTTGTGGGCCATGACACACCCCTTACCCGGCCCCGAGCGTCCCACCAGCTGGATTATGAAGGTGAGCTGGTGTTGATCATCGGCAAGTCCGGGCGCCACATCGCGCCGGAAGATGCATTGGGCCATGTGGCGGCGGTGACAATATCGAATGAAGGGACGATCCGCGATTGGGTCCGGCATGCAAAATTCAATGTCACCCAAGGCAAGAACTTCGAAGGCTCCGGGTCCATTGGTCCCTGGCTGGTGCCAGTGAAAAGCCCGGATCAGATGACGGACGTGCGCATCCAAACGCGGGTGAACGGGGATACGCGACAGGACGACCGGACCAGCCGGATGATATTCAACCACGCGGCAGAGATCGCCTATATCTCGACTTTCACACATCTGCAGCCGGGCGATATGATCATCAGCGGGACACCAACCGGGGCAGGGGCGCGACTGGATCCGCCGCAATATCTAAAACCCGGCGACGTGGTAGAGGTGGAAATCGAAGGCATTGGCACGCTGAGAAACGGAGTGGTGGACGAATGACACCGGACGACATTTCTGCTGCCGCTTCGGCACTGGTGGAAGCTGAACGCACAAATACGCAGATGCGGCTGATCTCCGGCGATCATCCGGGCATGGACATGGACGCCGCCTACGCCGTTCAGGCTCGCGTTGTTGCGGCCAAAGAGGCTGCAGGTGCAAAACGCATCGGGTGGAAGATCGGGCTTACCAGCCGGGCCATGCAACAGGCGTTGGGGATAGATATCCCGGATTCAGGTGTGTTGTTTGACGACATGCATTTTGAAACCGGGGGACGCGTTCCTGCCGGGCGGTTCATCGAACCCCGTGTAGAGGCAGAAATTGCCTTTGTCCTGAAATCAGACATTGCTGGCGCCGCAACGCGGGCAGAGGTTTTGGCAGCCACAGATTATGTGTGCCCGTCGCTGGAAATACTCGACACCCGCATCTTGCGCCGAGACCCGGACACAGGCGCCACGCGCAAGGTTTTTGACACCATAGCTGACAACGCGGCCAATGCGGGCGTGGTGTTGGGCGCCGCGCGACATGCGCCGGATGCGCACGATCTGGCATGGGTCGGGGCGCTGGTGCGCCGAGACGGTGTAGTGGAGGAAACCGGTCTGGGCGGCGGCGTTTTGGGAGACCCGGTGCAAGGCTTGGTGTGGCTCTCGGAACGGCTGGAAACCTATGGCGACGTGATGCGCGCAGGCGATATCGTGCTGTCAGGCAGCTTTATCCGCCCAATAGAATGCCCGCCGGGCAGTTCCATCGATGCGGACTTTGGTGCCTTCGGGCAGGTTTCTATCTCTTTCGACTGACGCCTTGCCGCGCGCGGGCGCTTGTGCAACGCTGCGTGCGTTAGCCAGCGAAGGGCCAGCAAATGAGCCAAACATTGTCTGTCGCGATTGTCCGCCGAACGGCGCTTATCGTGACCGGGATCTTCCTTTACCTGTTTGTTACCAGCCACTTGGTCAATCTGATCCTCGGGTTGATATCGGTTGAACTGATGGACGCCGCACGGCCCTGGCTGAGCGGCATGTGGTCCGGTCCGTTCACCCGGAACATCCTGATGATGAGCTTGATGATCCATTTTTTCTTGGCGCTTTATTCGCTTTACCTGCGCAATACCTTGCGGGTGTCCACCTATGACGCGGTCCAGCTTGGCTGCGGCATCCTGATTATCCCGCTGTTGGCCCCCCATGTGACCGGCATCGCGGCGACGGAACAATTGGGCGCGCCCACGAGTTACATCTACCTTTTGCCCTACTTCTGGGTCGACTCGCCCGGCGACGGGCTGCGCCAGGTTATTCTGTTGACGGTGGTCTGGCTGCACGGATCCATCGGCATTTTCACCTGGTTGCGCGCACAAGAGGCGCGGCGCAGCATCCTGGTGGTGGCTTACCCGGTTTTTGTAGGCGTGCCGATCTTGGCGCTTTTGGGATATGTGGAGGCGGGCCTTCAGGTTATTCCGCAGGATATGGGGGGCAGCGGCGCGGCGCTGGCCCAAGTGGAAGCGGTTTTTGAAAGCTTCTCTTTTCCCGACGATGACGTGATAGCAAGCGTGGTAGAAACAAAGTTTTTCTTGGATCGGATGATTGTCTGGGGATCATTAGGGCTTGTGGCGCTGGTGTTGTTGCTGCGCTATCGCCGCATCAGCCTGTTGCCCCGCGATGAGACGGTCAACGTCATCTATTCTGACGAGTTGCCAAGCACCATTTCTGCCGGTTCCGGCCTGACGCTGTTGGAATTGGCGCGTGAGGCGAACTTACCCCATGCCAGTCTTTGCCAGGGGCGCGGGCGGTGCGGGACGTGCCGGGTGCGGATCCTGTCTTCGACGTCAAATCTTCCGGCGCCGCAACAGCTGGAACAAAAAACGCTCAGCAGATTTTCTTGCCCGAAGGATGTGCGATTGGCGTGCCAATTGGCGCCCGGTCCTGGTCGGCTGGAACTGGAGCGCATTGTCGCCCCGGATTATTCTGACCTTGAAATACATGACGCGCAGGCCCGCGCGCGACAGCCGGAGGCGGCGGAATGAGCATGGCCAAGGGAAATTTTGCGGCGTTCCTTTTGATGTTCGCGCTGGTTTCTGTTCCGGCGCAAGCGCAGTTCCTGCCCCAGTCGGGCGAAAGTGCTGAAACGCCAGCGGTTCCCGCCCCGTCGCCCAATGACATCAAAGAGCTGAATCGCCTGCTGGCAGATGAGGGCGTGCAGCAATGGTTGCGCGATGCCGCAAAAGACGAAGAAACGCTTGCCGATGAAACCAGCCAATCCCCGCGCGAGATTATCGAGGCGGGTGTGGCGCGGATAGGCGAACGGGCCAGCCTCATGTCGCAGGCAGTCCTGATGCTGCCGACCCTGCCGAGCTTTTTGGTGGAAGAATGGCGTGAGGGGCTAACCTCTGCAGAAAAGGTGCGTGGCGCCACGCTGCTTCTGATTTTCATCATTGTGGGCGCGGGTCTTGAATGGCTCTATCGCCAATCGGTGCGCCTGCCGCTTTTGCGGTTGGAGCAAACACCCAGCCGGGGACCAATGGCGCGGGTGACGTCCGCTGGTCAACGCGCGGCGTTGATTTTTGCGGGCCTTGGTATCTTTGCGGCGGGGTCTATCGGCACTTTTGCAGCCTTTGAATGGCCGCCTTTGGTTCGGGCGATGCTGCTCGATCTATTGGCAATCCTTCTGGTATTTCGGGCGCTGCAAACGGTGTCACTGTTTTTCCTCGCACCTTTTGCGCCTGCCTTGCGGCTGGTGCCCTGGACAACCGGACTGGCCCGCGCGGTGCACCGCCTGTTGACCGTGGCGACCGCTGTGATCCTGATCTTCTCGGTGGTCTATTTCTTTTTTGATCGTATCGAGGAACTTGGCCAAACCGCTGGTGAGGATATGGAGGTTGCCATGACCTCCGCCGCTTTGGTTTTGGGTCTTTGCCAGCTGGCCGTGGTTTTGGTGACGATTTTTGCCGCTGGCCGCATCCTGCCGCGATACCTGCCGGTGGAGTCGAATTATGATCCGCGTCTTTGGCGGCGGCGTCAGTTCATTCTGGCGATTGTCAGCATTCTTGCCTTTGCCGCCTGGGTTCTGGAAATCAGCGGGTTGTTCTGGGGTCTCGTTATCTTTGGCCCGCTGCCGCTGATGTTGATCGCGGTTCGCGCCTGGATCGACCACTTTTTCAATCAGGCAACCGACGCGATCATGTCCCAGCATCAGGCCGACTTTGACGTGGCGCTGGAAGAGTTCCGCCAGGAGGTCGACAAGATCGAGGATGAGGCCGAGCGGGCAGCGATGGTTGAGCCGGAGATGCCGCATCTGCCCGATCCTTACCCGGTCGCACGTCCGATTTTGCAACGCGCCGTGCGGTTTGTACTGATCCTGTGCGCGATCTTCTCTTTCGCGGCGATCTGGGGTGTGAACGTCTTTGACCCCGACGCCTCCCCGCTGGCCTGGGGGCTGCGCGTCCTGTTCGACAGCGTGGTTGTGCTATTGCTGGCGGATCTGATCTGGACCTGGGCGCGGTCGGTGATTGACAAGCGATTGTCGGACTATCGCCCGCCGGAAGACGGCAGCGCACCGGGGCCGGAGGCGCGGATGATCACGCTTTTGCCCCTGTTCCGCACATCAATCCTTGTGATCGTTTTGTCGATGGTGGCGCTGACCATCATGACGTCACTTGGCATCAACATCGCACCCATTCTGGCCGGTGCGGGTATCCTGGGCATTGCCATCGGTTTTGGCACCCAAAGCCTGGTGCGCGACATCGTGTCAGGGCTGTTTTTCCTGATCGACGACGCGTTTCGGGTTGGCGAATACATCGAAGTGGGCAGCCTGATGGGGGCGGTGGAAAGCATTTCCGTTCGATCCATGCGCATCCGGCACCACAGGGGCAAGGTGCATACTGTGCCCTACGGTGAATTGAAGTCTGTCACCAACCACAGCCGTGACTGGGTTATCATGAAGCTAGAGTTCCGTGTGCCGTTTGAAACCGACCTGCAACTGGTCAAGAAGCTGGTGAAAAAGGTCGGGGCGGAATTGAAAGCAAACGACCATTACGGCCCGTCGATCCTGTCTACATTGAAATCCCAGGGCGTACGGCGAATGGAAGAGTTCAACATGGTTGTGGGTGTGAAGTTCATGACCAAACCGGGCGAACAATGGCTGGTACGCCGCGACGCCTACCAAAAAGTGCGCGATATCTTTGAGGCCAACGGCATCCGCATGGCGGAGCGCAACGTAAAGGTGGAAATCGAGACCGATCCGTCAAAGCTGACCGAAGAGGAAAAGCACGCCATCGCCGCTGCCGCGCAAGAAGCCTCTCAACCGCCAGCAGGCCCGCCGAAACCCATCCCTGACGAGCCGTAGGACGCCTCGAACAGTCGTTGGGATTGTGTTGCCCCGGCGAATTTGCGCGGACGTCTTCAGTTGCGGTTTGACCTCTGCGGCTGGTCAGGTAGGTTTCCCGCATTCGGCATCCGAAGGGATCTATTTTATGCGCGCTTTTTTGTGTCTTTGTTTCGCCTTTGCCTTGGCCGCTTGCGGCGGCGGTGGCGGGGATAACCGGTCGGCAACGCCTGTCACCTCTGTGCAATCACCGGCACCGCAATTTGTGTCGGGTAACCCAAAATACGCTGACAGTGACCCGGTGGTCTGGCAGGGGCCAAAGCCATGGGACTATGCGGTGCACGGTGTTGACGTGGCGCGCTATCAGGCCGGTCTCGACTTTGGCAAGCTGGAGCGAAACGGCATCAAATTTGCCTTCATCAAAGCCACTGAGGGCGGGGATATCGTTGATCCTGAATATAAAACCCACTGGGCGCGGGCAAAGGCTGCGGGCGTCAAACGCGGCGCATATCATTTCTATTACTGGTGCCGTGGGCCGGAAGATCAGGCCAAGTGGTTCATCCGCAATGTGGCCAAAGAGCCTTCCATGTTGCCGCCGGTGTTGGACGTGGAATGGAACCACCTGTCGCCCACCTGCAAAACCCGACCCCCTGCGGCTGAGGTGCGGGCGGCCATGAAAACCTGGTTGGAGATGGTCAAGGCGCACTACGGGCGCACACCCATCATCTATACCACACCCGATTTCTACAAACGCAATGAGATCTGGAAGATCAACGGCTACCACATGTGGCTGCGCGCTGTGGCCCGCCCGTTGTCAGAGATCTATCCGGGTGAGCGCTGGACGTTTTGGCAGTATTCCGGCACCGGCCGCGTGCCCGGCGCGCCGGGCGATATAGACCTGAATGTATTCCGCGGCTCGGAGGCGACGTGGAATGCCTGGGTGGCGCGGAACTGATGCCTAAGCCCTAAGCTATCTGGTTGAGGTCAGTGCCAAAGTGGTGCGCGCCATCCGGCTGCTATGGCCTCAGCCTCATCGCAAAACCAGCGTTCGCCTTTTGCCGGGCTGATCTTGGTGCGGCTGTACCAGGGGGACCAAGGTGCGTGGTAAATCCGACCATGTTTGGAAATATTGCCCTTGATCGGGCAGCCATCCGGCGCTTGCTGGGACGCGTTCGCCCAACGCTGTTTGCGGAATTCCCAGGCAGGTTGGGCATCACCTTGCCAAATGCCGCGTTTGGCGTGGCGCGCGCGCAACTCATCAGCCACGTAAGTGTCTGAATACTTTCGAAAAGCCCAGGCAAAGCCATTTTCCACCAGCACGCGGGCAAGATCGCGCCCATCTGCGCTGCACGTTGCTATCACACGGCCATAGCGGTCCGCGCCATGCGCGCGGCATCGCACAACTTTGCCATCCACCAGTTCAAAAAGGGCATCTGTCGCCCGTTTTCCGCAGCGCCAGTCACGCCCGGTTGCGGTTTTGCAGGTCTGCCCTGCCTCCGGCGCGTCAATCCCGTCGATCCGGTACGTGGTGCCGTTGATTTCCAATGTATCGCCGTCCACAACCCGAACGGATGCCTCCGCCGCACCTGTCATCAAAAGCAGCAGTACTAATAGCCTGTGCATAACCCATCCCTGTATCCACCCGATGCCGTGATAGCCCAGGATCTGGCAGATTTTAACCTTTTGTTAACTTTTGGTTAATCTTTTGGCGCACTCAAATAACCCGCGCTGGGCCTTTCCCTTCGCCGGTGCGACCTGTAGAAGCCGCCGAACCTGACCTGACAGCTGATAGGCCCTGCGATGACCGTCACCCGTTTTGCGCCGTCTCCCACCGGATTTTTGCACGTGGGCAACCTGCGCACCGCGCTTTTCAACTATTTGATCGCGCGCCAGCAGGGCGGGCAGTTTATCCTGCGGTTGGATGACACCGACCCGGAACGGTCGACCCAGGAGTTTGCGGACGCGATCAAAGAAGATCTGGAATGGCTTGGCCTGACGTGGGACCGCGTTGAACGGCAGTCAGACCGTCTGGACCGCTACGAAGAAGCGGCCCAGTCCTTGCGCGACATCGACCGGTTTTACGAGTGTTTTGAGACGCCGACGGAGTTGGACCTAAAGCGCAAAAAACAGCTGAATATGGGCAAACCACCGGTTTATGACCGATCTGCGCTGGCCTTGAGCGACGCAGACAAAGACGCCATGCGCGCAGACCGGGGCAACGGGCATTGGCGGTTCAAGCTGAATCACGCGCGGATTGAATGGACCGACGGGATCCTGGGCGACATCTCAATTGATGCGGCCAGCGTATCTGACCCGGTGCTGATCCGTGGCGATGGGCAGTTTCTCTACACTCTGGCGTCGGTTTGCGATGACGTGGATTTTGGCGTGACCCACGTGGTGCGCGGGTCCGACCACGTGACCAATACCGCCACGCAAATCCAGATCATTGAGGCGATGAGCGCGGCGGTTCCAAGCTTTGCGCACCACTCACTTTTGACCGGCGCCCAAGGAGAGGCCCTTTCAAAACGACTGGGTACGCTCAGCCTTCGTGATTTGCGGGCGCAGGGGGTGGAGCCGATGGCGCTTTTGTCGCTGATGGCCCGCCTTGGGTCGTCAGACGCGGTCGAACTGGCTGGTTCCATGGACGAGCTTGTGGAAGGTTTTGCACTGTCGAAATACGGGTCAGCGCCGACGAAGTTCAACGGCGATGATCTGGGCCCGCTAACGTCGCGCTATGTGTCATCGCTCAGCTATGACGCGATGGCGGACGATTTGCGTGCGCTGGGTGTCCCTGATGATATCGCGCCTGCGTTTTGGGATGTGGCGCGCGAAAACAGCGACACGCGCGCGGATGCGCAGCGGTGGTGGGCGCTTTGCCGCGATGGGGCGGAGCCTTTGGTAGACGCTGAAGATGCAGAATTTGTGGCCACCGCGCGGGGCATGTTGCCGGACCAGCCGTGGGATGAAGGCACGTGGGGCGCCTGGACCGCAGCCGTGAAAGAGGCGACGGGCCGGAAGGGCCGAGGTTTGTTCATGCCGCTGCGCAAGGCGCTGACGGGCATGGCGCATGGACCGGACATGGGCCGGCTGATGCCGCTTTTGCAGACGCTGAAATGGTCGTGAAGGCCGTCGTCTAATCAGGCGAAAGGTTGGCTGAATACGCTGGCCCGCGACCTACGTTCGTTCCAACACGGCTGTCCCCTGTGCCTGCAAAAAACTGTCGGTCAGGGCGGTTTCTTCTGCGCTCAATTCCTGCGCGCGGGGGTAAATCGGCGCGCGCCGGTCGTTGAGCACGCCCGTTTCCCAGCCTGTGGTCGTGCGAAAAAAGCTGCGCACCCCGTCTTCGCCATAGATCCGGTAATAACCCTGCACCACCACGTCCAGGTAGCTGAGCAGGATCGGCAGGCGCGGGGCTGACGGGTCGATCTTGTCCGCCGTTGCCCGGTAGATCTGCACCCCGGCATGGGGTTCCGGCAGAACGAGGCGGTCATAGGCAGCTTCGCGTTCATCGAGCCCGTCCCAGCCGATGGCGCCGACCTCGGCTATGACCCCGTCGATGGAGCAAACCGGATCGGGTGTGACGGACAGAAAAGACACTGGCCGCTGGCGCGACGGCACCCATTGGCGCCGCCAACCAGAAACGCGGGCGGGTGTTACGCCCGCATAGTCGTGGGTCGCCGCGTTGACCAAAGAGCCATAGCCGAAAAACCTGTCGGGCATGCTCACCGCCAGATGATGGGCGGCCGTTTGCCTTGGGCCTTGGCTGCGTTGATCTTGGCCACAGTGGCACTCACGGTGGCCTTGCGCTGGGCGGATGGCGGATGGGTCGCCAATAACGCGGACGACCCGCGTGTCCGGTCAAAAGACTTTGCCCCGATTGCGGGGTCATAGCCGCCCCGATCAGCAATGTAGGCGCCCAAACGGTCCGCTTCCAATTCGAACTTTTTGGAGTAGCTGCGTCCGCCAATCTGGGAGCCGATGTCCACGCCCACTGACGCGTCCCCCCCGCCGGCGGCAACCAGAATGGCACCGATAAGTGCGCCCGCCACCGCATTGGATTGGGTCTGTTCGATGTGGCGCGCTATCTGATGGCCTGCTTCGTGGCCGAAGATAAATGCGATTTCGTGGTCGTTTCGGATCGTCCGCAACATGTTGATGTTAAATGCGATAATTGGCCTGCCATCGCGTCCGATGCTTTGGAACGCATTGGGCGGCTGGCGGGGGTCATTGATAACTTTGACCTGAAAGTCGCAGAATTTGCGCGGTGCACGGGGGTGGATATCGCGGCAAATGCGTTCTGCCACCGGCTCCATCCTTGCTGTGACGCGCCGGTAGGCTGTCAGGCCGCTGGCGCCGCTGCGTACAAATTGCACCTTTGGCGGCGCTGTATTGACCGTGCCACCGCCGCCGTCCGTCGCGCCGCCACCGGTTGTGTCGGTACAGGCCCCAAGCCCAATAATAACAAGGGCAATCCAGAAAAATCTCATAAAGCCTGTCCTACTGTTATCCAACGCTGGCCAATCCGGGCCTGACCCTAACGATAAGATGCGCGGCGCCAGTCTTCAATATACCGCGTTTGACATCCGGCCTGTCAGCGGCATGCTGCGCGCCTGTGTTACGGTCTGTGCAAAATCCCCGCCAATGACGCCGCAAGCGATAAAATTCTTGCGCCGCGCAGGCATTGTGGCTGTGCCAATTCTGGCCTTGGCGGCAAGCTATCTGGTGTCGTTCCAGGTCTTTGATGCGCAGGAGCGGACCGCTGCCCTGGCCCGGGCCGGGCTTTTCCAGCGCATGTTGGGCGACCAACTTTCGCGGTTCGAACATTTGCCATCTGTGCTGGCGGAGGACCCGGTGGTTCAGGCGGCTTTGGCAACGGGCGCAGATCGCAGCGCCTTGAATGCGCGGTTCGCCGAGTTTGCCCGATCTGCGGCGTTGGATGCCATTTACCTTTTGGACAAGGACGGGCTGACAATTGCGGCATCCAACCACGATCAGCCGCTTACGTTTCTAGGGCAGAACTACGGGTTTCGCCCGTATTTCAGGGACGCTTTGGAAGGCCAGACGGGGCGTTTCTTTGCCATAGGGGCGACGACGTCGCGACCGGGCTATTTTATTGCGCGGCCGGTTTCGGTGAGGGACGTTGTGGCCGGTGTGGTTGTAATCAAGCAGGATCTGCAACCCATGGCGGACGGCTGGGCTGCTGGTGCGGAAAACGTGCTGGTGGAAAACAGCAAAGGCGTGGTTGTGCTGGCCTCCGATCCGCGTTGGCGATACGGCGCTTTGCGTGCATTATCAACTGTAGAGCGGGCTGCCATTGCCGATCAGCGTCAGTTTGGTGCCGAAAAATTGCCGCAGCTCAACTGGCGCCTTTTGAATCGCGGGCGTGTGACACTGGATGCATCGCGCGCGCTGCATTTGGAATTGCCGGTTGGCCCGTTGGACTGGCGGCTGCACTATCTGGCGCCGGTCGAGCCTGCCCGCGCGCGCGCGCGACAGGTGGCTGGGTTGACGGCGATTGTGCTGGCGCTGGCAATCGCTGCCGCGGTCTTGCTGCGCTCTGCCCGGCTGCGTGCGGCGTTGGCCCAATCTCAAGCCCATCAACGCGGTCTTTTGCAGGCCAACAGGGCGCTGGAAGATGCCCAGTTGGAGCTGGCGCGTAACTCCCGGCTGGCTGCGCTGGGCCAGTTGTCGGCATCCGTTACCCACGAGTTGGGTCAGCCTATCACTGCCCTTCAGACCTATGTGGCTGCTGCTGAAATGGATCCGAAGCCCGGTGATATGCCAGAGTTTTTGGCCGATGTGGACGGCATCGCAAAGCGGATGAAGGCCACAACCGATCAGCTTCGGTTTTTTGCCCAACCCGGAGAGATGCGTCAGGAAATGGTGGCGCTTGGCGGGCTGGTGGACAGCGCCTGGGGCCTGACCCAGCCGCTGGGGCAGGATCCGGTCAGTTTGATCGTGACAGGACAGGCGCCGCCTGTGCGTGGCAATCGGCACCGGTTGGAACAGGTTTTGATCAACCTTTTCAAAAACGCGCGCGACAGCCTTTCCGGGCAAGCGGATGCGCGCATTGAAGTGACGCTGTCGGGTGACACACAGGCGCAGATTTTGGTGGCGGACAATGGGCCGGGGCTTGACGGTATAGATGCCGATCAGATTTTTGAGCCGTTTCAGACCACACGCCCGTCCGGGACTGGAATGGGGCTGGGCCTGTCGATTAGTTCCGCCATTATCCGCGAACACGGCGGGCAGATGTCGGCGCGGCCAAGCAGTATGGGCGGGTTGGAAGTGGCGATTACCTTGCCCGCAGAGGGGGACAATGCATGACCGCAGGCTATCACGTGATGATCGTCGACGACGATCAGGCCATGCGCAAATCGCTGGAGACGCTTTTTCGCAAATCAGGATGGCAAACCAGTTTGCGCGCGAACACAAGCGGGGTTGCAGCAGATCTGGTCGGCGTGGATGCGGTGATTTCTGATATGCGTATGCCGGGTCAAACGGGGCTTGAACTTCTGAAGGCACTGCCGTCCGGGCATCCGCCATTCCTGTTGATTTCAGCCCATGGCGACATTCCGTTGGCGGTGGAGGCGATGCAAGCCGGGGCCTACAGCTTTTTCGAAAAACCCTTTGATCCAAAGCGGCTGGTGTTGGCGGCGACGCATGCGGCTGAACAACACCGGCTGACCCTGCGAAATGCTGCATTGCAGGCGCGTTTGGCGGAGCTTTCGGGGCTCGATCGCGTGTTGAAGGGACGCACGGCTGCGTTGGCGGAATTGCGCGCTGACGTGGCCGCCCTTGCGGGTGTCAATGTACCGGTGACGTTGGTGGGTGAGACTGGCACGGGCAAAGAACTGGTGGCCCGCGCGCTGCACGATCTGGATCGCCCGGATGGGCCGTTTGTGCCCGTCGATTGCGCAACCGTGGCCGATGGCGGGTTTGCGACGATGCTTTTTGGAGCGGCCGGATATCTGGCGGCGGCGGAAGGCGGCACGCTGTTTCTGGATGAGTTGGAAGCGCTGCCTCAGGAAGAGCAGGCCAAACTGCTTCGTGTGCTGGAGACCGGAAGCTATACTCCGGTGGGCAGCATAGAAACGCGGCCCGTCACAGCGCGGATCATGGCCGCGCTGAAATCCCCGCCGGGTGCCGGGGAATTGCGCGACGATCTGGCGTTTCGGCTGGATAGGGCGGTTCTACTTCTGCCGCCACTGCGGGAGCGGTCAGAGGATGTGGTCTATCTGTTCACAGATTTTCTGCGCGACCTGAGTGCGATCTACGAAATAGCAGCACCAGACGTGACCACGGCTGATGTGGCGACGCTGATGGCGCATGATTGGCCCGGAAACATTCGGGAGCTGCGCCATGTGGCCGAACGCCGGGTTCTGGCGGCGCGTCGCGGCGGTGGATCGGTGCAAACGGCGATGGCGCTTGATGCGACAGACGCAGAACCGCCGCAGGGGCTGCGCCATGCGGTGGCCGCGTTTGAGCGGGAATTGATTTCAAAGGCGCTTGTGGCCCACCAGGGTCGCATGGATGCAGCAGCTGAGGCATTGGGCATTGGTCGGCGCACGCTGAACGAGAAAATCGTGAAGCTTGGCTTAGACAAAACACAACTGTTCTAGGCGTGCCAAATTCTTACAAAGAATTTGGACCGAAGTCTTTGAAAGACTTCGGTGCCCTGCGGGTTTCCGCAAGGCCTGCGCGAAAAACCTCATGGCAGAGGGGTCGGGGTTTGTGTACCTTTGCGCCATCGCCCCTAACTGTTCAGGGGCCTATTCTGGGAGGATTACCAATGAAAGCAGGGATTAAGACCCTTGTCATGGCAACCGTTGCCATGACTTTTGTGACAGAGGCTGCTGCTACTGAATGGAACGTATCTGTTTGGGGCAAACGCCGCGCATTCACTGAGCACGTTGAAAAACTGGCGGAACTAGTCGCCGCAAAAACCAACGGCGAATTTACCATGAACGTCAGCTACGGTGGCCTGTCGAAGAACCGCGAAAACCTCGACGGGATTTCCATCGGCGCGTTTGAAATGGCGCAGTTCTGCGCAGGTTACCACCGCGACAAGAACCGCGCGATCACCGTGCTGGAATTGCCGTTCCTGGGTGTGGAAAACCTCGACCAGGAAGTGGCCGTGGCCCACGCCGTCTACAAGCACCCTTCTGTGACCGCGGAAATGGAGCAGTGGAACGCGCGTATCGTCATGACCTCGCCGATGCCGCAATACAACCTTGTCGGCACGGGTGAGCCGCGCGATACGCTGGCCAAGTTCGACGGCATGCGGGTGCGCGCCACCGGTGGTCTGGGTAAAGCGTTTGAATCTGTTGGCGGCGTTCCAACCTCTGTGACCGCGACCGAAGCCTATCAGGCGATGGAAGGCGGATTGGTTGATACGGTGGCTTTTGCCCAACACGCACACCTGAGCTTTGGCACCATCAACCAGGCTGACTGGTGGACCGCGAACCTGAACCCCGGCACAGTGAACTGCCCGGTTGTGGTGAACATCGACGCTTATGAAGACCTGAGCGACGAACACAAAGCCGCGTTCGACAGCTCAGTGGATGAGGCGATTGCCCACTACCTGGCAAACTACGCAGCGCTGCTGGAGCGTTGGGACAGCGTGCTGGAAGAAAAGAACGTGACCAAGGTTGAGATCGCCCAGTCCGAGATCGACGCCTTCAAAGCGAAAGCCGGCCCGATCCACGAGCAGTGGATCAAAGACGCGACCGCTGCCGGTCTGCCAGGCCAAGAGCTTTACGATCTGGTGAACGCAGAAGTCGCCAAAGCGAAAGCCAACTAAAATCGTGTGAGCGGCCTTCGGGCCGCTCTACCGCGATGGGGTGAGCCTTGTCCTGCCAAACGGGGTAGGTCAAGCTTTACCCCTTCGTCACCAAAAAACGACCGGGGGGCGCAATGGCAAATTCCGCAGCCGTGCTGGAAGACGGCAGCCTGATAAGCAAGTTCGACCGCATCCTTAAACCCATCGAAGGGGTGATGGCGCTGGTCTCTGGTCTTGCGATCTTTTCGCTGATGTTTCTGGCTGTCTACTTCGTCGCATCGCGCAAGCTTGGTTTCCCGACCAAAGGTTATGTCGATATTATCGAGGTGATGATGCCGCTGATCGCCATCATGGGAGTGTCCTATGTTCAGCGCGATGGCACTCATATCCGGATGGACATGCTTGTCGGCGCGCTGCGGGGTCGGGCTCTTTGGTTTTTCGAACTCGTTTCCGTCCTGTTGATCCTGATACTGGCGCTAGGTCTCGCTTATGGCGCGTATGCCCATTTCGACCGCTCTTTCGATTGCGCGCTTCCGCTGTGTTCGAGAGACAGCACCACGGACATCTATTTGCCAGTCTGGCCGTCCAAACTGATTGTCCCGATTGCCTTTGGCGTGCTTGTGCTGCGTTTGCTGTTGCAAACCTGGGGGTATGGCCGCGCTTTGGTCCTGGGGCTGGAAACACCGCCCGCGGTGCCACTGAAACAGTCGGTGGCCGAACAGGCCCGGCTTGAAGCCCAAAGCGTGGAAGGGTCTGACTAATGGACACGATTACGATTGGCCTGTGGGTCAGCGGTGGGCTGCTGGTCGTTGTCCTGTTAGGGATGCGTGTGGCCTTTGCGGCCGGGCTGGCAGGCTTTGTGGGCATCACCTGGGTGTTTTGGGACAAATTTGACTACGCCTGGGACAAGTTCCTTTATTGGCACGAACGCAAAGAGGTTTGGGACGGCGCACTGGGCCGGGCGATGCAGATTGCCGGGTCGGTTCCGCAATCAAAGGTCAGCGCCAATGTGCTGTCGCTGATCCCCGTCTTCATCCTGATCGGCTACCTTGCCTATCACGCCAAACTGACCGCTGCGTTGTTTGAGGCGTGCAAACGCTGGCTTGCCTGGGTTCCTGGCGGGCTGGCGGTGTCCACGGTGTTTGCGACCGCCGGATTTGCCGCCGTGTCGGGCGCATCGGTGGCAACCGCAGCGGTTTTTGCGCGTATTGCAATCCCCGAGATGCTCAAGATCGGGTATTCCAAGTCATTCGCGGCTGGTGTCGTCGCAGCAGGCGGCACGCTTGCCTCATTGATCCCGCCATCCGCTATTTTGGTTATCTACGCGATCATCGTGGAACAGGACGTGGGCAAGCTGTTGTTGGCCGGGTTCATACCAGGACTGTTTTCGGCGATCGTCTATGCGCTTTTGATCATCGGTATTGCGGTGACCTTTAAATCTGTCGGACCGCCGGTGCGCGGCTTCACCTGGGCTCAGCGGTTTCAATCGCTGCCCCCGGCGCTGCCGATTGTGGCCGTCGTCGTGATCATCATCTTCTTTGTTTACAATCCCTTTGGTGAGGCCTGGGGCACGCCAACCGAAGGCGGTGCAATCGGAGCGTTCATCATCTTTTGTATGGCGATGTATCGCGGGATGGGCTGGGGCCAGCTGAAAGAAGCCCTGATGGAGACGGCCAAGCTGACGATCATGATTTTCACCATCATCTGGGGCGTGCTTATCTATGTGCGCTTCTTGGGATTTGCCAAGCTGCCAGATGCGTTTTCCGACTGGATCACGGGCCTCGAAATGTCGCCTATGCTGATCTTAGTGTGCATACTTTTGGCATATGCGGTTTTAGGCATGTTTATGGATGCCATTGGCATGCTGCTTTTGACGCTGCCGGTGGTCTATCCGGCGATCATGGCGCTGAATGGTGGGGAGTATGTTAGCGCCGAAGACAGCACTTTTGGCATGTCGGGTCCGATGTGTGCGATCTGGTTCGGGATATTGGTGGTGAAGATGGCGGAGTTCTGTTTGATAACACCGCCCATCGGGTTGAACTGTTTTGTGGTGGCAGGCGTGCGCGATGACCTGAGCGTGCAGGATGTATTCAAAGGCGTAACACCGTTTTTCATCGCGGATGGTATTACCATCGCGCTGCTGGTCGCGTTCCCCGCGATTGTGCTTTGGCTACCTAGTCTGGCCGGGTAAACGTCATTTCTGCAGAGCTATCAAACGGTCCCCCGGGACCGTTTGAAAAGCATATGGGCAGTGCCTGGGGGCAGCAAACAGTTCTGGTTGTCAGGCGTTTGCTGGCCCAAATGTTGCCCGCTCAAAATCTTCTTTCGCCCGCTTTGACAGCCGATCCGACGGGGGCACACCTTCGCGGATCTGCGCGTCTGACTTCAGCGGGGTGTAATCGAGCGGCTCTTTTGAGGCGAGAATGCACCATGATCCGGCGCTTCCTTTGAATTGATAAAGGTGAAGCGCGTCCCAGCCAGTATGTCCACCGGCGTGCAGACCTTGGATCTCCGCCACAAAATCGTGGCACAGAATATTCTCAACCAGCAGCACATATTTGTCGGCCATGCGGAACATATTCGACAGGGCCACCAAGTGACTGACCGCGGTGTGAATATGCATGATAACGGCCTGGCTATACACCAGATCCGCGCGAGGCCAGTTCTCGGAATACGGCATCGTCAGATCTTGCAGCGTAATGTCCGCCTTCAGATTTGGATGCCGCTCATGCAGCAGGTCCAACTGACCCTGCGACCGGTCGCTGCCGGAGTATCGGATCTCTGGATAAAGCCGTGATCCATTGCTGACGTGATCGCCGCCACCGCAGCCAACCTCATGCACGGACGCCGGTTGCAACTGGCCAATCGCCTCCAGCAACAGCACGATGTTTGGATGAAGAGGTGGATTGCAGCCGCCGACCGAGCCCGTCTCTGGATCAAAGGTCAGAGTGCCGTCTGGAGCGATCGTGCTGTAGTCTTTGTCGACCACCTTCAAGCGGCGTGCGTAAGACGTCTCAGTGTAAGTGTCCCAATCGAAGTCGTCGCCGTAGAATTTACGTGTTTTGTATAGAAATCTGTTTAGAATTTTCACGTTCGAGCCCTTTCCCCAAAAAGCCGATGCAGCGGTAAAGCACCGAAGTTTAAATAACAACAACTTTAGCAAATTAGGGCCGCCTTCGCCTTTGCAGCGTGACTGCCAAAAGGTGGGTAGTGGCGCTTGACGCCAGCCTGTGTATTGCCTAGATAGCCCGCTGTTAGCACTCATGGGAGACGAGTGCTAAACACTGGCTCGCCTCCCATTGAATTGAAACCTAGGAGTGAAGGAGAAAACTCCCATGGCACTGAAACCTCTGCACGATCGTGTGTTGGTGCGTCGGCTTGAAAGCGACGAAAAAACCGCTGGCGGTCTGATTATTCCAGATTCCGCTAAGGAAAAACCATCTGAAGGTGAAATTGTTGCTTGCGGCGAAGGCGCGCGCAAAGACAGCGGCGAACTGATCCCGATGGCTGTTAACGCCGGCGACAAAGTGTTGTTCGGTAAATGGTCGGGCACCGAAGTCACCGTGGACGGTGAAGAGATGCTGATGATGAAAGAATCCGACATCCTCGGCATTCTTTCCTAATCGCCCCCCAGACCCGAACATTAAGGAGTTAGCCAAATGGCTGCAAAAGACGTAAAATTTTCGACGGCCGCCCGTGATGAGATGCTCAAAGGCGTCAACATCCTGGCAGACGCCGTCAAAGTGACCCTGGGCCCTAAAGGCCGCAACGTGGTTATCGACAAATCTTTCGGCGCCCCGCGCATCACCAAAGACGGTGTGACTGTTGCCAAAGAAATCGAACTGGAAGGCAAGTTCGAAAACATGGGCGCGCAGATGGTCAAAGAAGTGGCCTCCCGCACCAACGACACTGCCGGTGACGGCACCACCACAGCAACTGTTCTGGCCCAGGCCATCGTGCGTGAAGGCATGAAATCTGTTGCTGCTGGCATGAACCCAATGGACCTGAAGCGCGGCATCGACACTGCGGTCAGCAAAGTTGTTGAAGAAATCAAAGGCGCTTCTCGCGAAGTGAAAGACAGCGACGAAGTTGCACAGGTCGGCACGATTTCCGCCAACGGCGAAGCTGCAATCGGCTCCCAAATCGCGGACGCGATGCAAAAAGTTGGCAACGAAGGTGTTATCACTGTTGAGGAAAACAAAGGTCTCGACACTGAAACTGATGTTGTTGAAGGCATGCAGTTCGACCGCGGCTACCTGTCGCCTTACTTCGTGACCAACCCGGACAAAATGACGACCGAGCTGGAAGATGCGCTGATCCTGTTGCACGAGAAAAAACTGTCTTCCCTGCAGCCAATGGTTCCACTGCTGGAAACTGTTATCCAGTCCGGCAAGCCGCTGGTTATCGTTGCTGAAGACGTTGAAGGCGAAGCGCTGGCGACCCTCGTGGTCAACAAGCTGCGTGGCGGCCTGAAAATCGCAGCGGTTAAGGCGCCAGGTTTTGGCGACCGTCGTAAAGCCATGCTGCAGGACCTTGCGATCCTGACAGGCGGCCAGGTGATTTCCGAAGACCTCGGCATGAAGCTGGAAAACGTTGGCATCGAAATGCTGGGCACGTCCAAGAAGGTTTCCATCACCAAAGATGAGACCACCATCGTTGATGGCGCAGGCGAAAAGGCAGAGATTGAAGCTCGCGTGGCTCAGATCCGTCAGCAGATCGAAGAAACCACTTCGGACTACGACCGTGAAAAACTGCAAGAGCGTCTGGCGAAACTCGCCGGTGGTGTTGCTGTGATCCGCGTTGGTGGTTCCACAGAAGTGGAAGTGAAAGAGCGTAAAGACCGTGTTGATGACGCGCTGAACGCAACCCGTGCTGCTGTGCAGGAAGGTGTTGTCGTCGGCGGCGGTGTTGCCCTGGTTCAAGGCGCCAAATCGCTTGAAGGTATGACCGGTGAAAACGCGGACCAAGACGCTGGCATCGCCATCGTTCGCCGCGCACTGGAAGCTCCGCTGCGCCAGATCGCTGAAAACGCAGGTGTTGACGGCGCAGTTGTCGCTGGCAAAATCCGCGAAAGCGACGACGCGGCTTTCGGCTTCAACGCGCAAGCGGAAGAGTACGGCGACATGTTCAACTTCGGCGTCATCGACCCGGCTAAAGTTGTCCGCACAGCTCTGGAAGACGCAGCCTCCATCGCAGGTCTGCTGATCACCACCGAAGCCATGGTTGCTGACAAGCCTGAAAAGCCAGGCGCCGGCGCACCGGCAATGCCTGACATGGGCGGCATGGGCGGCATGATGTAATCTGCACAATCCACCTTGGGTTAAGTCTGATTTAATCCAGGGTTTACGGATAATACTAAGGGCTCCAGAATTCTGGGGCCCTTTTTTCTTGCATTTTATCATTCAATTATTAACATCCCGTTTTGGGGAATAATGTTAGATAGTATAGTAGAAGTTATTTACGCGATTTATCGCAGTCCACTGACCCTCGTGTATATTGGGTTTCAGTTGATTGTTTTCATTTGCTTGTCTTGGGTACGTACGCGTCATTGGCAGCGGCTGACAAAGCCATCGCCTACTCGTGATTTTTTCCAACAGGATCAGTATTTTATTTTTCTTTCAAATCGAGCTTTGCCGATTTCATCACCAGCAGGTGAGGTGTTTCTGACACTTGGAATATTGGGAACGTTTATCGGCCTTGCTGTTACTTTGGCGAATGCAAAGGATCTTTCCCTGTTTTCAGCAGTTCTCTCCAGCGCCGCAGAAGTTGATGTGAATAAGTTGCTTGGTCCTGTTTGCCCAGAACTTCAGAGCGATTCAAAAACACCTGTTGTGGATTGTCAGCGAAGATACATTGCAGAGGTTTCTTCGTCAGGGGTGCTGGCACTAGTCAGTTCAATTTTTGGGATCTTCTTTTCGATCTCCGCTCGATTGTTTTGGCCGCCTACGTCACTTGACGCCGTGTCATCCGACGAAATCTCAACGCTTTGCGCACGCCTTTGCAACGAGATCGATCAGGGCGCTTTTGAAATTTCGGGAAGGGACAATTTTGGAATGAACAGGATTTCGAAGTTCTTGTCGATCCTGGCCAAGCGTAGCGATGTAACGGATTTACGATACCATGAACTTGTCACTGCATACACCACATCGGTTGCCAAGGCAGTGGACGTCAAGCACGAGGACTTTTTGAAGCAAGAGATTGATGAGGATGGGCAAATCAATCAGCCTATGCACATCAATCTTTTTGAATTGCGCCGATTGGTCGAAGTTTTCAAGAACATGCGCCCTGATCCGCGAATAGTATGAGCTTGGGAACCGGAAGTAGAAGTACTTATATTTTGATCGCCGATCTTTTTTCGGTCAGTTTTGTATTTTTTCTTGTGTTTTCTATCGGCCAAACGCCTTCGCCTATGGGAGGCCTAAACGAATGTGATCTAAAAGCTGCCAACCTTCAGCGGCACGTCAAATCACATTTGTTGCCCTCGTTTGAGGGAAAAAAATATGGCCCTGTGGCTATTACGCGTCCGGGACGGCGCGGATACAGGTACTCTCATTCAGCGGATTTCACAGTCAGAGGTCTCTATTTTCCTAGACAAGAGACGGCGTTTAAGACCTTGGAGAAAACAGCCCAAAGTGATTGGATGGCTTTGTGCCGGCGGCTTCCTAAACTTTCGGAGCCTAAAGACATGAAAGACGTCCGCATTTTCGTCGTTGGGAAGGCCTCCGCCGAATGGTGCGGTGAAAAGCTTCCCTCGATAAAAGACGGTGTGTTTGCACTTCCACGTCGTGGTGTTTTGGCGCACAGAAAAATTGCCAGAGCTTATGCCCAGCACAGCGAAAAAGATGGGGTTTTCGAATACGACCGCATCGAAGCCTACGAGGCAAAATCTGCGGTCAAAACGGCTAACCTCTATTTGGCGCACAAACGTATGAGCAGTTTGCTCCTTGCATGCCGTCAAGCCATAGTGGAGGAGTTCGGTCCAACCGGGTTGCTTACTATGTCATTCCAAGTGAGCGTCGAACCTGCGTTTGTTCCGCTGCGATACATGGATGTTTGTCAGCGCAAGGATTCAGATTATGATGGCCGAAGACTAAAGAACGCCGTAGGCACGGAAGACGCGCGCAAGGCACGCACAGGAGCGTTGCATATTCGGCTAGGTGGCTGCTAGCGCTAGTCTTTCTGCGGTGATACGAGTTTCAACCTCTCACATATTGCTTTGAGGAGGCACATGCGCCTTTTTCTACTCACGGCCCTGACCATGACCGCTTTTGCAGCAAACTCGGTGCTTAACCGTATGGCTGTTGGGCCCGGTGACGCGGATCCGGCGAGCTTTGCGGCTATTCGGACCGGGGCGGGCGCGTCATTGCTTTGCATTCTGGTCCTGTTGCGGGGCGGTTCGCTGCCGGTCTTGCACCGCGACCGCGTGTTGGGGGCCGGGGCGCTGGCGCTCTATATGGTTGGGTTTTCGACTGCTTACCTTAGCCTTGATGCCGGGCTCGGTGCGTTGCTGCTCTTTGGTGTGGTCCAGATCGTCATGTTCTGTTGGAACGCATTTACTGGCCAACCGCCCAAGCCGGTGCAACTTGCGGGGGCCGGGGTGGCCTTTGCGGGTCTCGTCATCGTGCTTTGGCCGGGACCAACCGCTCAGGTGTCTGCTGCGGGCGCTGCGTTGATGATTGCAGCCGGGGTAGGTTGGGCGATCTATACGTTGGCCGGTCGCAGTGCGACGGACCCTTTGGCAACAACAGCGGGCAATTTCTTTTGGTGTCTGCCCCTGACGGCCATTGCGCTGGCGTTTGCCCCGGAACTGGCGATCACGTCACGCGGCCTCGCGTTGGCTGTATTGTCTGGCGCTGTCACGTCTGGGCTTGGCTATGCACTATGGTATCAGATCATCCCTGCACTTGGCCCTTCGCGCGCAGCCGTGGTGCAGTTGTCCGTTCCGGTTATTGCAATTGCCGCAGGTGCAGTTCTGCTGGCGGAACCTGCGGGCCTGCGCTTGTTACTTGGTACGGTTTTTGTGCTGGGCGGCATCGCTTTGGCGTTGCGCGGTAAATAGCCGTTAGACTTTTCCAAACCGTTTGGCTGAGAGCGTTTGGAAGCCCGCCGCCAAGTCGTTAGGTCGTGGAAAGGTCTGTCTGTGACGGAGGAGCTGTCTGATGGCCCAATCGTATTCGACCTATTTCAAGCCCTTGGCAGCGCGAATTGCATTGACCGGCGGTTCATATCACAGGGCCGAATAATTTCAGTAGGTCGGCTGTCCGTAGTCAAATACCTCAAAGGATCGCCAAGCCCGCAAAAAGTACACAAAAATAACAAGCTTTTGCAGGGTTTCCATGGCGTTGGACGAACTTAAGCCATCACAATCACCAAGAATTTCTTGGGAGCAGGCCAATCCTCGGTGTAAACTGGTGCCGGCTTGAATTTTAAGAGGTGGTGAAATGATTCGTGCATTTGTAATTTTGGTCGCAGCTGTCTTGTGCCAATTGCCGTCCGTGTCTCCTGCTAAGGCACAGGTGTTGGAATGGACCATGCGCAACGACCACGTATACACGGTATACGTCAAATTTTTCTCAATGAACCGTCGCGGCCACGAATGGCCAGGCAACGGAAATACCTACGTTTATTCTGACGGGTACCCAAAAACCGTGCGGCTTTCCTGCCGGTCTGGTGAAAAGATCTGTTTTGGCGGGTTCACGTCGTCTCGGCAAACCTGGTGGGGTGTTGGGGAGTTCGGCAACAAGGGCTGCCAAAGCTGCTGTCGCACCTGTGGGGAGTACTATTCCGCCACGGATGTGCTGAACTGACCGCCGACAAAGTTCTTTATCGGCGCGTCGGTAGGGTCGCGACAATCACGCTCAATCGGCCGGAAGTCCTGAATGCTATTGATGCGGATGTTCCAGGGATGTTGGCGGATGCCGTGGCGCGAGCGGGTGCCGATGATGCGGTCCATGTGATTGTACTGGAAGGGTCAGGGCCTGCGTTCTGCGCAGGCTATGACCTGACGTATTACACGGTGGGTGACGGGGCAGGGGCCACGCAAGAGATGCCGTGGGACCCTTTGAAGGACTATGCCTTCATGTCCGCCAATACCGAAAAATTCATGACCCTTTGGCATTCCCCGAAGCCGACGATCGCAAAGGTACATGGCCATGCGGTGGCGGGCGGGTCTGACATAGCACTTTGCTGCGACTTCGTGGTCATGGCCGAGGACGCCAATATCGGCTACATGCCTGCCCGCGTATGGGGCTGCCCGACAACAGCCATGTGGACGTACCGCCTAGGGCCAGAGCAGGCCAAACGAATGCTTTTGACCGGTGACAAGATCACCGGACGCGAAGCAGCTGACATCGGATTGATCTTGAAAGCGGTTCCGGCGGAAGAGCTTGATGATGCGGTCAACCAGTTGGCCAAACGCATGGAAACAGTGCCTAAAAACCAGCTAATGATGCAAAAGATGGTCATCAATCAGGTGGTAGAGGCCATGGGTCTTGCCCAGACACAGCGTTTGGCGACAATCTTTGATGGGATTACGCGGCATTCGCCGGAAGGGGTTAACTTTCTGGGTCGCGCCAATGAATTTGGCTGGAAACAAGCCGTCGCAGAACGCGATCAAGGCACGTTTGATTGGACCAGCAAAAGACCACTGCCCGACAACGAATAGGTGCCTTAAAGTGTTGATCGCTGTGTGATCAACGCAGCCTCCGGCGCGGAGAGACAGCGACGCGCGGTTGGTCCGAAAGTCGCCTTCAGTTCCGGGAAAATAGCCAAAAGTTCATCGCGTGCGTCCGTTTCCAGTGCGCTCAAAGCCATTTCGCCAGGGAAAAAGCTCTCCGTCGGGGCGCCTTCGGCAAAAATGATCTCATGCTGGTCAAACATCAGGTGCACGTAGGTTACAAAACCGCCGACGCATTGCCGGATTGTACTGTCGTTTGTCAGGTGGATTGCGGGGACGAGCACTTGCGCTTCGCCAAACAACAATTCCGCGCGCCAATCGGTCAAAAGCATCCTGTGTTGGGGGGAAACGTACAATGCCCGAGCATTGTTAAGGGCGCCTGCGGCAATCTCTATCGGTGCAAAGCGCCCTTTTGCGGTCATCTTGCGCCGTCCGACCCAGCGCAGAGTCTTGGTGCCGTGATCGCGCGTGACCACGCGGTCACCAGCTTGCAGATTTTCTACATTTCGTTCGCCATTTGGCGTCATGATCCGCGTTCCGGCCACAAAACAGACAGGGGTGGCGTAGTTGGTGGCAACGAAGTTCGGGCCTTCAAAGGCCTGTGTCACCGTCAGTTCGACATGGCGGGGTGGAAAGCTGCCCGGATCACCGATAAAGGCCAACCCTTCGACCGTGCCATATGCCGGCGACGAGTTGTTGATGTTGAAGGCAATCACCGTCCAGCTATCTGTACCGTCAGTGACGGTTAGCTGATATTCCGCCTCCACAACTTGGCCGCCGGAATAGGTGACACCGTCGATGGTATGGGGGCCGTCCAATCGCTGGCTGCTGTCGGAATCCTGAAAGTTGTTGTCATTGTCGGTGACGGCAATCGGCGTCCAGAGGGAGCTGTTGAGCGTGATAGTGGCACCGACCATGTGGCTGCCATCGCCTTGATTAACCCCATCAAGGACGGCACCATCGATGGTCATGTCTGACTCATCGAGCATATAGATTGTATAATCTACCAAGCCTGCTCTCGCTCGTTTTTGGCCGTTATGGCGCTATTTTTTGGCGAGATTATGTCAAAATTGGGTTAAAGTCATCCGTTTTGCAAAAGCTGGCTGATGCGCAAAATTGCCAGCAGGTAGCCTTGTGTGCCGCAGCCAGCGATAACGCCGTCCGCGCGGGCAGAGACATAGGAGTGGCGGCGAAACGCTTCGCGGGCGTGGATGTTGGATATGTGCACCTCCATCACCGGTCCGTCGAACAGATTGAGCGCATCCAGAATGCCCACAGAAGTGTGCGAGTAAGCGCCCGGATTGATGACTATAGCGGACGCAGTGTCGCGTGCGGACTGTATCGTGTCGATCAGCGCACCTTCATGATTTGATTGGAAAAAGCCGATCTCCAACCCAAGGTTTGTAGCCACGCCGGTGCAGGCTGTTTCCACATCTGAAAGGGTTTCATGGCCGTAGACGTCCGGCTCACGCTGGCCCAGCATGTTCAGGTTCGGTCCGTTGAGGACAAGGATCGATTTGTCCATTGCGCAAAACTCCTACGAAGACGCGTCCGCCAGAGTTTACGGCAAATCGTCCGCTGGTGCGTTACTTTTTCTTGGTGCCGCTTTCCAGCGCATCGATGCGTGCTTTCAGGGCCTCATTTTCTTCCCGCGCTTTTTGCGCCATCAGGCGCACTGCGTCGAATTCTTCGCGTGTCACAAGGTTGCGGTCCGCCAAAAAGCGATCCATCCAACTGCTCATCGCGGTTTCTGCCTCTGCCTTGGCGCCCTGGGCCACGCCCATGGCATTTGTCATGATCTGGCTGAGGTCTTCAAAAAGCTTGTTCCGGCTTTGCATCGCGTATGGTCCTTTTGTGCACTCTTGGTCTATATGGGCGCGCGTGGCGCGAAATGAAAGCCCCGGGGGCATAGGCAAATGATCGCAGCAATTCCTTTCCCGAACATAGAGCCTGAGCTTTTTTCCTTTGATATTGGCGGGTTCACTCTGGCCATCCGGTGGTATGCTCTGGCCTACATCGCTGGATTCATAATCGCTTGGCGTTTGGCCAATCGCGCTTTGCGCAGACCGGAGTTGTGGCGCGATAACACGCCGCCGATGGATCCTAAGACTACCGAGGATCTGCTGACCTACACCATCATAGGTGTCGTGATCGGTGGGCGGCTTGGGTACGTGCTGTTTTATGCGTTCCCCGAGCTTGTGGCCGATCCGATGATGGCGCTGCGCATCTGGGAAGGCGGCATGTCGTTTCACGGCGGCTTTATCGGCGTGATCGCGGCCGCCTTTTATTTTGTTTGGCGCACCGGGGCCAATCCCTGGTCTGTGGGAGATGCCTTTGCACTTGGTACGCCGGTCGGGCTTTGCCTTGGTCGGATCGCAAATTTCATCAATTCCGAGCTTTGGGGCCGCCCCACGGACGTCCCCTGGGGCGTGATTTTCCCCAATGGCGCCTGTGCCGAAGCGATAGACTGTGCACGCCACCCCAGCCAGCTTTATGAGGCAGGGCTGGAAGGCATCGTGCTGTTTGCTGTGATTACCTGGCTTGCCTACTGGCGGGGTTGGCTGAAAATTCCGGGGCAAATGGTGGGCGTGTTCTTCATCGGCTACGGGGCTGCACGGGTGTTCGTGGAATTCTACCGCCAAGCTGACAGCCAGTTCATTACGGCAGAAAACCCGATGGGGTATATCGTGCGCGCGGGTGAATTGGGTTTGACCATGGGTCAGCTTTTGTCACTGCCAATGGTTGTGGCCGGTGTTCTGGTGTTGATCTGGGTTCGCCGCCGTGCGCCCGCTTGACGTCTGAGTCTTTGGTGAGTGAGGGTTGGCTATGACCTTGGAGATCATCGAATCCGCAACCCTGGCGCCCGTGAGCCACGGATTTTTCACCCGTAAAGGCGGCGCATCCAGCGGGATTTTTGCGGGCCTGAACTGTGGCCTTGGGTCATCAGATCAAAGCGACGTGGTGCAGTTGAACAGGTCCATGGTCGCTGAGGCTATGGGTGTGGCACCCGACCGGTTGGCAGGCGTGCATCAGGTGCATTCGGATCGGGTCATCACGGTAACGACCGAGACCGTCGGTGACCGACCAAAAGCGGATGCGATGGTGACAGCTGACGCGGGCATTGCGCTGTCTGTGCTGGCGGCGGATTGCGCGCCGGTTCTGTTTGCCGATGCCAAGGCGGGGGTGATCGGCGCCGCCCACGCGGGTTGGCGCGGTGCGGTCGACGGCGTACTGGCGCAAACCGCGGCGGCGATGCGCGCGCTTGGCGCCGAAACGATAGTTGCCACTGTGGGGCCGTGCATCAGCCAGGCCAACTATGAGGTGGGCCCTGAGTTTTTCGACCGCTTTCGCGACGAACACCCCGACCACACCCGCCATTTTGCACAGGGCGAGGGCGATCGGATGCTGTTTGATCTGCCTGGTTTTTGCCTTGCACAACTGCGCGCCGACGGGGTGGAGGCGGACTGGGTTGGCCAATGCACCTATGCCGATGAAACGCGGTTTTTTTCTTACCGGCGGACCACCCACCGCAATGAGGCAGACTATGGCAGAGGTATCTCTGCGATTTGCCTTTGATTTGGACGCCAGCCAGGCACCGGCATGGCGCATTTGAGGCACGGTATCCTAAAAGAACAAATTTTTCAGCAGGTTAATTGTTTCCTATTTGGCCACAATCGTGCCCGTTGACCCACAAAATCACCCTAGAAGAACCTTCATCCCGCGCTTTTTCCGCCCCTTGGCTCCGCTAGATTTTTTGAAACGGAGCAGAGGAGTGGTACCATGAAAACTGAGAAACGCTGGATGAAGTGGGTTCTGAAAGAAGCAAGTGAGATGGCCAAAGGCGATCAGGGCTAAACCAGACCCGTCCTAAATAACTATTTAGTTGGAGGGGCAATTATGGGGCTTTGCCCCCGGCCTTCGGCCTCCCCCAGGATATTTTTGGCCCAAAGAAGACAGGACCTTTCCTGTTAGAATTCCGAGCGGAAAACCGGCTGTCCGCGCCTTGCTAAAGGCTCGCGAACACGTGTTTGGTGTGGCCTACTAGCCCGCACTGTAAATTGCCCAAAAATTTGCGCCAACAGCCTCTATTGCTCTGACGCCATCTCGGTTAGTGGCATACCTCAGGACTTTTTCTTGCGCCGACCACCTTTGCCTTTTGACGCTTTTTCCGCGATCAGAACGACAGCCTCTTCCATGGTCACCTTCTCTGGTTCCATTTCTTTGGGCAGGGTTGCATTAATCTTGCCCCACTTAACGTAAGGTCCATACCGGCCATTCATCACGTTCACTGGCCCGCCGTCTTCCGGGTGCTCACCCAGTTCTTTCAACGGCGTTGCTGCTTGGCGCCCGCCGCCGCGCGTTGCCTTTTGTGCCAGCACTTCGACCGCGCGGTTCATGCCAATTTCAAACACCTCGGACGTGTCCTGGATATTGGCGTAGATCGGGCGGACCGCCTTGCCATCTTCACCCGGCGGTTTTTGCCACATGACATAGGGGCCATAGCGGCCAATGCTGGCCTCCACCGTGCCGCCTTCGGGGTGATCGCCCACAAAGCGCGGCAGGCTGAGGAGTTGCACCGCATAGGCCAAATCCACGCTGTCGAGTTCCACACCTTTGGGGATCGACTGTCGTGGTGGCTTTGGCACGTCTTCCGTAGGATCGCCGCGTTGCACGTAGGGGCCAAATCGCCCGGTGCGCAGGGTGATGTTGTCGCCGTTGTCCTGGCCCAGCAATTTGCCGTCGGGGCCGGCCACATCGCCGCCTTCAAGCTCTCCCGCAAGGGGACGGGTGTAGCGGCATTCGGGATAGTTTGAGCAGCCAATAAAGGCCCCACCGGACCGCGCCGTGCGCATGGAAAGCCGACCGGTGCCGCAGGTCTTGCACAGGCGCGGGTCGGCGCCGTCCTCGGTTGCCGGGAACAGGTGCGGTTCCAGCACTTCGTTGATCTTTTCCAACACATCGGTGATGCGCAGCTCTGACGTCTCACCCACTGCCGCAGAAAAATCGCGCCAGAACCGGTTCAGAACGTCTTTCCAATCCTCGCGCCCGCCGGAGACGTCGTCGAGCTCTTCTTCCAGATTGGCGGTGAAATCATAGCTGACGTAGCGTTTGAAGTAGTTTTCCAGAAACGCGATCACCAATCGACCTTTGTCTTCGGGGATCAGGCGACCTTTGTCTTTGCGAACATATTCGCGGTCCTGGATGGTGGTCACTATGCTGGCATATGTCGAGGGTCGACCTATGCCCAGCTCTTCCATCCGTTTGACCAATGTGGCCTCGGTATAGCGCGGTGGCGGTTGGGTGAAATGCTGATCAGGCGAGACCGCGCTTTTGGCCGTCGGTTCGCCTTCTGCAATCTGTGGCAGGCGCTTGTCATCGTCGTCGATGACCTCGTCATCGCGGCCTTCCTCGTAGGCGCGCAGGAACCCGTCGAACAAAACAACCTGTCCGGTGGCCCGCAGACCGACCTGGCCGTCCGCCGATCCGATGTCCACGGTGGTGCGTTCCAGGCGTGCGCTTTCCATCTGGCTGGCGATTGTGCGTTTCCAGATCAGGTCATAGAGCTTGCGCTGGTCCGGCTCCAGCCGCGCAAGGCTGTCGGGGGCGGCGGACATATCCGTCGGGCGAATACATTCGTGTGCCTCTTGCGCGTTTTTGGCTTTGTTTTTGTAGATGCGCGGCTTGCCCGGCACATAGCTGTCGCCATAGCGCGATTTGATCGTGCCGCGGGCGTCTTCCACGGCCTCCGGCGCCATGTCGATACCGTCGGTCCGCATGTAGGTGATGTAGCCCCCTTCATAAAGCCGCTGCGCCGTGGACATGGTTTGGCGCGCGCCAAAGCCGAATTTGCGGCTGGCTTCCTGCTGGAGCGTCGAGGTCATGAAAGGCGGCGACGGATTGCGTGATGACGGCTTAGCCTCCACGCTTGTGGCAGTCAGGTCGCGGCTGTTGATGGCGGCTACTGCAAGTTCTGCCGCCTCTTGTGTGGCGATGTCGTATTTGCCGAGCTTGTCGCCACCAAGAAGGGTCAGGCGCGCTTCGAATTCCTGCCCGCGTGGGGTCGCCAGGATTGCCTTAACCGACCAGTATTCGCGTGGCTTGAAAGCCTCAATTTCCATCTCGCGTTCGACGATTAGGCGCAGGCAGACCGATTGAACCCGGCCCGCAGACTTGGCGCCTGGCAGTTTGCGCCATAAAACCGGCGAAAGGTTGAAGCCCACCAGATAGTCGAGCGCGCGACGTGCCAGATATGCCTCCACCAGGTCTTCGTCGACCTGGCGCGGGTTTTGCATCGCCTCGGTCACCGCAGATTTGGTGATGGCGTTGAACACCACCCGTTCAACCGGGGTGTCCTTTTTGATCGCACGGCGTTTGCGCAAAGCCTCTTCCAGGTGCCAGCTGATCGCTTCACCTTCGCGATCCGGGTCTGTGGCCAGGATCAGGGCGTTGTCTTCTTTGAGGGCATCAGCGATGGCCCGCACATGGCGTTGGCTGTCGCTTGCGACCTCCCACTTCATTTCGAATCCGTTGTCAGGATCAACCGAGCCGTCTTTGGGTGGCAGGTCACGGACGTGACCGTATGAGGCAAGGACAATGTAGTCATTGCCCAAATATTTGTTGATTGTCTTGGCCTTAGCCGGGGATTCAACAACTACTACGGGCATTTGCGTCCTGTCGGTATTCTACATTCATTGGCGCCGGTACATGTGTCGTCTGCCGGGGGGATGTCAATGGTTCGGTCAGCGCTACGACACTTTGACCCGATTATATCTTGTCGCTGGTGTGTCTTTTCCAGATGTGAAAATCGCGGGTTTGCCCGCGTTCGGGAACGGGATTTGCTCGTTTCTGGCTGGTTTTTGGTGTTTCTTAGCAACCCAAAAAAATTAGACTGCCAGGGCCAATAGCCCGCCCGGATGGCGTTCGATCTTGCCTTCCAATTCCAACCGCGTCAGCACGGGGGCCACCTTGGCCGCTGGTGCCCCTACGTCGCGGATCAGGGCATCCTCTGACACGCCGTTGACGGACAGCAACGATAAAACCTGCGGCTCCAGCGCCGGGCCATCGGGTGCGGGGGGCGCGGGAACTGGGCGCGTCGTGGTTTCTGTGGGGCGAGCGGACGACAGGGCCGACACAACGTCTTGGGCGGATCTGACAAGGGTTGCGCCATCGCGGATCAGCGTGTTGCATCCAGCTGCCCGTTGATCCATCGGGTTGCCCGGCACCGCCATTACTTCGCGGCCCATATCTGCCGCCTCTCGCGCGGTGATCAGGGAGCCGGATCTGGTTGCACCTTCTACAACAATTGTAGCCTCCGCCAGCCCCGCGATTATTCGGTTGCGCTGCGGAAAGTGACGCGCCTGCGGCACAAGGCCCAACGCCTGTTCGCTAAGCCGCAGGCCATTGCTTGTCAGGTCCGTGTGCAGGTCGGTGTTCTCAATCGGGTAAATCACGTCGAGCCCACCTGCCTGCACGCCAATTGTACCGCTTTTCAGCGCAGCCCCGTGAGCGGCCGCATCAATGCCGCGTGCCAGCCCTGAGACAACCACAAACCCGGCATCCCCTAAGTCACGGCACAGTTGAGTTGTGAAACGCTTGCCAAGGGCAGAGGCATTGCGGGCGCCCACAATTGCCACCGCGCGGCGTGCCGCCAAGCGGGTGTCGCCCAATGCCCAAAATACCGGGGGTGTGCCATCCAGTCCGCGCAACAAGGTAGGGTAATCCGAGTCCGGCGCCATCAAAAGCCTGAAACCGCGTTCTATCCCGCGCCAATATTCGTCGCTGGCCTGGGTCCGGCTGTAGATCTGATAGGCGTGCACGCCGGCATCACGGGCCACATCGGGAAGTGCTGCCAAAGCTGCGCGTGCAGTGCCGTGTTCCGCCAACAGCCGGAAAAAGGTCTGCGGCCCCACGCGACGCGACCGGATCAATTGGAGCCAATCAATCCGGTCGCTATCCCCCAGGGTCTGTGCGGCGTGTTGCATAGGGCGCAGCCTGCACGCGATTTGGTTAATGAAGGCTGAACGTCAGGTCGGGATTTCGCCGGTCGCTTCGTTTTCCTGTTCCACCACCTCGGCCTCTTGGCCTTTTTCCGCCCGCGACGGGTCTTTTGCGAAGGCTTTTTCAACCTTCGGTTTGGCGCGGGAGATCTTTCCAGGTTTGGCGCCGCCAGCTTTGAGCGGTGGATGGGGATAGGGACGGGCAGCTTTGCTGATGCCGAAAGCATCCGGGGCGGTGATCACCTTGTCGCGCAAGAGTTCGCGGTAGACGCCGTTGGCTGTTGCCTCATCCAGTTTCAGCAGCCGCTGGAACATCGCGGGGGATGCGGAATTATGCACGCGCGCCACGAATTCTGCCCATATGTAGGGCTGTGCGGCGGCGGCAGGCGCGGCGGCGACAACCGGTGCCGCATTTGCCGCGATGGGCAAGGCGGGTGTTGCGACGGCCGCAGATGCGGCCTGAAGGAAAGTTCTGCGTTTCATCGGCTATATATAAGTATAGAAAGCTCAGTTGCGAGCCATTCGCAAAAATTCACACGTTTTTGTGCATGATGATACAGGCCAGATCAAAAGGTTCCGCCAGTGTTTCCAAGCTGACATTCTTGATCGAGCCCTCGCGCCAGCCCGTTTTCTTGTAAAACGCAATGGCACGCGCGTTTTCCGGGATGACGGCCAGCTCGGCCGTGGTAAAGTCTGCTTCCGCAATTTTGCGCAAGCCATCTTCGATCAGGTCATTGGCCAGCCCGCTGCCTCTGGCCGAAGGCGCGACGTAAATATGCTCAATGATATGGTCTTTTACGATGCACATCCCAAGCGGGGCGCCTTCCGTTCCAGCTGTGCGGATACTTTGTAGATGACGGCGCGTACGGATCAAAAAACTCTCGGCTGTGCGCATTGCCACCAAGTTTTCTGGCACATGGGCCATGTGCGCCTCGCGCCAGCCGGAATGCCAAAGTGCCGCTAAGGCGGAGATGTCGGCCTCAACTGCATTGCGTAACTCGGTCATATGGCGGACCCGCCTACGGTCAAACCACCGATAAGCAAGGTTGGCTGGCCCACGCCTACCGGCACCCACTGGCCGGATTTGCCGCAGTTACCCATGCCCGGATCCAGCGAGAAATCGTTGCCGATTGCGCGGATCTGTTGCAGCGCGGTTGCCCCGTCGCCGATCAACGTAGCGCCTTTGACGGGCGCACCGCGTTTGCCGTTTTTCACGCGGTAGGCTTCGGTACAGGAGAAAACGAACTTGCCGTTGGTGATGTCGACCTGTCCGCCGCCAAATCCCACGGCGTGGATGCCATCCTTGACCTCTGCCACCACATCGCCGGGGGCGGCGTCGCCTGCCAGCATGTAGGTATTGGTCATGCGCGGCATCGGCGCGTGGGCATAACTTTCGCGCCGTCCGTTGCCGGTTGGGTCCACCCCCATCAGCCGGGCGTTCTGGCGATCCTGCATGTAACCCACCAGGATGCCGTCTTCTATCAAGACGTTCTTGCCCGAAGGGGTGCCTTCGTCGTCAATGCTGATCGACCCGCGCCGGTCGGGGATTGTCCCGTCGTCGAGCACGGTCACACCGGGTGCCGCCACGCGCTGACCCATGAGATCCGCAAAGGCGGAGGTTTTCTTGCGGTTAAAATCCCCTTCCAGCCCATGTCCTACCGCCTCATGCAGCAAAATGCCGGGCCAGCCGGGGCCAAGGGCCACGTCAAAGACGCCAGCGGGGGCGGGCTCAGCGCCCAGGTTCACAGTGGCAACCCGGATCGCCTCCATCGCGACGCCCTTCCAGTGGTCAGGCTCCAACAAGGGTGAAAGGCTGTAGCGCCCGCCGCCGCCGGATGTACCAGACTCCCGGCGGCCGTTTTCTTCCATAATCACAGAGATATTTACCCGCGTCATCGGACGCACATCGCGCCGCGCGGGGCCGTCGGCGCGCAAAATCTCCACCTCTTGCAGCGACGCCGCGATGGAGGCGGAAACCTGAACCACGCGCGGGTCTGTGTCTCGGCAGAAGGCGTCAATTTCACGCAGCACGTCCACCTTCACTGAAAAAGCAGCGTCGGCCATCGGGTCCGCGTCCGAATAGAGCCGCGTATTTGTGGACCTGGGCGCCACGGCCATGGTCCCGCCGCCGTCGCCCACAGCGAGGCGCACGGTTTGCGCAGCGCGGCGTAAGGCGGCCTCGGTCATCTCGGTGGCGTGGGCGTAGCCGGTGGCTTCGCCTTTCACGGCGCGCAGACCGAACCCTTCGGACGCGTCGTAGGATGCGTTTTTCAGGCGTCCGTCATCAAACAAGAGCGCCTCTGACCGGCGGCGTTCAAAGAAAAGCTCCCCGTCGTCGGCGCCTGCCAGCGCGGTTTTCAGGATGTCCTGGGCGGCCTCTGGATCGAGGCGTGTTTCAAGGGGGCGAAAGGGGGCTGCATCATCGCGCAAGGGGGCTTCCTCTTTGACATCAGGCGGCGGCGCTTTGCCGCGTTGCTTTGGCTTGTCAGTCTGCCGCTAATATTGTTTGTAAGGGGCTGATAGACAACCGGGGATTCTATGTCGCAGTCACCGGGCGAATATGTACCGAAACAGGCGGGTGCCGCCTGACAAGTTAGGGAAGACAGACATGCAATTTGCCTCTAAAATCAAAGGCTTAACTGCTGGTGCCATGGCTTTCGCCCTTGCCGGTATGGCGCAGGCGCAAGATCAGGTCCTGCCAGAACTGCCAGTGCTGGGCGCACCCATTCAGGACGGTCTGGGCTTCCAAGTCCCGGCGACAGAGATGATGCGCGACATAATTTGGCTGGATACTTTCCTGCTTTACATCATCACCGCGATCTCAGTTTTTGTGACAGCGTTGCTGATTTACTGCATCGTTCGGTTCAACAAAAAGGCCAATCCGGAGCCTGCGACCTTCACCCACCACTCCATGCTGGAAGTAACTTGGACGGTCGTTCCGATCCTGATCCTGATCGCGATTGTGCCACCGTCGCTGACACTTTTGTTCAAACAGCAAGAGATCCCTGAAGCCGACGTGACCATCAAGGCAACCGGCAACCAATGGTATTGGACCCACGAATACGTGGACCATGGGTTTGAGTTTGACAGTTTCATGCTGCAAAAAGATGAGCTGGCCGGTGCAGGCTACACGGAAAAAGACTGGCTTTTGGCCACTGACACTGCGGTCGTTGTGCCAACGGGTAAAACCATCGTTGTACAAGTTACCGGCGGCGACGTGATCCACGCATGGACGATCCCGGCGTTTGGTGTGAAGCAAGATGCCGTTCCCGGTCGTCTGGCTGAACTTTGGTTCACGGTCGATGAAGGTAAAGAAGGCATCTACTTTGGCCAGTGTTCCGAGCTGTGCGGTAAAGACCATTCGTACATGCCGATCACGGTCAAAGCCGTGTCGCAAGCAGACTACGAAAAATGGTTGGCGGCGGCCCAAGACGCTTATGCCGGTGTAAAACCAACCACCCGTGTTGCTGACGCAAGCGTCGGCATGGTGGACGCCGCAGAGGCGGCGCAATAAGCGGCAGCGCCAGGACAATATCATGAGTGACGCAACCTATACCGGCAGCGACTATGAGGCAGAGTTCGAAGACTACTTCGCACTGCTGAAGCCCCGTGTCATGACACTGGTTGTGTTCACGGCAGCTGTCGGCCTGATTGTGGCACCTGTCTACACCAATCCGGTCATCGGCTTCGCCGCGATCCTGTTCATTGCGCTTGGTGCTGGTGCGTCTGGTGCGTTGAATATGTGGTGGGATGCAGACATCGATGCGATTATGCAGCGCACGGAAAACCGGCCTGTGCCGGGCGGCCGCATCAGCGCATCCAACGCGTTGATCTTTGGCCTTTGGCTATCGGTGATTGCTATCGCGATGTTGGCCCTGACCGCAAACATGTTTGCAGCCGGGTTCCTGGCATTCACCATCTTTTTCTATGCGGTGATCTATACAGTCTGTCTGAAGCGCTGGACGCCCCAGAACATCGTCATCGGTGGTGCAGCAGGGGCGTTCCCGCCAATGATTGGCTGGGCTGTCGCAACCGGCGGCGTTTCGATCGAAAGTGTGTTGATGTTTGCAATCATCTTCATGTGGACCCCGCCCCATTTCTGGGCTTTGGCGTTGTTCACAAAAGAAGACTATTCAAACGCGGGCGTGCCGATGTTGACGGTTACCCATGGCCGCGACAGCGCGCGGCGCCACATTTTTGTCTATACACTGGTGCTGGCTGCGGTGTGTGTGGCGACGGCCTTCAGTTCCATCGGCGGGCCGGTTTTTCTGCTGACGGCTTTGTGGCTCAACAGCCGCTTTGCGGTCCGCGCCTACGCAGTCTGGCGCCGCACGGATGCCGATAGCGATGCGGACAAGCACTTGGTAGAACGTCAGTTCTTTAAACAGTCGCTGATCTATTTGTTTGCCCATTTCGCCGCGCTTTTGGGCGACGACTTGTTGCGGTTCTTCGGGTTGATCGATTTTTGGCCGGTCGTGATCTGATGGCTATCGGCAATCCACATCCGCAGTCGGACCGCAAACGGCGGTCGAACATGATGCTGGGGTTTGTCCTGGCAGGGTTTGTGGCGGTGGTGTTTGCGGTTACGGTTGCAAAGATGATGCGCGGCGAAAACATGGAAGCTTTTGACCATGTGGCCCGCCCGCAGCTGGAGATCGCGCAATGACTGACAAACGGCGCACCGTGGTAAAACTTTTGGTCCTGACCGGGGCCATGCTGACGCTCAGCTTTGCCAGCGTACCGCTTTATGACTGGTTTTGCCGGGTAACCGGATACGGTGGTACGACCCAGGCAGCTGAGGCTGCTTCTGATGTGGTGTTAGACCGGGTGATGAAGGTTCGGTTCGACGGATCCCTGACGGACGACATGCAATGGGATTTCAAACCTGTCGTACGTACGATGGAGTTGAAGATCGGCGAAACCGGCCTGGCCTTTTATGAGGCGCATAACCCAACCAACCGGGTGATTGCGGGCACGGCGAGCTTTAACGTTTTTCCATTTGCCGCCGGCAGCTACTTTTCCAAGATCGACTGTTTCTGTTTTGAGTTGCAGGTTCTGCAACCTGGCGAGACGGTGCAAATGCCCGTGACATTCTTTATTGATCCAGAGATCATGGACGATATAGAGGCTCGGTCAATCAAGTCGATCACGCTCAGCTACACGTTCTACGAGACGGACGTGCCCGAAGAACACGCAAGCCTAAGCCAGCCTGAAACGAACTGATGGCGATAAGGGGAGACCAAAATGGCAGGTGCTAAGAACCACGACTACCACATCCTCAACCCCTCGCTGTGGCCCATGGCAGGGGCCATTTCGGCTTTTATGATGCTGTCGGGAGCCGTTGCCTGGATGGGTGGTGGCATACCCGTGCTTGGCTGGATTTTTGAAAACCCGCCGGAGATCACCGGTCCGTGGCTGATGATCATTGGGTTCATGAGCGTGCTCTCCGTCATGTTTGTGTGGTGGTCCGATGTGGTGGGTGAAAGCCATGTGGGCGATCATACCCCAGTGGTGGTGATTGGCCTGCGTTACGGCGTGATCATGTTCATCATGTCAGAGGTGATGTTTTTTGTTGCCTGGTTCTGGTCCTTCTTCAAACACGCGCTTTATCCGATCCACCCAGACGGGATCAGCCCGGCCGTTGACGGGGTTTGGCCGCCTGTGGGGATTGAGACCTTTGACCCCTGGCATTTGCCGCTGATCAACACGCTGATCTTGCTGTGTTCGGGGTGTTTCGCCACTTGGGCGCACCATGCACTGGCCCACGACGACGACCGCAAAGGCCTGGTTTGGGGCTTGGTGGGCGCAATTGTGCTGGGCGTCTTCTTCACCGTCCTGCAGGTCTACGAATATGGCCACGCGGCTTTTGGCTTCTCCGGCAATATCTACGGCGCCAACTTCTTTATGGCGACCGGGTTTCACGGCTTCCACGTGGTTGTGGGTACGCTGTTCCTTGCAATCTGCCTGTGGCGCGCGCAGTTGGGCCACTTTACCAAGGAGCGCCACGTAGGTTTTGAAGCGGCGGCCTGGTACTGGCACTTCGTTGACGTGGTGTGGCTGTTCCTGTTTGCAGCGGTCTACATCTGGGCGCGGTAAGCGGGATATTCGAGAGTTTTGGAGGGCGCGGGTTTCAGGCCTGCGCCCTTTGTCTTTGAAGGGGTTGGGGCGCTGCCCCCTTGGCCTTCGGCCAATTCCCCCGGGATATTTCTGGCCCAAAGAAGAAGGGACCCATGCGTTATCTGTTTGCTTTGATACTCGGGTTTGGCGGGTTGGCGATTTTGCTTTGGCTGGGGTTCTGGCAGCTTGATCGGTTGGCCTGGAAGGAGGGCAAACTGGCGGAGATTGATGGGCGCATGCAAGCTGAACCGGTGGCCTTGCCGCCGACGCCAGTGGAGGTGGAGCACAGCTATCTTCGTGTGCTGGTGACCGGCGATCTGACCGGGGATGAGATCCACATCCTGACGTCGCAAAAAAATGTGGGGCCGGGTTTTTTGGTGATCTCGAAGCTTGTGCTAGGGGACGGGCGTGCAGTTCTGGTGGACCTAGGTTTTGTGGCGGAGGCCCGAAAAGCAGAAGCGCGTCCCGAAGGTGCTATAGAGGTCACCGGCAACCTTTTGTGGCCCAATGAAGTGGACCCCCGGTTTACCCCTGACCCGGATCTGGGGCGTAACATCTGGTTTGCGCGTGACCTGCCCGCAATGGCCAAGGCGCTTGGCGCGGAACCGATACTGGTTGTCGCAAGTGCGGCGCGACCGGCGCCCGAAAACATGCCAAAGCCAATCCGGGTGGCCACAAACATTCCAAACGACCACCTGGAGTACGCCGTCACCTGGTTTTCCATGGCCGTCTGCTGGTTGGCGATGACAGTCTACCTGATCTGGCGTATCAGGCGGCGCACGATCTAAAGGATTCGGCACATGCGGTATATCTCCACCCGGGGCGCGGCGCCCGTTTTGTCCTTCAAGGACGCAATGCTGACGGGCCTTGCGCGCGACGGCGGGCTTTATGTGCCTGAGAGTTTTCCAACCCTGAGCCGGGATGTGATCGCAGGCTTTGCCGGGCAGAGTTACGAGGACGTGGCCTTCACAGTGATGCGTCCGTTCATCGGTGACACGTTCACGGATGCGGAGTTTCGCGACATCATCGCCAAGGCTTATTCTGTATTCGGCCATGACGCGCGCTGCCCGATCAAGCAGCTGGATCACAACCACTTTTTGCTGGAGCTGTTCCACGGGCCGACGCTGGCGTTCAAAGACGTGGCCATGCAGTTGATCGGCCAGATGTTCCAAGTTGCCCTTGGGCGGGCTGGCAAAAGTGTGACCATTGTGGGCGCCACAAGTGGGGATACCGGGTCCGCCGCGATGGAGGCGTTCCGGGGCCTGGATGCTGTGAACACCTTTATCATGTACCCCCATGGCCGCGTGTCTGAGGTGCAGCGCCGCCAGATGACCTGTGTGTCAGAGGACAATGTGCATGCCCTAGCGGTGGATGGGGATTTCGATACCTGTCAGGCGCTTCTCAAAGATATGTTCAACGACTTTGACTTCCGCGACGGGGTGCGGCTGGCAGGTGTGAATTCAATCAACTGGGCGCGGGTGCTGGCGCAGGTGGTGTATTACTTCACCTCTGCCGTGGCGCTGGGTGCGCCGCACCGGGCGGTCAGTTTTTGCGTGCCCACCGGCAACTTCGGCGACATTTTTGCGGGCTACGTGGCCAAACGCATGGGTTTGCCGATTGACCGGCTGGTGATTGCGACAAACCAGAACGATATTCTGCACCGGACGTTGCAGTCCGGGGCCCATGAAAAGACTGGTGTTTCGCCGTCGATCAGCCCCTCAATGGACATTCAAGTATCGTCAAACTTTGAGCGGCTTGTCTTTGACCTCTACGATCGCGAAGGCGCGGCTGTAGCACAGCTGTTTGATGCCCTGAAAGGGGACGGGCGGTTTGATCTGAGCCAGGGGGCGCTGAGCCGTCTTCGCGATGAATTTGACAGCGACCGGGTGAGCGAGGCGGAGACCAGCCAGGCCATTACCGATTTCGCGCGCAGGACGGGTGAGGTGTTGTGCCCGCATTCGGCCATTGGTGCGCTTGTGGCGGACAGGGCTGGCGCAAGTGACGTGCCCATGATAACGCTCGCGACCGCCCATCCGGCCAAGTTCCCGGATGCGGTCGAAGCAGCTACGGGCGAGCGCCCGGGGTTGCCGGACCGGATGGCGGATTTATTTGAACGGGAAGAGCGGGTGACCCGCGTGGCAGGTGATTTGGCCACGGTTGAGGCGGTGATCCGTGAAAGGACAAGTGTTTGACGGTTGAAACCACGACGTTGGCGAACGGGTTCCGGATTGTTTCGGAACGCATGGAGGGGCTGAAGTCAGCCTCGTTGGGCATCTGGGTGGGGGCCGGTGGTCGCCATGAGCGGGTGGAACAAAACGGCGTTGCTCACTTTCTGGAGCATATGGCGTTCAAGGGCACCAAGCGGCGCACTTCCCTGCAGATTGCCGAGGCGATTGAAGACGCCGGGGGCTATATCAACGCTTATACCAGCCGGGAAATGACTGCGTATTATGTGCGGGTTCTGGAAGGTGACGTGCCGCTGGCGGTCGATGTGATTTCCGACGCCATAGCTTAGCCTATCGAGCTCATGATTGGTGCAGGCATGAACTACCAGTGACTGCGCAGCCTATCAAAGTGATAGAGAACAGCGACGACTACCTGGTTATAGACAAGCCTGCCTCTATACCCGTCCACCCATGTGGCAAATACAGACACAACTCGTTGATATTCATTCTGGGCAAGGAATATGGCTTCTCCCACCTCCGCAGTGAGATCAGACACTCTCCAGTATCGTTGACCTTTGGTCTATAATGAGTCATTGATCATCGCTGTCTCACGCGTTTCAGCTGTGTACCGTCTCGACCGACTCACTTCCGGTCTGCTGGTATTCGGGAAAAACTACACTGCTACCAATAAACTGATTGAACAAATAAGAGAGAGGAAAGT